>CAYNXY010000006.1:0-43317 GCA_964401285.1 uncultured Candidatus Saccharibacteria bacterium | reverse complement strand
AAGGCCAACGAGTGAAAGCTCCTGAAGGAACTCGGCAAAAAAGCGGCCGTAACTTCGGGATAAGGCCTGCCCCGCCTAGCGGGGCTGCAACAAAAGATCCCCTGGCGACTGTTTACCAAAAACACAGGTCCCTGCTAAACTCGAAAGAGGATGTATAGGGGCTGAAGCCTGACCAGTGCCTGCGTGTTAATCTCGGCAGTGTTATGCTGGCTGAGTGAAGCCGTGGGTAAACGTCGGCCCTAACCTTGAGGGTCCAAAGGTAGCGTAGTCCCTTGCCGGGTAAGTTCCGGCCTGAATGAAGGGCTTCACGACTGGGGGACTGTCTCCAGGAGCAGCTCGGTGAAATTGCGAGACCGGTCAAGACGCCGGTTACTTGCGGTAAGACAGAAAGACCCTAGAAGCTTTACTGTAGGTTCCTATTGGCTTATTAGCTCGTATGCGTAGAATAGTGGGGAGGCGTTGATGTCTAGCTTTCGGGCTGGGCGGAGCCACCAGTGAAATACCCATCTTACGGGGTGGTAGGTCTAACCAGGCCATGCCTGGGACAGTGGGTGCTGGGCAGTTTGAGTGGGGCGCTCGACTCCAAAAGAGTACCGGAGTCGCCCGAAGGTCAGCTAGCTCCGGATGGAGATCGGAGTGGTCCTGTAAAGGGATAAGCTGGCTTAACTGCGAGACGTATATGTCGAGCAGGTGGGAAACCAGGGCTTAGTGAACCGATGGTGCTCTTTCAGTTCCTTCGGGAACTGAAAGAAATGTTTGTAGAAACGCCGAAGACATCAGATAAAAGTTACTCTAGGGATAACAGGTTGGTCGGGCCCGAGAGTTCATATCGACGGCCCGGTTCGACACCTCGATGTCGGCTTATCACATCCTGGGGGTGAAGAGGCTCCCAAGGGTTTGGCTGTTCGCCAATTAAAGTGGTACGCGAGCTGGGTTCAGACCGTCGTAAGACAGGTTGGTCCTTATCTGCCGCAAGCGTTGAGTCTTGAAGGGATCTCTCCTCAGTACGAGAGGATCAGGAGGGACTAACCTCTGGTGTACCAGTTGTGCTGCCAAGAGCATTGCTGGGTAGCTAAGTTGGGAAGGGATAAGAGCTGAAAGCATCTAAGCACGAAGCCCACCCTGAGATTAAGACTCTGTCCCTTAATGGGACTTAGAATCCTCATAGATGATGAGGTTGATAGGGCGCAGGTGTAAGCACGGCAACGTGTTCAGCCGAGCGCTACTAATATTCATAATTTATTGGATCGCAGACCGTTGGTCTTCCAACTCGGGAAGCTGGCTTCTTTTAATTACTCTCAGCATAGTTAGAAAGTTTTTGAAACCTTGCTATTTTCAAAGAGGCGCTTAGATGGCGGCTATACTGGACTTGTCCCACCCGATCCCATTCCGAACTCGGAAGTGAAATGGTCCGAGGCCGATGGTAGTGGTAGTCCTTTATGGACGTATCCGCGAGAGTAGGTAGCCGCCGCCTAAGCGCCTTTTTATTTTCTTTTAATCATTTATAATGGACTAATGAGTAAACAGTTTCTAGTTTCATTCTTCCTGTTTTTGATTCTTGCTAGTTTTTTGGCTTTTGGCAAAAAAGTGGAAAACTCTTTCTACGGGTTGATCGAAAAACCTTCTTTTTATCTTTCCCAAATTGGAGAAGAAACATTTTCTCTGTTGAATGTTTTTGGAAATGTCAAAAAGGTTAAAAAGGAAAACGAAGCACTTAGAAAAGAAAACAGAAAACTTAAGCAGGAGATCGCTTCGCTTTTACCCTTGCGCAAGGAAAACAAATCTCTGAGAGAAATGTTAAACCTTGAAGATAGGAGGGGTTACCAGTTTGTCTTTGCCAAAGTGATTGCGAGGAATGTTCCCGAGGATTTAATTTTAATAAATAAAGGTGCGGATGAACTAAAGGAAGGGATGGTAGTAGTGGACGAGGAGGAGAATTTAGTGGGGAAGGTGGTGGAGGTTTTCGATAATTATTCGCAAGTTAAGCTTATAACCGCCGAAGGTGAAATGACGGCTGTTTATTTTGGAGAAAAAGAAGTGACAGCTGAAACGGAAGGGCAAGGATCTCTTTCTTTGCTTCTGACTCTCGTTCCCCCCGAAGAAGAGATTAGGAAGAAAGACATGGTTTTTACGGCGGGACTAAATAAAAACATGCCGGCAGGAGTCTTGGTTGGAGAAATTAAAGAGGTGGTAAAATCTGATGTGAAGGCCTACAAAGAGGCGAAGATTCGATCCGCTGCTCCTCTTCAGGAGCTGATGTTCGTATTTGTGGTTACTGATTATTAAGAATTATGAAAGATAAGTCCAAAAAAAGTATCTGGAACTTATTTCTTTTTGTGATGATAAGCGGGGTTTTGAGCGTTCTTCAAGGCAGCTTTTTTTCATTTTCTTTTTTGGGGGGAAAAGGAGTAAACATTCTTCTATCCTTTGTGTTGGCGGATGTCTATTTTAGGAAAGAGAATCATCTTGTTAATCTTTTCAAGGCAGCGCTTACTGCCTTTTTTATTTTTTCAATAAATACTTTTTCCTGGCCTCTTGTTTTTTCTATAGTCGCTTTTACGGTGTTTTTTTTGAAATTCTTGGGAGGTGCAATCCGAGAGAAAAATATTGTCATCTTTTTCCCTCTTTCTCTTATTTCCTTCTTGTTTTACTACCAAGCGTTTGAAGTGGTAAAGTTTTTGAAAGGCGGTAGTTTTGTTTTTGTGGTCCCACAAAAGATTATTACTGTTCTTGCGGGAACTTTGTTATCAGTTTTTTTCTATCTACTTTATGTTCGATTTTTTAAAAAAAGATAAATTTAAAAAAGGAAGTGTGAACCGGAACTCCAGGGAGGTTTTCCCCCAGGAGGTTTTACTTGATTCTTTAGCTCAGCGGAAAAAGTTTTTCGGACGGAAAAAATTTGAAGTTCCACTCCGTTCTTATGTGTTTTATACTTTCTTTTTGATATTTGTAATCGTTACTTTTTTGCTGGCGGGTAAAAGTTTTTGGCTTCAAATAGTGAGGGGCGATGAACTTTCGGGAGCAGCAAGAGGAAATTATGAAAGAATATATTACGGCCCGACTGACAGGGGAGTGATCTATGACAGAAATTTTCGCCAGCTTGTCTTTAATTCCACTTCTTTTGATTTTGTTTGCTATAAAAAAGATTTACCTGCAAAAGAAGAAGAGGTTGATGAGCTTTTAAAGGAGGTTTTGGAGATTATCAATCTTGAAAAATCTATTGCTGAATTTAAAAAAGAAATCGAAGAAAGTGATTCGGAAAGGGTTTTAATAAAAGAAGGGCTGTCTCACGAGGAGGTGATATCTCTTCGCTCCGTGGCTGAAAACCTGACCGGGTTTTATCTTAAAGAAAATATTGTGCGCGACTATGTTTCCGGCCCTTATTTTGCTCACATTATCGGTTACTTGAGAAGAGCCGGCCGGATTGATTCTTCTTCTCCTCACTCTTCTCTTGATTATGTGGGCCGAGTTGGGTTGGAGAAAGAATACGAAGATTTGTTGCGGGGGCAGAAAGAAGAAGTTGTAATTAAAAAGAATGCTCTTTCGGAGGAACTGTCCCGTTATAAAAAATCAGAGGCAGAACCGGGGAAAAGTTTAGTTTTGTGGGTTGACAGTAAGCTGCAAGAAAAAGCTTCGGATGTTTTGGGGGATACTATAGATGAGTTCGAGGCAGAGGGGGGTGTGGTAGTAGCTATGGATCCAAAGACAGGCGGGGTTTTGTCTCTTGTCTCTCTGCCCAGCTTTGACAATAATATGTTTTCTCATGAGATAGACACAGAGGAGTGGGAAAAAACAAGAGAGTCAGCAAATTTTCCTTTTTGGAACAGGGTAGTTTCCGGAAGTTATGCTTGCGGGTCTACAATCAAACCTTTGATTGCTGCAGCTGCGCTGACGGAGGGGATTGTGCTGCCGGATGATGTTATTAACTGCAAGGGGGAGATTAAAGTGGAGAACCCGTGGTTCCCGGATAAGCCATTTTACTATAAGGACTGGACTATTCACGGACCGATTAGCTTGAGAAGAGCGATTGCCGAGTCGTGCAACGTTTATTTTTACATTTTGGGGGGCGGATACAGGGATTTTGAAGGGCTGGGAGTGCAAAAAATTAAGAAGTATCTTAATCTTTTCGGGTGGGGAGAAAAAACAGGGGTGGATCTGCCCGGTGAAAGAGCAGGGTTGATTCCTGATCCTGAATGGAAGAAGAACAATTTTCAAGAAGAAGAAAGCGAGATTTGGGTGCCGGGGGACACCTATAATCTTTCTATCGGCCAGGGCTATCTTTCCGTGACTCCGCTGCAGGTGGTTTCTTCTTTTTCTTCTTTGGTCAACCAAGGCAAGCTTATGAAACCCCGGTTGGTAAAAGAAATAGTTGATGAGAACAGAAATGTTATGGAAAAAATTGAACCGGAGGTTGCAAGGGAGAATTTTATAAATGAAGAATATTTGGAGGCGATAAAGGAAGGAATGAGAGGTGCGGTGACCAGCGGAACTGCGGTCCGGCTCAGCACATTACCCGTTGAAGCCGGTGCGAAGACGGGGACCGCTCAAACCGGCAGAGACGAGGTGTATAACAACTGGGTAACTGTATTTGCCCCTTACGAGGACCCGGAAATAGTACTTACGGTAATGGTAGAAAAAGTGCCTGGCGAGGAGAAGACCGCGTTGGTTGTGGCCAGGGAAGTTTTAGGATGGTACTTTGGGGAAGAAAAAGAAGTACGCGCGGAAACAGATTAACTTTAAAAAAATGCTTATCAAGGTAAAAGTTTTTCCTGAGTCAGGTGAAAAAAGAGTTTTTAAAAAAGCAGATGATGAGTTCGAAGTTCATGTCAAGGAGAGGGCTCAAGACAATGAAGCAAACAAGGCAGTTTGTCGACTGCTCTCTCGTTATTTTGACTTAGGCAGAGGCAGCGTTAGAATAATTAAAGGCGGGAAGAAAAGGAATAAAATTATTAAAATTAATGGGGCGGAAAGGTCAAGTGGTTAAAAATTTAATAAATTTAAATTAAATGAACTACATGAAGATTAAAAAGTTTATTCTTTACGGTTTAGCTTGTTTGGGCCTTCTTTTTATTTTTCTTACGGGAGCCGGGGCAGCAGGGACTCTTTTTTCCTCCGCGTTGCCGGGAGGAAGAGGAGGTTATTATTCCCTTTTAAGTGGAGAAAGTGGTAAAAGTTTGTCTTATCCTCAAACACCTTCTTTGACTCCCTTGAGTGATGTTCCAAGCAGCGGTAATAGAGAGCAAGCGGAGGGGTTGGGCGAAACGGTTGAGGAAGAGGATTCTGCTCAAAGAAAAGTAGTAAAAAACGGGTCCTTGTCTCTTTTGGTAAAAAAGGCGGAAGAAACGGCGGGCCGGATAAGAAACGTTGCCTTAGAGCTTGACGGTTTTGTTTCTTATTCTCAGGTTCAGGAAGTTACGGAAGGGGTTAAGAGGGGAACGGTTACTATCAAGATTCCGGCGGATAAGTTCAGTGAAGCGATGGAAAGGATAAAAGAGTTGGCGCTTGATGTGGAGAATGAAGAGGAGCGCACACGGGATGTAACGGAGGAGTTTACGGATCTTGAAGCACGCCTTAAAAACCTCAAAGCGGAAGAAGAACAGTACCTCCGGCTGTTGGAGGAAGCAGAAGATATGGAGGATATATTGAAGGTAACTAGTCATTTATCCAACGTGCGAGGCAGGATTGAAAGAATGGAGGGGCGACTCAAGTATCTTTCCAACCAGGTGGAGATGGCAACGATAAGGGTGTCGCTTACTTCGGAGGCGGAAGTTGAGGTGCTGGGTGTTCGCTGGAGACCGCTTTTCATGGTTAAAAAGTCCTTTAAAGGAATGCTTTCTGGATTGAGTAATTATGCAAACTTTGTTATTAAGTTTATATTCGCGCTGCCTGTTCTTATTCTCTGGGTCGGCAGCTTAGGCCTTTTCGCCTTTATTGCGGTCAAAATCTTAATTTGGTTTGTAAAAAAACTAAAAAGATAAAACCATTCAAGCTTTTCATCAACGCGGTTTTTGCAGCTTGGGCGAGGCAAGCGTTAAGCAAACTATTTTAGTGTGCTAAAAGCGCTTGTTTTTAGGGGTTAAATTCTTTTAAGGAACAGTGTTATGGAATGCAAAAAAAACGGGAAAATAAAGGTAGGAGCCCACGTTTCCATTTCGGGTGGGATATGGAAAGCGCCTCAAAGGGTGGCTTCTCTTTGCGGGAATACTCTGCAAATATTTTCTACCTCTCCGCGAAGTTGGAGGCGGCCAAAAGTTAGCACGGAGGACCGGGAAAAATTTAAAAAGTTATGTAAAGAGAGTGGAGTGTCTCCCGTTTTCGTGCATGCCAAGTATTTAATTAGCTTAGGGAACAAAAAGAAAAGTGTCAGGGATAAATCAATAACTTCTCTTTTGGATGATCTTGAAACCGCGCAAGGGATAAATGCCTGCGGAGTTATTTTCCATCCCAGCGGAGAGGATTTCGAGCTTTTAATCAGGGGGATAAAAAAAGTTTTAGAAAACATTCCTCCCGAAGTTTCTCTTATCGTGGAGAATACGGCCCAAGCTAAGATTGAATGGATGGCACAGATTTTTAGAAGAATTGATTCCTCTAATTTGAAGTTTTGTTTGGATACCGCTCATCTGTACGAAGCAGGCTATGACTTGGGCAGAAAAGAAGTTTTTAAAAAACTTCTCGGCGAGATAGAAAATAAAATTGGTTTGGAAAAACTTGTAGTAATCCACGCTAATGATTCCAAAACCAAGCTTGCTTCCCGTAATGACAAGCATGAGAATATAGGAAAGGGTGCAATGGGAGAAAAAGTATTTAAGTATTTTTTAAAGGATGAGCGCACAAGACACCTTCCTTTTATTCTGGAAACTCCTGCTTTTAAGGAGAAGGAAGAGTCTCAAAAAGAGGAGATAAAAACCTTTAAGAGATTGGCGGAATGATTGGAGTTTAGTATAATGTAAGGGATTATCATTTAATTTTAAGAAAATGAAAACATTAAATGTATTGGGGTTGGTATTGCTCGGCTTTTTGCTTTTGGCCGGGGTTTATTCGTGGAGCACTTACAACAAGTTGATTTCTCTTAACGAGGAGGTAGTAAACAAGTGGGCCCAAGTAGAAACTCAATATCAAAGAAGATATGATCTCATTCCCAACCTTGTCCAATCGGTGAAGGGCATTATGGAACAGGAGCAAGAGATATTCAATGCTTTAGCTGAAGCTAGAACTCGTTATGGGAACGCTTCGAGTGTATCCGAAAAAGCAGAAGCTGCAAGCGAACTGGAAGGTGCTTTTTCCCGTCTGCTTGTTGTGATGGAAAATTATCCGGAACTTAAGTCTGCGGAAAACGTCCAGACCCTTATGGTTCAACTTGAAGGTACTGAAAATAGAATTAGTGTGGAAAGGAAAAGATACAACAATGCTGTAAGAGTTTACAATCTTTTGATTAAAAAGGTTCCATCCAAGTGGGTTGCCGAGACGGCGGGGTTTGAAGAAAAATCTTACTTTGAATCAAACCCGGGCGCAGAAAGCGCTCCAAGTGTCGATTTCTAATAAGTTTATTTTATGAGGGAGAGTGTTGGGAAAATATTATTGCTTGTTTTTCTTGTTGGCTTGCTTTTTAGTGCCCGCCAAGCATTAACCTATTACTCGCTCGGCCAGCCGACCGGTTTCGTTAATGATTATGCCGGTGTGTTGAGTTCTGGAGAGGAGGAAGAGCTGGAAAATCAATTGAACCGGTTTGAAGAAAAAACTTCGAATGAAATTGTAGTTGTAATTCTTCCCAACCTGGGAGAAGATACCATTGAAAACTTTGCAGTGAAACTTTTCGAGGATTGGGGAATCGGGAAAAAAGAAAAAGATAACGGGGTTCTTCTTTTGGTTGCTATGGAAGAAAAAAGAGTCAGGATTGAGGTCGGTTACGGGTTAGAAGGGGTTCTCACCGACGCTCAGAGTTATTGGATTGTGGATAGAGCCGTGAAGCCCGCTTTCAGAAAAGGCGAGTATTATGAAGGGATCAACGAAGCAGTGAAAGAAATTATGGCTGCCAGCGGGGGAGAAGCACCTTTTTTTCAGAATAGTGTGTCTTCTGAAGAGTCACCTCTTTTCTTAATATTTCTTTTTGGCGGGATGGTTTTTATCTGGTTGGGTGGGATTTTAACCCGCACTAAATCATGGTGGCTGGGAGGAGTGATAGGAGCTTTTTGGGGGTTGGTTATAACTTTCATTTCCGGATTTTTATATTACGGATTATTTTCCCTTATCTTTTTTACGCTTTTTGGTTTATTTTTTGACCGGCTGCTTTCGCGCGCCTATGAGGATGGGAAAAGGAGAGGGCATGTTCCTTGGTGGACGGGAGGCGGCGGGTTTGGCGGCGGCTCCGGCGGGTTCGGAGGTGGTTTCGGCGGGTTTGGCGGCGGCAGCTCGGGCGGGGGAGGGGCCAGTGGTTCCTGGTAGAAGGGTCCTGGCAGAGTTTTTAAAAAGCAAAATCTTACCTTTGGATGTTAGTTGACAAAATTTCTTATTTATTTTCTTCTAGTTTGATTTGCAGGAAGAGTGTGGTAAGGTACAGAAAAGGTCGTAGAACCTTTAAAAGGACTAAACATTGTATTTTAAAAATGGTGCCTGAAGAAGAAAAAGACGAAGAAAAGGGGGAAGAAAAAGAAAAGTGTTGCTAAGTTGAAACCTTGAAAAGCCGGCTTAAAGCCGGCTTTTCAGTTAAATCATCCCGGTATTTAAATTCATCCCGGTAAATTTAAATCATCCCGGTAAACGTAAATTCATCCCGGTAAACGTAAACAAGGTTGACACTTTAATATTGTTTTTATATGATAAAAACAAGCTAATCTAAAATGAATATTAATTATTGGGAAAATAAAAAGTCAAAAAAGACCTCTTTTGGAGAAGGGGATGTTTTGGTATAGATTAAGATAATTATCAAAGCCAAAGGCCTCTTCTCCGGAAGAGGTTTTTTATTTCTTCCGGTTAATTTAGTTCTTTTTGTTCTTTTTAAAGAAAGGAGAGAGATGGAGTTTAATATTATCGAGTCCACTTTGCGGGAAGGAGAGCAGTTTGTAGGAGCAGAATTTAGCCCCGAGGAAAAGGTGCGGATCGCGAAAGCGGTTGATGAGTTCGGTGTAGAATACATTGAGCTTACTTCTCCAGTCGCCTCACCCCAAAGCTTTAAGGATTGCAAAAGAATAGCTGATCTTGGGTTGGGAGCGAAGGTGCTTACTCACGTGCGCTGCCGGATGGATGATGCTAAAAAAGCAATGGAAACGGGGGTGGACGGGATTGATGTTCTTTTTGGTGTTTCCTCTCTGTTGCGAGAGTTTAGTTACAAAAGGTCCATTCCCGAGATAATTGATTCAGCTCTCGAGGTCACCTCCTATATCAGGGAACAAGGGTTTGAAGTACGGTTTTCTTCTGAGGACTCCTTTCGAAGCAGGAAAGGAGATTTGATGAAGATTTACGAAACGGTGGAAGAGGTCGGCGTTGACCGCGTAGGGATAGCAGATACCGTTGGGGTGGCGACTCCTCTGCAGGTTTATAACTTAACCTGCCAGATTCGTGAGATTGTTTCTTGTGATATAGAGTTTCACGGTCACAACGATACGGGTTGCGCTATTGCAAATTCTTTTTGTGCCCTTGAAGCCGGCGCTACACATATTGACACCAGCGTTCTGGGCATCGGAGAAAGAAACGGCATCACTCCTTTAGGAGGACTGGTTGCCCGGCTTTATTCGTTGGACCGGTCTTCTGTTTTGAAGTATGAGTTGGATATGATTTCTACGCTGGACAAGATGGTTGCTGAGATGGTGGGGATCAGCATCCCTTTTAACAACTACATCACCGGCATTACTGCTTTTACGCATAAAGCCGGTATCCATGCTAAAGCGCTGCTTAACAATCCGGAAACCTATGAAATTTTAAATCCTGAGGATTTCGGCATGACCCGCTACATAAGTATCGCTCACCGCTTGACCGGGTGGAATGCCGTAAAGGATAGAGCTGAGCAGCTGGGGTTAAAGCTTTCGGAAAGAGAGCTTAAGGAAGCCACTGCTCGCATTAAGTCCTTGGCAGATGAGAAGCCTCTTGGTCTTTCGGATGTAGATTCTATCCTTTATCGTTTTGAGCAGAAGTGATGTAGAAAGGAGGTGTGGAACATGGCTCTTCGAACTAACTGCCCCTGAATGTTGGGGCGAGATTCCTCTTCCTCAGGACGTGATGGAAGGGGAAATAGTGGATTGCCCCGATTGTGGAGTTGAGCTTGAAGTTGTGAAGGTGAACCCTCTCACGCTTGAGCTTGCTCCGGAAGAAGAAGAAGATTGGGGCGAGTAATAAAAAAGGCCCAGGGCAAAGATGCTCTGGGCTTTTGACTTAAGGCAGAAACTCAGATAAAATAATTCAATCGGGAGAAAAATTTATTATATGACTACCATAGATAAAATTAGAAAAGAGAGGGAAAAGAAACTGGAAAACCTTAGAAAAAAAGGTATTGACCCTTACCCTTCAAGTACTGATAGAACACACAGTATTAAAGAGGCGCTTGAGAGCTTTAAAGAGCTTTCTGAAGGAAAACAGAAGGTTGTTCTTTGTGGTCGGATGCGACTTTTAAGAGAGCACGGGAAGGTTACATTCGTAGAGATTGAAGACGGTTCGGACAGCGGACCGGATAAAACGCTTGAGGCGGATGAGGCTAGAATCCAAGTGATGTTTAAACAAGACAACCTCGGTGCGGAGAGGTATGAATTTTTTCTTGAGAATTTTGATGTTGGTGATTTTATTGAAGTTGAAGGCAGGTTGATGATTACAAGAACTGGAGAGAAAACAATTGAAGCTCAAAATTATAAGATCTTGGCAAAAACTCTCCGGCCCTTGCCGGAAAAATGGCACGGACTGCAAGACAAAGAGGAGAGGTTTAGAAAAAGATACCTTGATTTTATTTTCAACCCTGAACTTAGGGAGCTTTTTCGTAAAAAAGCAAAGTTTTGGAACTCTATGCGTGATTTTTTACAGAAGAGGGGATTTTTAGAGGTTTTTACCCCTGTTTTAGAAAACAAGGCAGGGGGAGCGAATGCAAAACCGTTTGTTACTCACCATGAGTCCTTAGATATTGATGTTTATCTTCGGATTTCAATGGGGGAGCTTTGGCAGAAAAGGCTGATGGTCGGTGGGTTTGAGAAAACGTTTGAAATCGGCCGTCAATTCAGAAACGAAGGGTTAAGCAAAGAACATCTTCAGGACTATATGCAGATGGAGTTTTATTGGGCTTATGCAGATTATGAAATGGGGATGAAGCTTGTAGAAAATCTTTATAGGCACATAGCCCAGGAGACATTCGGTACTCTGGAATTTGATATCTTTGGTTTTGAAGTGGACCTGGGGGCAGAATGGGACAGGATTGATTACCGCGAAACAATTCTTGGTGAGTTTGGATTAGATATAGACAAGGCGGACAAAAAAGAGGTGCGGGCAAAACTTGATGAACTTGGTGTGAAGCACGAAGGGAAACTTGCCTGGGGGTGCTTGGTGGATCAGCTTTGGAAAGAATGTCGGAAAAGAATAAAGGGCCCTGCTTTTTTAACGGGGCACCCGGTGGAGGTTTCTCCTCTGGCTAAAAGAAGCAGTGTTGACCCTTCCCGTGTGGAAAGGTTCCAGGTGATTTTAGCTGGTTCTGAAATGGGAAACGGTTACTCAGAGCTCAACGACCCTTTGGACCAGGCGGGCAGATTTAAAGAGCAGGCCGCTTTACGGGAAAAAGGCGACGAGGAAGCGCAGATGGAAGATGAGGATTTTGTTGAGGCCTTGGAATATGGAATGCCTCCCACGTGCGGGTTTGGAGTGAGCGAAAGGTTATTTAGTTTTCTTGCCGGCAAGCCCATAAAAGAATGTGTAATGTTCCCTCTCTTAAGGCCTAAGTAGTTATAATTAGATGGTAAACGATGGCTTTTATGTTGGATATTAATTTTATAAGGGAAAATAAAAAGAAGGTTGAAGATTCGATCAAGAGAAGAGGGGCGGGGGTAGATGTGGAACGGATTTTAGAGTTGGATAAGAAGAGAAGAGAATTGATACCCGAAGTGGAAAATTTGAGGGCTGAGAGGAATGATATATCAAGTGTAGAAGGGAAGCCAAGCAAGAAGGTGATTGAAAGGGGGAAGGAGATAAAAAATGAGCTGAGTGAGATTGAGCCGCAACTGGAAAAGGTGGAAGAAGAAATGAATGAACTTTTGCTTTCCGTACCCAACCTTCTTCATCCGAATGTTCCGGATGGTGAGGATGAAAGCGACAATAAAGAAGTGAAAACGTGGGGCGGCCAACCTGAGTTTGAATTCCGGGCCCGGGACCACGAAGAACTTTCCGGGATGTTGGACATCGTAGACATGGAAAAAGCTGCTGAGATTTCTGGTTCCGGCTTTTATTTTCTAAAAAACGAAGGGGTTTTTCTGGAGTTTGCTTTGGTTAAATTTGTTTTTGATATTTTAGTTGAAGAAGGGTTCATCCCCCTTATCACGCCGGAGCTTGTCAGGGGGAAGGTAGCGGGCGGCACAGGCTATATCCCCCAAAGAGAAGAACCGGATATTTACAAGGTGGAAGAGGAAGATTTGTGGCTTTCGGCTACTGCTGAAATTCCACTTACTGCATTTCACATGGATGAGATTTTAAAAAGAGGATCTCTCCCTCGAAGTTACATTGCTTTTTCTTCCTGTTTTAGAAAGGAAGCCGGTGCTTACGGAAAGCACAAAAAAGGCATATACCGGGTACATCAGTTTGATAAGGCGGAAATGTATACTTTTACAAAAGGAGAGATCGAGGCCTCTCAAACTGCTTTTTGTAAATTGGTGGCTCTGGAGGAAAAGATATATCAGAAACTGGGGATTCCTTATCGAATCGTCAATATTTGTACCGGAGACATGAGTGCCCCAGCTTATCTCAAGTATGATTTGGAGTATTGGAGTCCGGTGGATAAAACTTACCGGGAGATGACCTCCTGCTCCAACTGCACCGATTTCCAAGCCCGACGGCTTAATATTCGCTGGAGAAACGAAAAGGGAGAGCTTGAGTTTGTACACACCTTAAACGGGACGGCAATTACTTCTACCAGAACGATTATTGCTCTTTTGGAAAATTATCAACGAGAGGACGGTTCTGTAGAGGTCCCCGAGGCGCTCCAGAAGTATACCGGGTTCGAGGTTATTAAAAAGAAGTGATTTTTAAGGGCTTGGAGCTTTCGGCTCACTTTAAGAAGGTGATTATCTCTGCGCTTTAATAAATTTTGGGATATGGAAAAACTTATTATTCTTCATGGTTGGAGAAGCAGCAAGGAAAAGTGGCAAGAAGTTAAAAAAAGAATTGAAAGAAAAGGTGTAAGGGTATTCGTTCCTGATTTACCGGGGTTTAAAAAAGGAACAGAGCTTAAAAGGCCTTGGGATCTGGATGATTACGTCAAGTGGGTGGCAGAATACATTGGGGAGAACGTGACTCCTCCTTTTTTTCTGATGGGGCATTCTTTTGGAGGCGCAGTGGCAGTTAAATACGCAGTTACCCGGCAAAATGAGCTCTCCGGGATTGTGCTTGCTTCGGCTGCCGCAATAAGGTGGAAAGATAAAAAAGTGCTTTTCTGGAGGCGTCTTTCCAAATTTTTAGGCAAGTTTTCTTTTCTGCCCGGTTGGCACGTTTTTCGAAAGTTCTTTTACTACTACGTTTTAAAAAGACCTGATTATTTGAACGCGGCCGGGGCTTTGGGAGAAACTTTTAAAAATGTAATCAATGAGGACCTCAGAAGCTTGCTCCCTCGGATTACTGTTCCCGCTTTAGTGATTTGGGGCAAGAAGGATAAGTTGACCTTGCTTGAAGAAGGCCGCCTGATACAAAAGGCGCTTCCTAATTCCGAGTTGGTAGAATTGGGAAAAGTAGGCCACAGGCTTCATCTTGAGCAGCCAGAGGAGGTATCAACCCACGTAGTGAATTTTATTAAAAAAACACAATGAATATTGTGGAGATATCAATTGTCTTTTTCTGGTTTCTAGTGCAGATTAAAAAGCTGTTTTTTTGGAGCTTCCTTTGGCAGTTGAAAGAGTATAACCCCGGTCGGATGAAAGCTCATTTCCAAACTAAAAAAGGGCAGTCCCTGCTTCTTTCCTTTAGGCGCCAGGCGAAGGTTCTTCTTTTTCTTGGATTTTGTTTCTTTGCTTTTTACAGAAGCGTTTTTCTTCTTTTGTTTGGTTTTGTTCTCGGGTTGGAAGCGGTTATTTCTTCTCGTCGCTTTTCTCGGGGAAAATTTCTCAAGCCCGTTTTTACTAAAAGAATTATTGTTTCTTTTGGATTATGCGTCTTTTTAATACTTTTTTGGCTTCTGGGTGCTTTTTTCCTTCTCCCGGAGAGTGAATTCTTGGGAAGCTTGTTTGCTTTCGACATTCTTGCACCTCTTTTCTTTTCCATGTTTCTTCTTTCACCTCAACCGTTTGTTTTTTATTGGCAAAAAAAACTATTGAGAAAAGCAAAAGCAAAAATGAGAAGGTTTGATGACTTGAAGATCGTAGGAATAACAGGAAGTTATGGTAAAAGTTCAACCAAGGATTTTTTAGCGGAGATTCTTTCTCAAAAGTACAAGGTGCTCAAAACAAAAAAGAGCCAAAATTCGACAGCGGGTATCACAAACTGTATTTTAAACGAGCTGCAGGCAAGCCACGAGGTTTTTGTGTGTGAGATAGGGGCTTACAAATTGGGAGAGGTTAGGGAAATGGCCGAGATGATAGGGCCTGGAATAGGAATTCTTACCGGCATTAATGCTCAGCATCTTGCTACATTTGGTTCTTTAGAAAACATTATTGAAGGAAAGTTCGAGCTTTTAGATGTTTTGCCCTCTGGGGGCACAGCAGTTTTAAACGGGGACAATAAACTTATTAAAAGCAAGTTGCAGGAAGCTGACTTTGACCTAAAAACATTAATTTGCTCTCTTAAAAAAGAGGCGGATTTTTGTGCTGGAAACATTAATGTAGAGAAGGAAAAGTTGTCTTTCGAGTTAGTATCTAGGGGAGGTGAGAAAACCAGGGTGGAGCTGAGCTTAGTTGGTGGTCAAAACGTTATCAATTTTTTGATGGCTGCAGCTGCAGCTAATGAGCTAGGGATGAGCATAGGAGAGATTGCCCGGGCTGGAAGGAAGATTAAAGCTCCTGAAAGCGGGATGAGGATTAAAAGGGGACTAAAGGGGGCCGCTATTATTGATGATTCCTATTCGGCTAATCCCAGCGGAGTTAATGCAGCCATAAACCATCTTAAGCTTTGGGAAGGAGAAAGAATAATTGTAATGCCTTGTCTTGTGGAGCTTGGTGAGGAAGGCCTCGAAGTACACGAGAAAATAGGGGAGAGGATAGGGGGTGCTTGCACTCGAGCAATAATTACCAAACCAGATTGTTTTGCCGCTCTTAAAAAGGGAGCGGTAAGCAAGGGCATGCCGGAAGACAATATCCTGCTTTTGAGCGACCCGGAGAAGATTTTAAAAAAGTTAAAGCCTCATCTCGAGAAAGAAAGCGTAGTCCTTTTGGAAAGCAGGGTTCCTCAAGAAGTGCAGAAAGGTCTCTTAGGGAATCCATCCGGTAAGTAATTTTATTTATTATGGGAAAAAACTTAATTTTTATTTCTCTTTCCCCCAACGTGGAAAAAGATGATTTATCTCTTGCTTTCCGACTTCTCTTTCGTCCATCACTTTGGGGAAAGGGAAAAGCGGTTCAAGACCTGGAGCGTAAATTGAGTGCTTACCTAGGTGTTAAACACGCTTTTGCTTTCAACAGCGGCCGCTCCGCTTTTCTTGCAATTCTTAACGGTCTTGAGTTGGAGGAAGGAGGAGAGGTTTTGCTCCAGGGGTTTACGTGTAATGCTTTGGTGAATCCCATTATCTGGTCTGGGTTGGAACCGGTTTACGTTGATATAGATGAGAAAACATTAAATATGGATCCGGTTGATTTGGAGCGCAAAGTGACGGAAAAGAGCAGAGCAGTGGTTGTGCAGCACACTTTCGGTCAGCCGGCTGAACTAAAAAAGATAAAGGAGATTTGCGATAGAAAAGGTCTTATCTTGCTGGAGGACTGCGCTCACTCTTTGGGAGCGGAGGCGTTGAAAGAGTCAGGTGGACCTTTCAAGGTTGGTAGTTTCGGGAAAGCAGGTTTTTTCAGTTTTGGCAGGGACAAGATTATATCTTCCGTTTATGGAGGGATGGCCGTTACGGAAGATAAAGAACTTGCGGGAAAAATTAAAAGATATAGAGGAGGATTGGAACTTCCTTCTTCTTTTTGGGTGGTCCAGCAGCTCCTCCACCCTCTTCTTTGCGAAGGAGTGGTGAAACCTCTTTATGGGTTTTTTGGTATTGGCAGATGGGTTCTTGCCGGATTTAACAGGTTGGGGTTTCTTTCCAAAGCGGTGCAAAAAAAGGAAAAATATGAGGGGGAAAAACCTTCCTATATCCCTAGAAAGATGCCCAATGCCTTGGCGGCTTTAGGCTCCCGTCAATTCGAGAAGCTTGACAGGTTTTTAGCGCACCAAAAAAAGATAGCGAATTTTTACAGAGAAAACCTTGCCGGACTTGGGTTAAAACTTCCTTTAAAAAGTACGGGCCGTGTATATATGAGGTTCAGTGTTTTGGTGAAAGGCGTTGATACTGATAAAATATTAAAAAAGGCGAGGAAGAAAAATATTTTTCTTGATGATGGGTGGAGAAAAACACCATTGGTCCCTTACGATACGGACCACCAAAAAATGAAATACTATTGGGGCGACTGTCCTACTGCAGAAAGAGTGGCTCGGCGGATAGTGAACCTGCCGACAAGTATTCAAATATCAAACAAAAAAGCAAAAAAGATTACTAACTTTTTAAAAGAGATTTGTAGTTCTATTTAGTTATGGAGGTTAAAGAAATAAAAAGTAAAAGTAGATGGGAGGAGTTTTTAGTTGAAATAAAAAACAAAACCTTTCTTCAGAGTTGGAACTGGGGTGAGTTCCAAAAAAGCAGGGGCCGCCCTTTGTGGCGGCTGGGTGTTTTCGAAGAGGGAGAACTTATAGGTTCTGCTCTTGTAGAAAAGATAGAAGCAAAAAGGGGGGTTTTTCTTCTGGTCCCCCACGGTCCGAATTGTCAAAGCAGAGATAAAGATTTGCGCGCTCGGGTCTTTAAGGTTTTACTCCGGAACTTGGAAAAAATCGGAAAAGAAGAAGGGGCTAGTTTTATCAGGTTTTCTCCGATTTGGGAGCGGACTGAAGAAAATGAAGCCGTGTTTAAAAAAGAAGATTGCCGAGGAGCCCCTATCCATATCCATCCCGAAGCAAGCTGGGTACTTGATATTACTCCTTCTCAAAAGGAACTGCTTATGGATATGAGAAAGTCAACTCGTTACAACGTTCGAAAAAGTTTAAAAGATGAAAAAATAAAAGTTTACAAGGGAGACGAAAAAGAACTTGAACTTTTCAGTAAACTCCATAAAAAAACGGCTGAAAGACATGATTTTGTCCCTTTTTCCCGGGATTATCTTAAAAAAGAATTGGATTCATTCAGACCTGACAAAGAAATGGAGCTTTACACGGCAACACATTCAGGTGAAATCGGAGCCATGGCTTTTGTTGTCTTTTGGTCCGGGATAGGTTTTTATCACCATGCTGTCTTGAAAAAAGGAATGAGAGAATACCCACTTTCTTACCGTATTTTGTGGAAGGCGATAATTGAAGCAAAAAAAAGAGGCGCCACTTTATTTGATTTTTGGGGTTACGCCCCACCCCAAAGCGATCATCCTTGGGCTGGGCCTACGCTTTTTAAAATGGGGTTCGGCGGGTTTAAAAAAGAATATGTGAAAACGCAGGATTTTGTACTTTCTCCTTTTTACTGGCTTGATTACATAGTGGAGACAATAAGAAGAAAAAGACGGGGATTCGATGGCTAGAAGATCTACCAGAAGAAAAAGACGAGGAAATATTATTTTAAAGACATTAAAGTCAAGGGTTTTTTGGCTGTTTCTTTTAGGGGTTGGGATTCTCAGCGGAGTTTGTTATCTGCTTTTTTTATCAGAGGTTTTTCAAATAGAAGAGATAGTGGTTTCGGGAAACGAAAAGGTTAAAGAGCAAAGTATTTTAGAAATTGTACAGCCACAAATTGAAAAAGAGTTCCGATTGGGACCCTTTTTCTCTTTTTCCACACGAAGTATTTTCATCGCGAGGCCTCCCTTATTGGAGCAAAAGATTAAAAAAGCTTTTCCTCGGGTAGGGGTGGTAACCGTAAAAAGAAATTTACCTGACTCTCTTGAGTTAAAAGTGGGAGAGAGACGGCCTTTTGTGGAGATATGTGTCAACTCAGGTGAATGTTACCGGGCAGACGAAAAAGGAGTTGTTTTTGAAAAGAGTGCCGGGATAAAACAGGAAAGTGAAGAAGAGGTTGAAGTTTTTCAGGTAAAAAGCGAGGACTTGATAATCGTAGTAGAAGGTCCCTCCGAGTTTGAGCTGGGGAAAGAGGCGATCCTTCCTCTTTACTTAGCAGGGACAGCTCAAATAAAAAATAGAATTGCAAGCTCCGCTTTAATGGAACCGGTCGAGCTTAGTTTAAATGGGAAACAGCTGGTGGTTGCAACGGACAAGGGTTTTAAAATATATTTTGACCTTGATAAAGATGTAGAAGACCAGTTGTTCAACCTGGAGATGGTTGTTGAAAAAAAGATCTCAGAAGAAGAAATGGAAGGATTGGAGTATATAGACCTGCGGTTTGGGAATAGAGTTTATTATAAATAAGAGCAGCGAGAAGAAGGGGAGGTCTTATGCTCCTTATTTTACGTAGTAAACAAAGATAGAGTACCCTATCTTATCTACTAATTGTTCCTGGTAAAGCCAGTTGTAGCAGGTTGTGGATTCTTCAAACCCTCTTACCGCTTTTGCTTGTCCACCTTGGAGTTGTGTAGCGGAGACCGCGAGGTAAGCGGGCTTTTTTATTTGCTCTGGTTTATTTGTGCACCCCCAGGGGATGAACTTGTCTTTAAAATAATACTCAAGGTCGCCTCCGCCGAAATAATCGATGTATATTTTATCGATTTCTTTTTCTTCCGTCCATTTCTTAAGCTTCCCGAGATCTTGCCCCCAGTCAAGGTTTGAATCAACAGCGTATAGGTGTCCTCTCTCCGGACCTCCAGCCAGCTCGTTGTAATAAGCGATGAAATCAGGATAGACGTTAAGAACTGAAAAGGCCTGCCAGAAAAGAAGTCCTGCAAGGGCAGCATATTTTATTTTTGCAGGGCCTGAGTAAAGCATTGTTCCTCTTGAGACCAGTAAAATTGTGAGTGGGATAACGGGCAGCAAGTGTCTAACTCCGATGTTAAGGTTTCCGGACAAAGTAATGGCCCAATAAAAGAGAATAAAAGAAAAAAGAGAAAAAGAAATAAAGTTATTCTTGATGCAGGCCAGCGAAGACCGAAAAGGTTTTTTAATTTCTTCTTTTTTTATACGGAGTAAGAAACTGAAAAGTACGAAAAGAGTCAAGAGGTGGAAAGGAAGCGGAACTTTTAAGATATAGAGAATAGGGAAATAAAGAGGGAATTTTTGTGCTGACACCTGTCCCAGGAAAAAAGTAGTGTTCCCGCCTGTTCCCCGTTTGAGGACCATTCCCAAGCCGGTCAGATATTGGGCAATCGGTTGAAGTATTTTACTCTTACAAACCTGCTTTATGTATGGAGAAAGCAGGGGGACATCTATGATTCTTGAAATGTCTTCAGCTTGTTTGGCGCTTGGGTACTGCCAGACGTGGAAAAAGTAAACCCCGTAGACAAAAATAAAGGCGATAAGAAAAAGTGTTGTGAATTTCTTAAACCATTTCTTCCCGTTTTTCTCTGTTATAACCCGGACAGCTCCCAAAAAAACAAAAACAGGGATTAGAAAAACCCCTGTAAATTTTACAACTTGTGAAACCCCGAGGGCTATCCCGGCCCGGATGGTATTTGTCCGAGATGGTTTTTCTAAAAAACTGAGAAAGTAATAAAAAGAGATAAGTATTGCTACGGCGATGCCCACATCGGTATTAACCAAGCGACCGTGGGCAAGTAAAGTGGGGGAGAGGAGGTAGAGAGTAAGAGCAAGAATTCCCACTTCCTGAGACCAGAATTTTTGGCCGAAAAAGTAAATATAGGCGCCTCCCGTGAGCAGTACTGCTATTATGGATAGTCGGGCCCAAAAAATCATTTTGTGAGGGTTGTTGTTGGAACGGTATAAAAGCTCAGTTCCAAAGTCAAATTGATTCCACCAAATATCAGGTCTCACTTTTTGCCAGCTTTGCTCGGGGAAGTTAATCTCTAAAAGAAGCAAGGGCAGGGCCGCCAGGTCTTTTAGTAGGGGAGGGTGTTCCGGATTGGCTCGCATGTCCCTTTTAAGTAAATATGAGTAGCCGGCTGCAATATGTGCTTTTTCATCAAAGGTGAGTGAAGTTTTTTTAGCGCTTAGCAAGGCAGTTGCGCCGTAAAGAACCAGAAGCAAGAGGATTAATATTTTTTTCTTTGTCATGTTTTTAGGTAAGATTTGGTTATGTTTATTGGTTTGGTATTTCTTGTTTTTGGACTCTATAGACAGAAAACCCGTTGAGTTTTTGGGTTTCTCCATGAGGAATCGTCTCTTGGAGCAAAGGTATTGTTTCTTCGGGGTAGAGAGGGAGGAAAATGGTTTCTTGAGATGTTTTTATCTCTCTAATTTTGCTGGCGGGGATATATTCTGCTCGTGGTTCGGAATATTTTATTCTTTCCATAAGCTCAGGAGTTTGAGCGGCAATGGACAGCCCGTAGTAAGGGTCACCGGGGCGGTTTACTATTACGTATTTTTGCACTGAGTCGGGTTCAGAGTTTAGATGTTCCCCGATTTTTACATAAGTTGAGGTGAAAGATTCTTTGACTTCTTCTTTTGCTCCCCAAAGCTTAAAGTAGCGAAAAAAGCTCGACCCCGTAAGAAAAAAGATTAGAAGAAAAAGAAGAGCAGTGAGTATACTCTTTTTTATTTTCTTATTTAAGGAAAAATGTCTTAGATAGTTAAACCCTGCTCCAGCCAGAAGAAACACGAAAGGAAGGGAACAAATGGTCCGTAAAGAATGAGGGATGCCTTCAAAAGTAAGAATACCCGGGATAAGCATTATCAGCCAACCGATTAAAAGTATTTTGTGATTTGCTGGGTAAGCTTCTTTTTTAAGTGGGGGTCGATTAAAATGTTTGAAAGAATAAAAAACCCCGGTAAGAAAGAGAATACCGGTGGGCCAGAAAAGAACAGGTCTTCCTGCTATATTGTGCCGCCAGTTGGGGTCACCCACAACGTTAAACATCGCTAAGTGGGCTCCTAAGCTTTTCAGAAAGCTCCAAAGAGGTTGAGGAGAGTTAAAAATAGAAACCCCGCCGGCTCGTGATAAAAAATGTTCGGGGTTCTGAAGGAAATAGATTCCTATAGGAAGGGCCGTTAGGAAGGTCGCCGTCAAAAAGAGAAAAATTTTAAGAATTAGTTTTCTTTCTAGTTTTTCTTTTCTGCGTTTCGCCTCCCACCAAAAAAGAAAAGGAAAAATAAGAACGGAGAGGCGATAAGAGATGTAACTGTGAAACCCGGCTCCGTAAAAAATCCCGGCAAGAATGAAATCTATTGGTTTTTCTTTTCTGAAACCTCGAATTAAAAAATAAAACGTAAAGGTCAGGGAAAAGGGGGCGAGTACGGCTCGAAATAAAATCCTTGAAAAATTGACATGCCAAAAAGAAACCGCTAATAAAAAACTTGAGATGAACCCCACTTGTTTTGAAAAAAGTTCCTTGCCGAGAAGATAAATACCGAGAACGGTAAGGGTTCCAAAGAACGCCGGTACGATTCGAAAAGACACAATGGATGCTCCAAAAATTTTTGTCGAAAGCGCCAGAAGGTTGATAAAAAGCCCTTCTCTTCCGTTGTTTTCAGGATAAAATAGTCGACCCGGATCCTTCAGGGCCTGGTTGGCATTTATTGCTTCATCTGGGAAAACCCCCGGGGGGAGCAGGTTGAGATTAAAAAATCTGAAAAAGCTGGCTAGCACTAAGATGAGAACGAGAACAATAAACTCTTTTTTAGTTTTGTTGAATTCCATTTAAACATTTTAACAAATTTTAACCGCAGAAGGAAAATAAAAACCGAAAAGAGAAATTGTTTTAATTAGCACTCAAGGGTCTTGACTGCTAATTCTTGTTTCTTATAATTAAATAATGAGTAACATTTCAGAAAGACAAATAAGTATTCTGAAGCATCTTATTGAAGAATATGTTCGAACTGCTGAGCCGGTTTCTTCCCGTGCTCTTTGTGAGAGATTTAACCTTGATGTTTCTCCTGCTACTGTGCGTATAGAATTGGGCTCTCTGGGTGAGAAAGGATATGTTATCCAGCCGCATACTTCAGCCGGCCGGGTCCCGGCGGACAAGGGATATCGATTCTTCGTGGACCGGCTGGACAAGGGGGAAGACGGAGAAGAAGATTTTGAAGAGATTGTGGACGTTCTAGAAAAGGATTTGTGGCGTCGGGTTTCAAAGCTTGCCCGTTTTATAGCTGACAACACTTCTGTATTCGCTTTGAGCGGGCTTCCTTCTGAGAGTTTTTTTGCCGGTGCCGGGTGGGAGCATGTTTTAGAGCAGCCGGAATTTGAGGAAAACAGAGTACCGGCCCGTTTTGCTCAATTGGTAAAAAGAATAGAAAAAGATGCAAGAAAATGGCAGAAGCCGAAAGACATAAAAGTTTATATCGGCAAGGAAAATCCTTTCGGTCGGTTTAACGAATTCAGTGTTTTGCTTACCAGCTGTTCTTTTGAGCAAAGCGAGGGGATAGTAGTTTTGGCCGGCCCTAAAAGAATGCCTTATTGGAAGAATATACGGGTTTTAAAAAAGATTAAGAGATGGTTAAGTGATAAACATGAAGGAGAAAAAAGAGAAAACGAGTGAGGGAAAAGAGGAAGGTTTGGAGAAAGTTAAAGAAAAATTAAGAGAATGTAAAAAGGAAAAGGAGGAGTATTTAGCTGGATGGAAAAGAGCCCGAGCTGATTTTATAAATTACAAAAAAGAAGAAAAAGAACGAATGGAGCGATTTCTGAAATTCTCTTCCGAAGGGCTTATCTTGGAGCTTTTGCCTATTCTTGATGATTTAGAAAAAGCGGAAGATTCTTTGTCCCGGGAAGTCAAGGAAAACAGCAAGGTGAAAGGGCTCTTGCAGATTAAGAAGAAACTCGTCTCGCTTCTTGAGAAAGAGGGAGTAGAAGAGATTAAAATCGAGGCGGGAGAAAAGTTTGACCCCAGCTATGCGGAAGCGGTAGACAGGGTCCAGGGCGAAGAAGAAGACAAGATTTCAAGGGTACTTCAAAAAGGATATAGGTTGCATAACAAGGTGATAAGGCCGGCAAAAGTGGTGGTTACCACAAGTGAAGAAAAATAATAAATGAAGGAGAATAATAAGTAGTTAACAACTATCTTGCCGAAACCCGAGAGGGGGGGAGGCAGAGGAAAGATATGGCTTTAGTACCTAGAAAACCTTTTTGGGATTTGGAAAAATTTTTTGAAGAATGGTCGGAATGGCCGGGGTTGGAACTTATGAGCACTCCTTCCAAAAGAACTCCGCGCATGGATGTTTATGAAGAAGAAGGAGAGGTTGTGGTTGAGGCGGAGCTTCCCGGGATTCAAGCGAAAGACATTGATGTAAATGTTAAGGACAACATGTTAACGGTTAAGGCGGAAAAGAAAGAAGAAAAAGAAGAAAAAGGAAAAGGTTATTATAGAAGAGAGATGAGCCGCGGATTTTATTCCAGAGCTGTAGCTCTTCCTGTAGCGGTAGAAGGAGAAAAGGCGAGTGCGAAATGCAAGGACGGAGTTTTGACGGTAAGGGTTCCTAAAAAAGAAGAAGTAGTAGAAGAGGAAGGTAATAAAATTAAAGTAGAAGAAGAATAAATATGGCTAAAATTATTGGGATTGATTTGGGTACGACTTTCTCCGCCGCTGCAGTGGTGGAGGGGGGAGAACCCAAGATAATAGAAAATAACGAGGGTGAGAGGACGACTCCTTCGGTTGTGGCTATCTCCAAATCGGGGGAACGGTTGGTGGGACGGCTGGCCAGAAGGCAGCAGATAACCAATCCTCAAAATACAATCTTTGCTGTGAAACGGCTTATGGGGAGGCGTTTTGAGGATCCTGTAGTTCAGGAGAATAAAGACAAGCTCCCCTACGAAATAAGAAAGGCGGACAACGGTGGAATAGAGGTCAAGATGGGTGATAAGTGGTACAAGCCGCCTGAAATATCAGCAATGATACTGCAAAAAATTAAAGGAGATGTAGAGGAAAAACTCGGAGAGGAGGTGGAGGAGGCGGTTATCACCTGCCCAGCTTACTTTGATAATTCACAGCGGAAAGCAACCAAAGTAGCGGGAGAAATAGCCGGATTTAAAGTGAAAAGGGTGTTTAACGAACCAACTGCTGCCGCTTTAGCTTACGGATTGACTAAAAAAGAAAGCGAGAAGATTGTTGTTTATGATTTGGGCGGGGGGACCTTTGATATCTCCGTTTTGGAAACCGGTGAAGACACTGTAGAGGTTGTAGCTACCGGAGGTGACATGTGGCTTGGAGGAGAAGATTTTGACAACGAAATAATGAACTGGACCATAGAAAAATTCAAAAAAGACGAAGGGATAGATTTGTCCAAAGACCGTCTGGCTAAACAGAGGATTAAGGAGGCGGCAGAAAAAGCAAAAATAGAGCTTTCTACCCGGCAAAAAACGGATATCAACCTTCCGTTTATAACCTCTGATGAGGAAGGGCCCAAGCATCTTGATTACACTTTAACCCGCGCTAAACTGGAAGAGTTGGTGGACGAATATATCGACCGTTCTTTTGAGCTTGTGCAGAAAACTCTTGAAGAAGCAGAGCTGACCCCCAAAGACATTGATGATGTTATTTTGGTGGGTGGTCAAACCAGGATGCCCAAGATTAAGGAACGAGCAAAGGAAATGTTTAGCAGGGAACCGAACCAGGAGATTAACCCGGATGAGGTAGTAGCTATTGGGGCGGCTGTACAAGCCGGAATTTTTGAAGGAGAAATGAAAGACGTTTTGCTGCTTGATGTAACACCTCTTTCCTTAGGGATTGAAACCTTGGGCGGGGTGAATACGGTGCTTATTCCTAAAAACACCACTATTCCAACTTCAAAGGAAAGGGTTTTTTCCACAGCAGCGGACAGTCAGAGTTCTGTAGAGATTCATGTGGTGCAGGGGGAAAGAACCATGGCTAAGGATAATAAAAGTTTAGGCAGGTTTATTCTGGACGGGATACCTCCGGCTCCCCGGGGAGTTCCCCAGATTGAGGTGAAGTTTGACATCGATGCCAACGGGATTCTAAACGTTTCAGCAAAAGACAAGGCAACAGGCAAGTCCCAATCCATAAGGATTGAGGGGTTCTCTGGGATTTCCGAAGACGAGGTTGAGAAGATGAAAAAAGAAGCGGAAGAACATGCCAAAGAAGATGAAAAGAAAAAGAGGTTGATCGAAGCTCAAAACAAGGCGGATGCACTTGTCTATACTTCGGAAAAAACCTTAAGAGATGCTGGAGACAAGGTGGATGATTCTACAAAAAACAAGATAGAGCAAAAAATTGAAAAGGTAAAAAGTGTGAGAGAAAGCGATGATCCTCAAAAAATAGAAGAGGCGACAGCTGAACTCTCTCAAACCATCCAAGAAATAGGTGCAAGGATGTACAAGGGGCAGGGGATGGAAGGCGCTCAAGGGCAGACCGGTCAACAGCCCGGAGAAGATAAACCCGAAGAAGACATAGAAGAAGGAGATTATGAAGAGAAAGAGTGATAAAGATTTATGACCGAGAATGAAGAATAAGGATTACTACAACGTGTTGGGTGTTGATAAAGACGCCTCAAAAGAAGAGATTAAAAAGGCCTATTACAAATTAGCCCACAAGCATCATCCGGATAAAGGAGGAGACGAGAAGAAGTTCAAGGAAATAAACGAGGCCTATCAGATTCTTTCTGACGAGAAGAAGAGAAGACAATACGATCAGTTCGGCCGCACTTTTGAGGGCGAGGGCCACGGTTTTGGGGGGAGCCCTTATGGGGACTTTTCCGGTTTTTCCCGAACTGGTGGGGCAGAGTTTGACTTGGGAGATATTTTCGATGAGTTTTTTGGAGCTGGGAGAGCGGGGAAAACTACCCGCAAGGGAAAAGATATCAGAGTGGATGTTGAACTTTCTCTCCCGGAGGTGCTTCAAGAAACCGTTAAAACTATTAATCTCCGAAGGCAAGTTGTATGCAAACGCTGTGGAGGAAGCGGAGCGGAACCGGGGACAAGTGTAGAAAAATGCCCGACTTGCGGAGGGGAAGGAACCGTTCAGGAGGTGAGAAGAACCTTTTTGGGTTCTATGTCCCGCACTACTGTTTGCCCGCAGTGCCATGGAGAGGGCCAGAGGCCGAAAGAGTCCTGTAACGTTTGCGGGGGCGAGGGGAGGGTTCAAAAAGAAGAAGAGATAAAAATCAATATCCCACCCGGAGTGGATCACAACCAGATGTTAAAGATGAAGGGCAAGGGCCATACGGGGAGGAGAGGCGCCCCTGCGGGTGATCTTTACATTAGAGTTTTTGTTAAAGAGCACCCCCGTTTTGAAAGGAGGGGGGATGATTTGTATTTGGAGAGAAAGATTCCCTTTTCCCTTGCCGTCCTGGGGGGCGAAGTAGATATAAAAACTTTGGGCGGAAGGGTCATCGGATTGAAAGTGCCCAAAGGTACACCGTCGGGTAAAGTGTTTCGAGTTTCAGGAAAAGGCGTCCCTCATTTTAGAAGATCGGGTCGAGGCGATCTTTATGTGGAGCTTGAAGTAGATGTCCCCCGTCGTTTGTCCCGCAGAGGGAAGAATCTTATTGAGGAAATGAAAAAGGAAGGGTTGTAATGAAAGAAAGTTGTGAGTATAATAGAGGACGGTTCGTTTGCATTTTTTTATTTCGTTCGGACGAAAGCTAACCCTAAAACACCCTGATTTGAATCAGGGTTTAGGGAAGCGCCCGTAGCTCAGCTTGGTAGAGCAACAGCCTTTTAAGCTGATGGCCGCAGGTTCGAATCCTGCCGGGCGCACCAAATAAAGCGTCGGTCACGCTAAATAAAGTTACTGAGTATAAAACGTAGACATGAAAGACTCAAAAATTATTGAGAAAAACAAAAACTCTGTTGTTCTTTTAGAGGTTGCGATTCCCAAAGAGGACGGTAAGGTTCGGCGCAGCATCCGCGGCACGGGTTTTATTGTTTCTAAGGATGGGAAATTTGTAACCTGCAGTCATGTTTATGATAAAATTCCCGAAAAAGAGCGGGAATTTTTAAGAATTATGGTTCCTGATAAAACGGACAAGAAAGGAATAACTCATTACAAACGTTACAGAGCGGAGCTTTTAAGGGCGGATAAAAAAGAAGACGCAGCTCTTTTGAAGATAAAATCAAAAAATGGAAGGGAGTTCAGGCCTGTTGAAAAAATTGGTGACCCCGAAGTAGTCCAGGCAGGAGATGATGTGCTTTTCTTGGGTTACCCTTTAGCCCTGGAATTTATCATGATGGGGTTTGGGATTACCATGAATGCAAACCGTTGTATCGTCAGCTCTGTTAAAAGAAGGGGAGAGGATGGGTCTTTGCATTTTTTTGTAGTGGATACGCATATCAACCGGGGTTCGAGCGGCTCACCCGTATTTTTAAAAAGTTCTGGAGAGGTTGTCGCGATAGCGAGCGGTAAGATTTCGGCAAAAGTTCCGGTCCGGGACGGGAAGCATGCCGATGTTCCCGCTAATATCGGCATTTGCAGGCCGATAAGGAGAGAAAATTGGGGGCAGGAACAATAATTAATAAAAAATCTGAATCATTTTGAACACGAGGTGGTTTTTTAAAAAAAAGACCACCTTTTAATTTGAGAAGTTTTTGTTATACTAGAAAAGAGAAAAGTATGAGAAAAGATACAAAAAAGCGCTTATTTTTTATTTTGTCCGGCTTATTAATGGTCGGCGTGTTTTTTACCGCCGGTTTTTATTTTGGTCAAAGTCAAAAACATTGCGAAGTGTGTCCACCTCAGGACATCAACTTTTCTCTTTTTTGGGAGACATACAGGACTTTAAAAGAAAAATACGTGAACTCTGATGAGGTAACCGAAGAAGAGATTCTTTATGGAGCGATCTCGGGTATGGTGGAGGCGATCGGAGATCCTTACACAGTTTTTATGGAACCGGGGAGAACAAAGAGATTTTTAGAAGATATTTCGGGTAAGTTTGAAGGGGTAGGTATCGAGATCGGGGTAAGGAACGATCAGCTTCAGGTGATTGCTCCTCTGGAAGGGACTCCGGCTCAGGAAGCGGGGCTTAGGCCGGGAGATAAGATTTTAGCGGTGGATGGAGAATCGACTGCGGATTTTACCCTGGAAGACGCTGTTTCAAGGATAAGAGGGCCTAAAGGAACGGAGGTTGTTTTAAAAGTGGGACGTGAAAGTTGGGACAGCCCGCGGGATGTTTCTGTTACGAGGGGGGTGATTAAAATCCCTTCTTTGAGGTGGGAGCGATTCAACGAAGAGGGCGAAAAAGACGAAGAAGGGACAATTGCTTATGTTAAACTTTATGATTTTACTGAGAAAATAGGCATCGATTTTGCCCGAGCAGCGGTTCAGATTTTTAATTCTTCTGCGGACAGAATAATTCTTGATCTCAGGAGCAACCCGGGCGGCTATTTGGAAATGGCTCGTAATTTAGCCGGCTACTTTCTTGAAAAGGGGGAGGTGGTGGTTATTGAGGACATGGGGGAGGAACAGGAAGAGTTCAAGGCGCAGGGGGAAGCGTTGTTTTTGGATTACCCCGTAGTGGTTTTAATTAATGAGGGTTCCGCTTCCGCTTCCGAAATTTTAGCTGGCGCCTTAAGAGACAACAAAGGAGCACCTCTTGTAGGGAAGACGTCTTTCGGCAAGGGTTCTGTTCAGGTGCTTGAGAGTTTGAGCAAGGGGTCTTCTATTAAAATAACTGTGGCTCGCTGGCTGACCCCCAGCGGGAAAACTATTGAGGGCGAAGGATTGGAGCCGGACGTAGAGGTAGAAATGACAGAAGAGGATTATGCTGCGGGTAGAGACCCTCAACTGCAAAAAGCAATAGAGATAATAAGAGAAAAATAAAATTAACATTATGAGGGTAATATTGTTGGAAAACGTAAAGAATACAGGGGATAAATACGAGGTGGTAGATGTGGCGCCCGGTTTTGCTCAGAACTTTCTTTTCCCCAAAGGGTTGGCTCAAAAAGCTATCCCTTCCAATCTTAAAAAACTGGAGAATAAGAAAAAGAAATGGCAGGAAAGAGCAGAAGAAGAGAAAAAAGAACTTCAAAAAGAAGTTGAGGGGCTGCGGGGAAAAGAGATTGCTATTGAAGAAAAAGCAAACAAGGAAGGAAGCCTCTTCGGTTCTTTGGCTCGGCGGGACGTGGAAGAGAGGTTGAGAAAAGATGGACACGATATCAGCAAAGGGGAGGTGGTTTTAGAAGAGCCGATTAAGAAAGTAGGGGAGTACGAGGTTTTAATTCGGTTTCCCTACGGGTTAGAAGCTAAAATAAAAGTTGTTGTTAGCGAAGAGAAAGAGGGGTAGATCAATAAATGGAAAAAGGTGAATTTAAAAATAAAAGTAATAAGCCTCAGGCCTCGGGAGGTTATATTTTTGTTGTGGGCGGGGTTATGTCAGGGATCGGTAAGGGGATTGCTACCGCTTCAATGGGAAGGATTCTTCAAGATAAAGGATACAAGGTGACAGCGATAAAAATTGACCCTTATGTTAATGTTGACGCCGGCACTATGAACCCCGTAGAACACGGGGAGGTTTTTGTTACTAAAGACGGGGTAGAGTGTGACCAGGACGGAGGAAACTACGAACGTTTTTTAGATATTGAGTTTTGTGATGATAACTACATTACCACCGGTCGGGTTTACAAGTCCGTAATTGAGAGAGAAAGAGCGTTGGGCTACGGAGGTAAATGTGTGGAGGTGGTCCCTGATATTCCGAATGAAGCAATCTCTAGAATTAAAAAGGTAAAAGAAAAGAGCGGATCCGATTTTGTGCTCATTGAAGTGGGCGGCACTGTTGGAGAATATCAAAATATTCTTTTTCTAGAGGCGGCTCGGATGATGAAACTTAAAAACCCGGGAAAAGTGATTTTAGTTTTGATTAGTTACCTTCCTATTCCTCCCACGATAGGGGAGATGAAAACTAAGCCCACTCAGCAGGCAGCAAAATGGTTGAATATGGCCGGCATCCAACCTGATATTATTTTAGCCCGGGCAACCGTTCCTTTGGATGAACCACGAAGAGAAAAAATATCTTCTTTTTGTAACGTAAAAAAAGAAGATGTAATCTCTGCTCCTGATGTGGATAACGTTTACGAAGTCCCCTTAAATTTTGAAAAAGAAGACATAGGAGAAAAAATCTTAGACAAGTTTGGCATGAAGCCGAGAAACGGAAAAGGCCTCAGAGAGTGGAGGCGTTTTTTAGAAAAAGGAAGAAAAGCTAAAAAAACCGTAAAAATCGGATTGGTGGGGAAGTATTTCAAAACCGGTAATTTCGTCCTCAAGGACTCCTACATTTCAGTTATAGAAGCGGTAAAACATGCTGCCTGGGCGCAGGGAAGAAAACCGGAAATTGAATGGTTCTCAGCTGAAAAATACGAAACAGACCCTTCCGCACTTAAAGAGCTTGAAGGGTGCGAAGGTGTTATTATTCTCGGCGGGTTTGGCAACAGAGGAACGGAGGGGAAGATACAAGCCATTCGTTTTTGCCGGGAAAATAAAATTCCTCTTCTTGGTCTCTGCCTCGGACTTCAACTTATGGTGGTGGAGTGGGCCCGTGATGTCTGCGGCCTGGAAAAAGCTAACTCAATTGAGTTTGACCCCGATACTCCTCATCCAGTGGTTGACACCATGGATGAACAAAAGGAGGTGATAAAAGAGGGGAGGTATGGCGCTACCATGCGGCTAGGTTCTTACAGGTGCCGGCTTAAAAAGGGTACGAAAAGCAGGAAGGCCTACGGAGAAGAAATAATTTCTGAGCGGCACAGGCACCGTTACGAGTTGAACAATGAATATAAAAAGGTTTTGGAAGAAAAAGGGATGGTGATGGCCGGAGTGAACCCCAAAAGAAAATTGGTGGAAATCGTGGAAATAAAAAAGCATCCCTTTATGGTAGGGACACAGTTTCATCCTGAATTTAAATCCCGGCCCTTTCGGCCTCATCCTTTATTCCTCGCTTTTATTAGGTCTGCACTACGTTGACAACTTTTCTTTTTTGTGCTTTATTATCAAATCCCCGGGGTTTCTTGGTTTTAAACTCCACAACACCATCCGATAGGGCATAGAGGGTGTCATCTCTGCCGCGTCCTACATTTTTCCCCGGAATGAATTTGGTTCCTCGTTGCCGCACAATAATCTGGCCGGTTTTTATTTTTTGACCGCCGTAAAGCTTGACGCCGAGATATTTGGGACGCGAGTCGCGATGACCGCCTGATGCTTTTTTAGATTTAGATTTTGCCATAGTTTATACTTGAATAAGGTTGATAATTACTAACTAGTCGTTGAGTTGGGAAAAAGTCGTTTGCAACTGTGATTAATCTAACAGAAATAAAAGAGTTTTTCAAGGAAAAGAAAGAAGAAATTCTTTTTGCTCTTTTTATTTTTCTCCTTTGCTTCTTGTGTTTCGGTCTTGGTTATCTTTTTGGGGTGCGCAGTCAAAAACAACCGCTTAAGTTTGAAGAGATCACTTTTCCTTTAGGGGATGATACCGAGCATGTATTTTCTCCGCGTATCTGTCCCGCGGGTTGACATAACGGGTGGTAGTGTCCAATGATTCATGCCCGAGAAGAATTTGAATGGCGGCCGGGCTGGCTCCACTTTCTGCCAGATAAGTGGCGAAAGCGTGTCTTATGGTGTGGGCGGAAACGGGCACGTTGAGTTCTAAGCGGTTGCGGTATTTTTTTATTTTTTGTTGGATATAATTAGCAGAGATTTTTTTATCTTTTTTACGTGCATCCTTGCCTCGATAAGGGATAAAAACATAAGGAGATTCCGTATCTCCTCGTACCTCTAAATAATTGTGGAGATGTTTTTTGGCCCGCTCCGTGAGATACACAAACCTTTCTTTTTTACCTTTACCTCGCACAAAGATTCTCCCTCGGTTATCTAAGTCGTTAATCTTAAAATTAACGAGCTCTGAAACCCTCATCCCGGTTGAGAACAACACTTCAAGCATAGCCCTGTTTCTCAGAGCTATTTTTTTATTTTTTTCAAAATGGGAAGGGCTTTCTATCAAGTTGACTATTTTTTGAAAATCGGGTACCTTCGGATTTTTCTTGGGTGTTTTAATTAATTTTACCGCATCAGGAGGCACCGGAAGCTCATAGTCCATATCATTGAGGTATTTAAGATAGGAACGCAGGGCGGAAAGCATTCTATTAACGGAGAAGCTGCTAAGTTTTTCTTTGCCTTCTTTTTCCTTTGGAGTTTTGCGGTCATTGGAGAGGAGATAGGCCTTATAATTCATTATCATTTTTTTGTCAAGCTTTGAAAAGGGAAGATCAGCTTGTTGGAGAAAATCTTCGAATACGGTTAGGTCCCGCTCGTAATTATAAACAGTTTTTTCTGAATAATTATCCGTTTTCAAATTTAGCAAAAAGTCGTTGAGGTAAGGAAGTTCGATTTTTTCCATAAAAAGACCAGGGGAGAACCCTTATTAAGGGCAACCCCTTCTAAAATTAAATGTAAGAGATATTATATTTAGTTTCTATAATAAGAAATAAAGAGGGAAAAGTCAACTCCTCTGGGCTCCTAACCCTAACCCCTTACTTTTAAGGGTTTCCTTTTTTATATTTCAAAGGTAAAGAACGGATGAGATTTCTTATTTTTTCTTTCGGCTTTAGCCCCCGCCAACTCCCCGCTATTTCTTTTCTTTCTTTTCTCCATTCTCTTTTCCAAACATTTTTTCTATACCTCCACTGCTCCTTTAAAAAATTTAAAACGGTCTCCCCTGCCTTTTTAAAACCGAGATTCACCCAAGCCATGTTTAAAGCCCTAAGTGGCTTCTTAGAATGGATTCTAAGCGTTTCTTTAAGGTTACCTAGTATATCGATACTTGTCTCTTCCGCATTCGCCAACCCGGCGAAGGAAAACAAGAAGAAAATCGTTAAAATAAAAAGGGATGTTCTAATTATTTTTTTCATTCTTTAAAATCTCTCGGGCTCTTTTAATTCTTTTTAAAGTTGTTTTTTTACCCAAGATTTCTGCAATATCGAATGGCCCGGCTGAGGCCTTTTGTCCGGTTAATGCTACCCGCATTGGCCACAATAAATATCCTCTGTTGTTTTTGTTTCTTAATTTCTGTCCCCACTCTTTTGCTGCCGGTAAAAGTAAATTTTTCAAACTTTCGTCTCCCCAGTTTTCAATGCTAGACAATAAATTATGTAATTTGTCAAGAGAAGCAATCACTTCTTCCCTCGTTTGATCTTTCCAGATTAAAAGCTTTCCGGAGTAATTTAATTCTTTGCGAAAGAAAAACTCGGTAAGCGCTGGGATTTCAGAAATCCTTTTAAGTCGTTCTTTATAAAGAGAAATTATGTTTTGCAACTTCCTCTCCCCTATCTTCTCGCTTGTTTCTTTTATGACGTATTCCTCTTCTCCCTTTTGGATTAAGCCCTCTTTTTCAAGATAAGCGAGGCACCGGGGTAAAAATTCTTCCATGGGCATTTTTCTGATGTAAACCCCGTTTAGATGGTCCAATCGCTTTCTATTAAAAACAGCACCGGCACTTCTCACCCTGCCTAAAGAAAAGTCGTTTATAAGCTCTTTTAAAGTATAAATTTCTTTTGCGGTGCCTGGGTTCCAGCCCAAAAAAGCGATAAAGTTGACCAGGGCTTGGGGCAGGTAGCCTTCTTTTTTGAAATCGGTTACCGAAACCGAGCCGTGTCTTTTGGATAATTTGCTTTTGTCGGGAGCTAGAATAAGAGGCAGGTGGGCGAACTCAGGTATATCCCAGCCGAAGTTTTCATAAAGGAGAATTTGTTTTGGGGTGTTTGGAAGGTGGTCTTCTCCCCGGATAACATGAGTTATTTTCATCAGGTGGTCGTCTATTACGCAGGCCAAGTTGTAAAGGGGTTCGTTGAGGTTTTTAGCCAGAGAAAAATCACCGAAAAGAGATGTGTCAAACTCTACCTCTCCTCTCACCATGTCTTTGAAGATAATTTCTTTTTGAGGGTTTTTGAATCGGATTATGTAATTTTCTCCTTTTTTTATTTTTTCTCTTACTTCTTCATCACTCAGGTCGCGGCAGTGGCCGTTATAAACAGGCGGTTTACCAATGCTTCTGAAGTATTGTCGCTGGGCTTCCAGGTCTTCTTCTGAACAAAAGCAGTAATAGGCCCTGCCTTCTTCTAGCAGTTTTTTCAAATATTTTTTATAAATCTTTTTTCTTTCGCTTTGCCGGTAGGGGCCGTACTTACCCCCTTTTTTAGGCCCCTCATCCCACTCTATTCCCAGCCAGGATAAACTGTCATATACTACTTCTTCGTATTCTTTCTTGGACCTCTCTTTATCTGTATCTTCAATTCTTAAAATAAAACGGCCTTCGTTTTTTCGAGTAAAAAGATAATTAAAAAGTGCGGTTCTTGCCCCGCCGATATGAAGCCGACCGGTTGGCGAAGGTGCAAACCGGGTTCTTATCTCTCCCGCCCTTTTTAATTTAAACTCTTCTTTTTTAGCATTCATTGCTTTATTTTGATATATTTTTCCTTTTTCGTCAAACTTATCGGGTAACTTTTTCAATTTTAAAAATACAGAACATATTTCTGTATTTTAAAGAGGTAAGACATAAAAAGAATACTGAGCCGCGGCTGGCAGGAAGCCCCTTATCTTAAAAGATATTCCAGCAAGTAATGGGCGATTTTTTTAGCTGCTTTGGGTTTGGCGAATTTTGCAATTGCCTTTCTCATTTTTTCCAGCTCGTTTTCATGAGTTAGAAGAAAAATAATTCTTTCCACGAAAAACTGAGGGGTTAGGTTTCTTTCTTCCAGCACCATTGCCGCCCCTTTTCGTTTCAGGTGGTATGCATTTTCGTATTGATGGTTTTGGGCCGACTCGGGCAATGGAATGAGAACAAGTGGTTTGTGAGCGGCTGCTGCTTCAAATATGTTACCCGAACCAGCCCTGCTTATTACAAGGTCTGCTGCGAAAAGCGCCTCTCTCACCCCTTTTTCGTTGAGAAAAGGGTAAGGATGATAGTATTTTTCCTGACCGGATTCCATTACCACCTCCGCCTCTTTTTTGACTTGTTCGTAATTTTGACTGCCGCATTGGTGGATTATTTCAAAAAAATCCAGCAAAGCCGGCAGTACGAGCAGTATCAGGTCATTGATTCTTTGAGACCCCTGGGAGCCCGGGAAAACTAAAAGAATCGGTCTTTCCCCCGATAGATCGAATAGTTTTGTACTTTCTTCACGGGTTCCCTCAAGTATTTCTCTTCGGATGGGGTTGCCGGTTAAAATGATTTTTTCTTGTTTAAGATATTCCGTGTTGGGGAAAGAAGTAAAAGTGCGAAGTGCCAAGCGGGATGCAAAACGGTTGGCGACCCCGGGCACCTTGTCCGATTCGTGGTTGAAGATGGGGACTTGAAGAATCTTTCCGGCAATAATCACCGGGATTGAGCCGTAACCGCCTTTACTGAAAATAAGGTCGGGGTTCACGAAAAATAATTTAAAAAACGCTTGGAATGTTCCCAGGATAATTTTAAAAAAGTCAATGAAGTTTAAAAATACGGCGCGAGGGTTTATATATCTTCTCACCTTCCCCGACATAACCGGCCTCACCTTTACCTCTTCTTCCGAAAGATAGAGGTCGATCCACCTGTCTTTCGGGCCAACGTAAAAGAGTTTTGTTTTTTCGGGCAGCATTCTTTTTATTTCGCGTGCTACAGCTACAAGTGGGAATACGTGCCCGCCTGTTCCTCCTCCGCTTAATACAATTTTTATTTTTTTCTCTGCCATTTAACTATTTTTTAATAAGTTGAGTATTATTCCGCAGCTTGCTATTTCCACTGCAAGGTGGGTTCCTCCGTAACTAAAAAAAGGAAGCGGTATGCCCGTGAGAGGTACCAGTCCCGACATAGCTGCCATGTTGAGAAACGCTTGCAGGATGATTCCGGCTGTTAAAGTGATTGATAATGCTTTTGAAAACTGGTCTTTGATTGAGGAAGCACGGAGAATCACCCTTGTTAATAATAATAAGAAAAGAAAGACTAAAATGAAAGCACCGATAAACCCCGCTTCTTCACAAAAAGCTGGGAATATTGTATCCGACACCACATTGGGGAGATACCCGAATTTTTGTTCGGACAGTCCAAAACCTTTCCCCCAGATTCCGCCTGAACCAATAGCGATTTGGGACTGTTTAATTTGATACCCTGTGCCCATCGGGTCGGTGTCGGGGTTGAGAAAAACCAAAAATCGGGCTAATCGGTAAGGGGTGAAATTGATAAGAAGTAGCACCACAATTCCGCTTAGTCCGGCCAACCCTACAAGATGAGGGAAGGGTGCTTCGCTTAAAAAATAAATACAGAAAGCAAGAAATAAAAGAAGGGTCAAGGAACTCAAGTCCCTTTGCTTGATAAGGATAATGCTTACCGGAGTAAGAACAAGAATGAGACAGACGATGGTTATCAGGTCCTTTCTTTTTTGTTTTTCCAGCCAGGTTGCCAGATAAAGCGGAAGAGTTATTTTTAAAAACTCAGCTGGTTGGAGGGAATATCCACCAAAGCTCAGCCATCTTCTTGCTCCGCCTATCTCTCTTCCGAAACTGGGCAAGAAAACGGCTGCACTGAAAGCTAGGTTGCCCAAAAAAAGTAAAAGAGACATTTTTTTTAATTTTTTCTCTCCTACTAGGTAAAAAAACAGTCCAATAATTATCCCCGGCAAGAACCCGAAAAAGAGCTGGTGCTTCACATAATAAAAGCTGTCTTCAAAACTCTCTTTCCCCGCTGAAGCGGAAACACTGAAAAGAACCAGGAATCCGAGAAACAGCAGAACAGTAATGATGGTAGTTAAAGTGTAATCAATTCTTTTTTCTCCGGCCATAATATTTTACCCATTTTTTAAACTTCTCCCCTCTTTCTTTGTAGTTTTTAAAAACTCCGAAACTCGGAGCTGCTGGAGAAAGCAGCACTATTTTCTCCTTTTCTGTATTGTCAAAAGCAAATTTAACTGCTTCTTTCATGCTTTCTGTTTCTAAAAAATTTATTTTTTCGCTCCCCTCTTTTTTAATTCTTTTTTTGATTCTTTCTCCGGTGGGAGGGAAAAGAATTATATTTTTAATTTCTAGCTCTTTTATTTTTTCTCCTAATTTTTGGAAGTTTTGTCCAGCTTCATATCCACCAAGAATAAGAGTCCCGATGTCTTTTTTAAAAGTGTTAAGGGCGGCGATAACCGGTTCGGGTAAGGTGGCAAGAGAGTCATTGTAAAATGTGATCCCTTTGTACTCCCCTACTCTTTCTAAACGGTGCGGAAGCGGTTTAAAGTTTTTTATCCCTTTTCTTATTTTCGAGTTGGGGATGGAGAAAAGTTTTGCAGCACAGATCGCTGCCATTGTGTTGTATAAATTGAATTTTCCTGCCAACGGAACTTCGTCGGTGGGAAGAAGAGGTGCTCCCTCCCAGAATATTTCTTGGTCGCGAGCGAAACAATCCGCCTCTTTTTTCAAACTAAAGAGTATTTTTTTTGCCTTGCTTTTTTTAGCTATCCTGCAAACCTCTTCTTGATCTGCGTTGTAGATGAGGTAGTCGTTTTTTATTTGGAAGGTTGTTATTCTTTCTTTTGCCTTTTTGTACTCGGCAATGTTTTTATAGTAATCAAGGTGGGCCTGGTAGAGATTAAGAAAAATGCTGATAGGCGGACTTTTTTCAACAAGTTGGAGTTGCCGGGCTGAAAATTCTTGGATGAAAATATCTTCTTTTTTTGCTTTTTCAAGATAAGTGAGTCGGGGCTCGCCGATGTTCCCAACAAGATGAGCTTTCCTCCCTGATTCCTTAAAGATATTGTAAAGAAGTGAAGCGGTGGTTCCTTTACCTTTGGTGCCTGTTATGCCGATAATGGTGCCCGGACAGTTTTCTAAAAAAAGTTTATCTTGAGAAGTAAGCTCTTTCCCTTTGATGAGGCACTCTATTTTTCTAAGAGGGATTCCGGGAGTTTTAAATATAACGTCGTATTCTTTTATTGCCTGGAGGTATCTATCCCCGAAATGAACCTCAAGGTTCTCGTCTTTTATTTTTTTTGGTTTCTTGTCCGCTATTCCTATTTTTTTGTCAGGGAAACGGTTTCTTAAAAAAGAAAGGGTGTCTTTTCCCTCTTTACCAAAACCGAGAATAAGTATTTTTTTATTTTTTAAATCTTTAATCTTCATAGCTTTGCCTTTTCAGCTTTTATTCTGCGACCGAAAAACTTAGATCCGAGCCGGACAAACTTTTCCGTGAGGTCGGTAGTGTAAAACTGAACTCTCCCCTGCTTTTTTATTTCTTCTTCCAGCCGGGGATTATTTTTTAAAAGTGATTTTACTTCTTCTGCCACTATCGGCCCCTCTTTTATTATTTTAACATTTTCCCCGGTTTGCTTTTTTATTTTTCCTTCCAAAATCCCGAAATGAGTACAACCCAAAACTAAAGTGTCTATTTTTTTAGCAAGAAGAGGAGCAAGGTATTTTTTAATGGTAAGATCGGCTATTTTTGAGTTTTCTTCCCCTTCTTCTACGATTGGGACTAGAAGGGGTGCGGGGTTTTGAAAAACCTCTATCTCCGGATTCTTTTCCCTGATTTTATTTTTAAAAATGTTTGAACGGACAGTAGCCGCGGTGCCTATCACTCCAACTTTTTTTGCGTCTTGCTCTAAAATCTTTTTTACCGTGGGTTCAATAATCCCTATTGTTTTATTTCTGTCTTGTTTCGGGAAAAGAGGTAATGCTTGCGATGAAGCAGTGTTACAGGCCAACACTATTAAAACGCAATTTTTTTTCTCTAAAAATTCTATCCCCTCCTTGGTGAAGCGGTAAATAATTTTTTGACTTCTGGTTCCATAAGGAGCCCGAGCTGTATCCCCGAGATAAATAAAATTATAATCCGGTAAGGCCTGGACGATGTATTTTAAAGAATCGATCCCTCCAAACCCGGAATCAAAAACCCCGATAGCGCCTTTTCTGTTCATATTATGTGAATAATACAATTATTCTTTCTAAAAACAAAAACGCTTTAGATAAAAATTCCAGATTTTTATAAATCTGGAATTTTAATCTCTCCTTGTAATTTTATAATTTTACTCTCAAAAGTTATCCCAACATTCTGATTGCCACTCCGATAAAAGCCATTACCACTCCCACAATCCAAAATCGCATAGTGACTTTGTAGGGGGGCCATTTTTTCCCTTCGAAATGATGGTGGATCGGTGCTGCTAGAAAAACTTTTTCTCGGAAAAATTTCTTGGAAACAAGTTGGATGATAACGGAAAATGATTCAATAACCAGTAGAAAGCCGATAATGGGCAGCACCAGCATGGAATCAGTCAAAAAAGCAACTACGGTCAGGGTGGTGCAAAGCCCTAAAATACCTGTTTCCCCCATATAGAATCGAGCGGGTGGAATGTTAAACCATAAAAAAGCAAGAAGTGCTCCAAGGATGGTAGCGCAGAATGCCGCCAGGTTTACCTGCCCCTGCCAGAGGGCGATAACCCCGTAAGCTGCAAAAATTGAGGCAAAAGCTCCTCCCGAGAGGCCGTCTAACCCGTCAATTACCCCTCCGGAATAGGTGGCCATGTTGACAACGACAAAAAGCAAAATGTAAAAAGGTCCGATGTAGATGTCACCGTTGCCCGGGACATGTATTGTCCGCCACCCCAGCTTGAAATAAAACCAGTAAGCCCCTGCTATCCCGATTAAAAATACCAGCCCCAGCCGCCAGGCAAGTCGCAACCCACCTCCTATGTACTCACTTTTCCCTATTTTCTTTCTAAAGATTTTAAAGGGCGATCCGACTACCAAAAAATCGTCAATAAGCCCTAAAAAAGACCCGGCTATCAAGGCGAAAAGCGGCAGCCAGGTTTGGTCTCTTGATAAAAAGTTTAGTTTTTTAAAGATGAAAATGTCTGTTTGGGCAAGCAGGAGAAACAAAAAAGAAAGTATCAGTGTGGTGCTCCAGATTAGTATTCCTCCGCTTCGCGGCGTGCTGGTTTCTTTTTCCCGGTGGTGTTCCTGAAAAACCGGTATCTCTCTCCCGTCTATTGCTTTTTCTCTAACTTTCTTTTTCCAAAATTTGTATTTATAAAGAAAGTGGGCGAGAAACGGCGTAAGGAAAAGAGAAGTTAAAAAACCCAAGGCACCGAGCATGAATATTTTGATGGCGTCCAAGGTTATATCAGACATAATTTACCATTTGTATCCTTTATTTATCCACCCCTTCAACTTTCTCATATCTTCAAAGTTGTCTTCCGCCCCCAGAATGGTAGCGATTATCAGATTGTTGTCATGCTCATTGCGCCAGGCAAGCAGCAGGCACCCTTTAGCTTTTGGAGTTTGTCCGGTTTTTGCAAGAATAAGGCCCGGTACTTCTTCTATCATCTTGTTGGTCGTTGTTATTTCGTGGTGGAACCAACCTGCAGCAGTATAAATGTCCCTCCTTTTTGTTCGGCAGATATCCCTTATCAATTTGTTTTCTGCAATCTCTCTGGCCAGCTTAGTGAGGTCGTTCGGTGTGGAATAGTTTGGTATCTCGTGTGGGAATTCGGGATCAAGCCCGGTAACGGTGAAAAACCTGGTATTGTTCATTCCCAGTTCTTGAGCTTTTTCATTCATTTTCTGCACGAATTTTTCTTTCCCCATAACCTCAGCTAAGGCGAAAGCAGCCCGATTACTGGACTCTACCAGCGTGGAATACAGAAGGTCTTTTATATAAAATGTTTCCCCTTCTTTAAAAAAGTTCGGTCCGCCTTCTTTTTCCGCTGCCTTTTCGGAAAATGTGATTTTTTGGTTGAGATCGTAATTTTCCAGGGTTATCAGGGCAGTCATTAATTTTGTCAAGCTGGCTATCGGCAGAGGTTTATCTGCTTCTTTTTCAAGAAGAGTTCTTTCTTCTCCGTTTTTAATAAGGATCATCATGGCGCTTCTGGCTTCAAGATCTGGCTCTTCAACGTTTCTTACCCGCAGAGGTTTAGCTTTTTGATATTTTAAAGCTAAAACTCTGTTTCTTGCTCCTCTTCTTTCTTCATAAGTTGTAAACTGAATCCAATCGAAAAAAACCTTTTCGGTTTTTTGTTTGAGGAAACCAGAAAAAACGACAAGGATAAAAAGCAGCCCCGCAAGAGAAAAGAATCTTTTTTTGTTTACTTCCTCAAACTGTAAAAGTTCTTGAGCTTTAGCTTTAACATTTGTCATTTTTAATATTTATTTTTCTTCTTTGTAGGCCTGAGCTGATTCTTTAATAAACTCTTTTGCTTCTTTTGCGCCCTTCCACTCTTCAACCTTCACCCATTTTTCTTCTTCCAAGTCCTTGTAATGTTCAAAGAAATTTTTAATTTCGGCTAAAAGATAAGAGGGCACGTCTTTTATGTCTCTTATTTCTTTAAAGGCGGGGTCAACTTTATCTCCCGGTACGCAAAGTACTTTGTCGTCTTCTCCTTTCTCATCCTTCATTTTCATAAGAGCTACGGGACGACAGGGGATAACTATGCCTGGGTGATGTGGTTGAGACACCAGCACTAAGGCATCAACAGGATCACCGTCACCGCAGATGGTTTGAGGCACCATTCCATAATCCCCCGGGTAGATCATAGAACCGAAGAGATCCCGGTCCAAAAAAAGAACTCCTTTTTCTTTGTCCAGTTCGTATTTTTCCTTGCTTCCTTTTGAGATTTCCACTATGACGTGGATTACGTCGGGGAATTCATCCTCCGGCCCCGGTTCCAAGGTGCTTAAAGTATTTGCTATTTTTCTTTTCATAAGTGTGGACTTGTTAGTGTTTTTTAATGTTGAGTTAATGGATTAGATTTTTCTTTTTTCTATTTTACTGTAACTGCCTTTTTGGAGCAACTTATTCTTCTTTTTTAATCTCAAGATGAAGCTCTTCCAGCTGTTTTTTATTTATTCTACTGGGGGCCTCCATCACCGATGTTTTCCCTCCGGCGCTTGCCGGGAAAGCTATTACTTCTCTTATGCTTCGTTCCCCCAGTGCGGCCATTATAAAGCGGTCGAAGCCGGGTGCAATCCCGCCGTGGGGCGGTACGCCGTAGCGGAAGGCCTTTAGGAGGTGTCCGAATTTTTCTTTTATTTCTTCTTTTGTGTGCCCTAGAGCTTCAAAAACTTTTTGTTGAATTTCGGGGTCAGTTATTCTGATGCTTCCTCCTCCTACTTCGTATCCGTTTAGTACGAAGTCGTGCTGCCAGGACCTGACTTTCATTGGCTCCTTTCCCAAGAGAGGTAAATCCTCTTTTTTAGGAGCTGTGAAGGGGTGGTGAGCCGGGGAGATTTCTTTATCTTCCGTTTTTTCAAAAAGAGGCCAGTCAACAACGAAGCAAAAAGCAAGTTCGTCCGGGTCATTTTTATTGTTTCTAAGATCCGGTTTATCAGTATTATACTTTTCCATGGCTTCTTTATAAGTAATACGGGGGAAGGGTTTTTCCTTAATCTTTTTTTCGGGGAACACTTTTTCTACAATCTTTGTAAAAAGCTCTTCGGTAAGTTCGAGGATCTCTTTTTGGGTGGTAAAAGAGAGCTCAATATCGATTTGGGTAAATTCGCCGTAAGCCCTGTCTGCTCTCGGGTCTTCATCTCGGAAACAGCGGGCTATTTGAAAGTATTTTTCAAAACCCGCTACCATAAGGAGCTGTTTGTATTGCTGAGGGCTTTGGGGCAAAGCGTAAAACTTGCCCGGTTGAAAGCGGGAAGGAACAACGAAGTCGCGGGCTCCTTCCGGTGTTGATTTGGTGAGAATCGGGGTTTCCACCTCCACAAACCGTTTTTTAATAAGAAATTCTCTAGCGGCTTGGGCTACCTTTTGTCTTGTGATGATGTTTCTTTTCATCCTTTCTCTTCTAAGGTCCAAGTAGCGATATTCTAACCTCTTATCTTCGCTGATTTTATAACCGTCGTTATCCAAAGGAAAAGGAGGGGTTTCCGCTCTGGAAAAAACATTTAGTTTTTGAGCGCTAACCTCTATCCCCCCCGTTTTTATTTCATTGTTTACCATGTTTTCCGGTCTTTTCTTTACAATTCCCTCAATTTC
>CAYNXY010000005.1:0-47995 GCA_964401285.1 uncultured Candidatus Saccharibacteria bacterium | reverse complement strand
TCGTAGAAAAGTTTGGAGAGAGGAGAAAAAAGGGGGAGAGAATAAAGACCCGACACGAGAATATTGCGGGTGCTGCTCAGACCGTGTTGGAGGAGGTAGTTTTAACCCTTGTTAAAAAATCTAAAGAACTGACTGGTGCTGATAATCTTTGCCTTAGTGGAGGAGTTGTTCTTAATAGTGTTGTTAATGGGAAGATAGTCAAAGAAAATTTATTTCAGAACTTATACGTATATCCTGCTTCTGGAGACAGTGGTACGGCAGTGGGAGCAGCTCTTAAGGCTTATTACTCAAAGGAGAAAGAGAGGGCCTCGGATAAGAATAATCAGTCTCCCTTTCTTGGCTACAAGAGCAGTGACGACGAGATTGTAAAAGCTTTAAGAGATAATAATCTGGAATTTTCAAGACCTGATGATATACACAAAGAAACTGCCAGCTTGATAGCAGAAGGAAATATCATAGGGTGGTATTCTGGCAGATCTGAATTTGGCCCTCGAGCTTTGGGAAATAGGAGTATTTTAGCTGATCCTCGTCAAGATGAAAACAAAGACAGAATAAATGCAAAAATCAAATTTAGGGAATCCTTTAGGCCATTCGCCCCTTCAATTTTAGAAGAGTACAGCCAAGATTTTTTCGAAACCTATTCCGTTAGATCCCCTTATATGCTTTATGTTTTTCAGGTTAAAAAAGAAAAGAGAAAAGACATTCCGGCTGTTACGCATATTGACAATACTTCTCGGGTGCAGACAGTCAATAAGGAGGAGAATATTCGTTACTGGAAATTGATAAACGAATTTTACAAAATAACGGGGATTCCAGTTTTGCTTAATACTTCTTTTAACAGGTCGGGGGAACCCATAGTTAATACCCCTCAACATGCAGTAGGTGCCTTCTTAGGCTCGGGGCTGGATGTTCTTGTGATGGAAGATTATCTCGTGTTAAAGTAGCAATATGGAGGAAATAAAAAATAAAATTTTAGTTACAGCCGCCCTGCCCTACATTAACAATGTTCCTCACCTGGGTCACATAGTCGGCTCTCATCTTCCTGCTGACATTTTTACAAGGTATTGCAGATTGAAAGGCAAAGAAGTGGTTTTTTTAGGAGGGGCGGACGAGAATGGTACTCCCTCTGAGTTGGCTGCTGAGGAAATAGGGATAGACAAAAAAGTTTTTTGTGAAAAGCTATACAAGGAACACAAGAAGGTGTATGACTGGTTTGACATAAGTTATGATATTTTTTCGAGAACGTCCGAGTCATCTCACCACAAAACAGTTCAAAGTTTTTTTAAACAGGTCTACGATAACGATTATATCGAGGAAAAGGATCTGAAGATGCCTTACTGTGAGAAGTGTGAAAGGGTTTTAGCTGACCGCTATGTTGAAGGAAGGTGTCCTAATTGCGGATACCAGTGGGCTCACGGAAACCAGTGCGAAAAGTGTGGAAGACTGTTGAATCCGGACGAGCTGAAAAATCCCAAGTGTGCAACTTGTTCTTCCTCCCCCGTTTTTAAAACTTTCTCTCATCTATTTTTTAGACTTGATAAGTTGTCGGGAGCTTTGAAAAAATGGATAGGAACTAAGTCCTTTTGGGACCCCTATGTGCTGGGGATGGCAAAAGGACTTCTAAAAGAAGGTCTTAAACCGCGCTGCGTTACCAGGAATTTGGAGACGGGGGTGAGGGTTCCAATAGAAGACCACAAAGACAAGGTTATATTCGTTTGGTTTGAAGCTCTTCTCGGGTATGTTTCTTTTCTCAAAGAGTCTTACCCTGAATGCTGGAAAGAATATTGGGAGAAAGAGGGCTCCCAGATATTTAATTTTTTGGGGAAAGACAATATTCCTTTTCACGCGGTCTTCTTTCCAGCCATGCTGATGGCTCAAGGTGATTTTAATCTTCCTTATAAGGTTGTAGGGCTCCAGTATCTAAACTATGAAGGGCAAAAGTTTTCTAAGAGTAAGGGGGTAGGAGTGTTCTGCGAGAAGCTTCCTGAAGCAGGCTTGGAGCCGGACTATTGGAGGTTTTACCTTTCTTTTTTGATTCCGGAAACTTCTGATACTAATTTCTCCTGGGAGGATTTTGAGGGAAAGATAAATGGAGAGCTGATAGGCAACTTTTCAAACTTTATCTATAGAAGTTTAAGCTTTGTTGAAAATAAGTTTGGAGGCAGAGTGAGACCTCCCTCGGCGGATAATTTTACAAAAAGAGAGAATGATTTATCTCGGAAGATAAGAGATAAAATCAGCAAGATTGATAGTTTACTGGCCTCAACTCAGCTTCGAAAGGCTCTTCAGGAGATATTGTCAGTTGCCGAAGAAGGGAACAGGTACTTTGACCAAACAGCTCCATGGAGCCTGGTAAAAAACAAAAAAGAGAAGGCGGAGATGGTTCTATACACTTGTTTAGAGTTGAGCAGAATTCTGTCTGTTTTAATCTCCCCCTTTCTTCCGACTACAGCTAAGAAAATACAAAAACAGCTGGGAATTAGAAAAGAAGAAGTGAGTGCATGGGGAGGTTTGGGGCAGAGTTTTCTAGCTGGGAGTGACTATATACTGGAAAACCCGGAAATTTTGTTTGAGAAAATAGATAAAGAAAAGATAGTTCATTTAAAAGAAGCGGCAACTGGCCCGAGAGACATTAAGAGCTTTTTTTATGAATAAGGTTTATCTAGAAACAAACGGATGTTCGGTATTGAGACTCGACACCCAGGTTTATTCGAAATATTTTAGAGAAAATGGGTGGAAGGAGGTCTCCTCAGCTAGGGAAGCCGACCTTGTTATTTTCACTGGTTGTGCTGTTATAAAAAAAACGGAAAACTTTGCTATCGAGTCTATTAAAAGACTTAAAGAAGAGATGAAAGACAGGTCCAGATTAATTGTGGCTGGGTGTCTTCCAGCTATAAACCCCGAGCGGCTGGCTAAAGTTTTCACTGGAACAAGTTTTTCTAAAGAAAACGAAGCTCTTTTAGATGAGATTATAGGGGCAGATAAAAAGCTAAAAGATGTTTTGTGGACCGGAGATATTATTAGAAAGCACTCTTCTGGCAAGCCTGGCTTAAAATATTCCAAGGAACAGTTAAGGGAGCTAAAAGTTGCTAAAAGTTTATCGCAGAAATTTGATTGCCTTCGTTTTTTAGAAATTTACGACTATTTGACTACAGGAAGATTTTTTTGGGACGAGGTTGATCCCGTTTTTGAGATAAAGGTTGCCGATGGCTGCAATTATAATTGTAGCTACTGTGCAACCAAGAACGCCAAGGGCGACTTGAAGAGCATAAAACCTGATAAGATTTTAAAAGAATATGAGATTGCCGTTGAGAAGGGTCATTCAAAAATTGTGCTTACTGGAGACGAAGTTGGTGATTATGGATGGAACATAGGAACAAGCTTGCCTGGATTATTGGAGAAGCTCGACTTGATATCAAAGAAACCAAGGATTGCTTTAAGGTATGTTTCTCCGACTTCTTTGACCAGGGATTATGAACAGCTAAAACCTTATTTTAATTCCGGCAGAGTTTATTATTTCTGTTCTTCCTTCCAATCAGGGAGTCCCAAGGTTCTCAGGTTGATGGAAAGGCCGACTAACATAGATGAGTTTTTAGATTTAATTTCTGAGATAGACAATAAGTTTCCGCGTGTTTATAAACATACACAGATAATCGTTGGGTTCCCTCGAGAAACCGAGGAAGACTTTCAAATGACGCTTGATGCTCTGGAAAGGTCTGGTTTTGACTATATCACGGTTGTTAAATACTCCGATCGTCCGCACACGAGATCTATTGCGATGGAGGGCCATATAAAACCCTCAGCGATAGAGGAGAGGTACAAGAGAGCTGCCTCTTTTATTACCGAGCTGAGAAGAAGAAAGCTTGAAAAACTCTTTTTTCAAGAGATTATTAGAAATACTTAATTTTTTTAACTAAACTTAAAAAGAGAAAATCCCGCTGTGCAGCGGGATTTTATAACGAGCCTGAGATGTGCTTATCCGTCGCAGAGGAGGCTGCCCCAGCCCTTCTTTGGTCCTCTTGTCACCTCGTCTAGGTCGGAACCCTCTAGTCTGGCGGCAAGGGCCCTTAGAGAAGAGGGGGTGGCTCTCTCCGTGTCAGGCTCTTGGACGAAGGATTCATTGCAGCGGGGACACTTCTTTCTTTTCCCGCTGAGCTTAGCGCCGCAGATGCTGCATATTAGATATGCCTTTCCCATCTTGTCCCTCCTTAGGGCTCTTTTTGGTGCGATTCCTTTTCTAATTATTAAAGTACTGGAAATGAAGTAAAATATCAAGTTTATTCAAATTTTAAAAACAGAGAATCTGGTTTTTATATTTTTCTTTTGGTTTTTGAGGGGATTAGGGCAAAATAATAGAAGCTACTTTTAAATGCTTGACACTAATTTCTGGAGAAAATATTTTGAGGTTTATGATGTTTTAAGCCCCCTTATACTCTACTAAGACCTTTTGGAAACTATTTGCAACGAGTTTGATATAAAAAGGAGAGACAAGGTCTTGGAGAAGTAAAAAAGCTGCAGGACATAGAATCTTAGTTCTATTCTTTTTTACACTGTCCCATTTGTCCCACTTCACCTCAAAAACACTCTGACCCATACGCGTCAGAAATAGGAGAGAACATATCTATTTTTTACCCCCAAAACCGCCTTCCTGGTGGTCCAAGACCCGACTAGGGAGCAGAGTAGGACATGTTTTGAGTAATCTGTGCGCTTGATAACCCATACGACTTTGAATCTTATCGCAGAAGTACAAAAACCGAGAGTTAGACCCTCGGTTTTTATTTTATTTTTGTGGTATACTCGATGGGTATAAAGCATAGAATAAAAAACAATTAATAGTTTGGTTTATATAACTTTTATGAAAAAGAAATATTTTATTATAGCTTTGGCTGTGTTTGTCTCAATAACTGCCTTTATTTTTTTATTTTTGCGGTTGGGTAATGAAAATGGTTTAAATAATGAAGCATCCAGCTCTCAAGAAACATTGAATCCAGAGATACGGGAGCGGATGACTGAAGAACAAAAAAAGATTGCTGAGATGGCTCTTCAAGAACCGGAAGCAAGGAATGATACTGTAGCTAAAATAAACAAGGATTTTCAACAAGGAGATTTAACTGAAGAAGAGGCAGTTAAATTACGCCTTACTGCCTTGACTGAACCGGAAGAATTACCTGCGAAATATAAAGGAGAAGCACCTCAAGGTCACTCCTCACTTACCCGTGATACAAAATGGATCTTGAATAATTGGGATAATTTTAACGAATCACAAAAGAGTTATTTTGAGAAGTATGTGCTGCCAGGCGATGATGAAAGGAGTATTTTTTATCCTGAAGAAAAAATTGGTTCTTTATTCATTCCCACAGCAGAAGCTTCTGACAAATTGCTTTACTCTCGAAAGACTGAATCTCCAGGAAAGACAAAGATTTATTATTCTATAAAAAACTCCTGGAGCGAAACAGAAAAGGATAATATGAGGGATAAAGCTTCAGTAATTGAAAATGCACTAGATGATGCTTGGCCAAAGTTTGCTAATTTATTGGAGGTAGAACCTTCCGAAAGAGTGTATATTTATTTGGTTGATAATATAAAAGATTATGGACAGGCCTATATGTACAACTATGAAGGCGCAAAACGTTGCATTATTAAACTTAAGCAAGACGAAAGTGATGATACTTTAAAGCCTGCTCTAGCTCATGAGCTTTTTCATTGTTTTCAGTTCAGCCTGGACTCCAAGTACGAAGACAGCAAAAATGATATTAATTGGCTGGCAGAAGCCACAGCTGTTTGGTCAGAAAATTATGTCTACCCGACCTATAATAGCGAACATGAATATCTAACCGATGGTTTTTTTCCTCTTCTGGATGATGAATTTATGTATGCTGATGATCATCGTGAATACGGACATTATACGTGGTTTTTCTTCGTAACCGATCATTATGCGGATGCGGACAAAGCTTATGTAAAACAGGTTTTGGAGGCCGGGGCGGTCGGGTCTATCCGCCAGTCCCTTCAGACCGGTTTGGCGGATTATGAAGAAGCATATCGCCAGTTTTCGTATTATAACTGGAATACCAGACCATTTTTGAATTATGAAGATGATCCGGCTTTCCCTGAGATCTTTCCTATGGGTGGTCCTCTTACGTATGAAAACTGGTTCGAAGAAGATACGCAAGAGTATCCAGTTACACTTAAACCAGGAAGTATGCAGTACTATGGTTTTGCATTTGATACGAGCGATGCGGGGGCACATTTTGCCAAGGTGAAGATCAAAGAACATGCAGATAACGTATCCGTAACTGCTATGTTCAGACAGGACTTGAATCCGCATACAGAAAACTGGAGTCAGCCCGAAGAAAGAGAGTTTTGTGTTACAGATAATGATACTGAATTGCTGATCTTGGCGATCGCCAACTCAGATCAGTCAGAGGATGCGAACTTGGTTTTTGATGTGGAAATGGTATCCGAATGTCCGTCGGTGCCACATGGTTATGTACATGTTGAAGAAAAAACAGAAAATTTAATGGGGGGATCGTCGATCGTTATGCACTCAGAAGAGATTTTGGAATACGACGAGGAAGACGGTAGCTATGACATCGTTGAAAGAACCGCGACGTGCGAAACAAATTCCGTGGGCGAGCAGCCGGCAATGCATGGTGCTCCGGCTTACCGAGTGGAAACAAATGGTAGCGGTAGTTTAAGTGAGACATACTATGATATGGAAGAACGACCTTGGAGAATATATATGAGAGGCAGTCAAGAAGAAAGCCTAAACATTGCTCCTGAGACAAAAGATAAAGGTTGGGTTAAAGAAACTATTACTACAACGGGATCTCCTTCTAGGACAGAGAATACTACTTGTGGAGGTGCAATTTGGCCTACTGATTACACTTTAAAACCAGATCAAATAACAGAGTATGGTATCAAAGGTAGTGATGTTTTTGAGGTGGCAAACGCTGGTGCGATGATGACAATCAAGATCGAATTTGAGTATCGGTATAAATAAAAATTGGTTGATTATGATTTCTGTTCCTTTGGACAAGAGGCGCCGGTCATATCAAGTGATATAAGGAGATGGAGTGAGTAGAGTAATAGAGAGGGCTCACCTGCAATCAGGTGAGTTTTTTTAAATAAGGGGGGATGTTGGTAAATGGATTGTTTGATATAATAATTCAAGCTTGAGAGTTAGAAAACAATATGAGAAAGTGATGATAATGCTAAGATGCAAACCGAAAAGAACAATCTAAACGAGGCAGTGAATGGTTTTGTTCAATGGGATAAAATTGCTTTTTCGGGAGGGTTGGTAGTGCTTGCTATTTTTTCTTTTTTGTTTCTCACAGAAAAAACTTCTCTTCTTGAAAGAAAGGAAAATTATAGTTGGCAAAAGCAAGCGCAATTAGTAGAAAGTGAAGAAGAACTCGAAAAACAAAAATTTAGTTCTCAGGAAAACAGATCACCGGAGGAAATAAATGATAAAAAGAACGGAGAAGAAGAGGGCCTCCAAAAAACTGTAGAAGATCAAGAGCAGAAACAATCGGATAAAAAATCTAATCTTGAAGAAAATTATTCTTCTTCAAAATGGGATTGGCTCGAAAACCAGCCAAAACTTTACCAATTGGAAGACGTTGAAGTCGATCAGGTTTTAGAAGAAATTCATGAACGATTTTCTGAACCTTCAGAAAAGCTTAAAGCTTTTTCCATTTTGCGATTGGGAACCCCCTACGGGTGGGGAGGGTTGGGAGAAGAAAAAGGTAGAGACAAGGACCCTGTTTTTAGGGTGGACGTAGCTGACTGTACCTCCTTTGTTTTAACCAATGTTGCTTTACTTCACGGCGATTCAATCTCAAAGGCGCGGGAAATAATGGTTGATTTAAATTATCATCCGGAAGGAAGTGTTTCTTTTACGGACCGGCTTCATTTTACTACGGACAGAAATAATCTTTCTCCTTATTTTGCAGATATTACAAAAGAAGTTGCAGGGGAAGGGAGGACAAAAGAAGAAGTCGCGAAGCTCAATAAGGTGGAAGACGATGGTGAAAGATTAATAGATATCGATTGGGAAAAAGAAGTGGTTGTGCGTTATATCCCGAGCCAACATTTAACTCCCGAGCTGTTAAGTAATTTCCCCGAGGTATGCGGTGTTGCGTTTTTAAGAGAAAGTAATTTTGCCCGGGGCTTGGATGTTTCTCATGAAGGGTTTTTATTCAACGGAGACACACTTTTTCACGCAAGCTCTTCTAAGGAAAGGATTGTTAAAGAGAAATTCTTGGATTATTATTTTGGGAAGGATGCAAGCTTTGACGGGATAATTGTTTTTGAAGTAAAGTAATGCTTCTATTTAATATAGGCACTAATCAGTTGTTGCCTTCTTCTTGCTAGCGTGTGAATGTGTGTAGGTATTAAGAAAGAACGATAAGTAAGGAAGAGTTGTAATAAGTTTTTGATCAAGGATCACTTGCCCCAATTTTTCCTGCAAGGGTTATCCATGTTATATTATTAATAGACAAGGTCGATGTTTTTGATTACAAAAAAATTAAAATCATATTACGATGAGCAAACTTGCTATTATCACCAAAAAGGGAACGATTAAAAAGATCGACTCATCCGAGGTTAGAACAATGGGTAGATCTGCTAAAGGAGTAAAGGGTATTTCGTTGGAAGAGGGAGATGAAGTGGTTGCGATGGTGGCCCTTGATGAATGAGCCCTTAAAAACAAAAACTCAGATTAAAACTCTGAGTTTTTGTTTTGCTTTTTTTAAGCTATAATTATTTAATATAGTTTTTTTAATTTATCGGAATGGAGAAACAACTTGAAGAATTAATTTCTTTAAATGAAGAGAGGGTATTAATTACCGGAGCTGCTTCTGGGATAGGACGAGCTACAGCAATGCTTTTTGCTCAAGCCGGAGCGGACTTAATCCTTATTGATGTCAATAAAGACGGTCTTAGGGATGTAAAGAAGAAAGCGGAGGAAAACGGGGTTGAAGTGTTAGTTTTCTATTTGGATTTATCGGATAAAAAAAAGATTGACGAATTTTGGGAAGAAATTAGAGAAATTCCAAGTATTTTAATCAACAATGCAGGGATTTATCCTTTTCAAGATTATCTTAAGGTAGATGAAGAAGCTCTTAAAAAAGTTATGGACATAAACCTTAATTCTATATTTTGGATGACTCAGCATTTTATCCAAAATAGAATGGATTCGGGAGGAATTATTGTTAATGTTTCTTCTATAGAAACTATATTGCCTTTTAAAGAAAACCTTATCCCTTATAGTATGAGTAAGGCTGGTATAATTTCTCTGACACGGTCTGTTGCTCGAGATTATGGAAAAGATGGCTTCAGGGCTAACGTAATTTTACCCGGGGCGATTAAAACTGAAGGCACTAGAAAACTTATTAAAAAGGCGGTACAAAAAATGCAATTAGAGTTAGTTAAGGTAAACTATTTATTTAATCAAAGAATATGTCTTAGGAGGTGGGGAAGTCCTGAAGAAGCAGCCAGGGTGATTCTTTTTTTAGCTAGTGGGCTTTCAAGCTATGTCCAAGGGGCTGTGATTCCTGTAGATGGTGGTTTTTTATCGTCTTAAACAATGCTGGCAGTGATTGAGTTAAAAAAGTAAACGAGGGGGTTAAAAATTAAACAGCTTAGAGCCAATTTTTAAATGAAAAGAAAAATATTTTTAATCATATTATTTCTTTTTCTTGTTTTCCCCTATGAAGCAGGGGCGGTTTCGGAAAGGGAAGAGCTTCTCGTGCGGATTGAAGAGCTGCAAGAGAGAATAAAAACTCTTCAGGAAGAGCTGCGGGCTATCGAAGGAAGCAAGGAAATATTTTATTTCCAAGCAAAGATGGAGCCCGGGAATAGGGGAGAGGATGTGAGAGAGTTGCAGCGGCTGCTTAATAAGGACCCCGAAACAAGATTAAGAAAAACAGGACCGGGTTCACCGGGGAATGAAACCGAATTCTTTGGGCCTCTTACCGAAAGAAGTGTTATCAGGTTCCAGGAGAAATATAGGGACGAAGTTCTTGCCCCGTGGGGGTTTACTTCGGGGACGGGAATAGTAGGGGCTACCACCAGAAAAAAATTAAATGAGTTATTGGTAGATGAGAAGATTGAAAGCGTATACCTCTCTTCTCATAGCTTGCAGCAAGGCGATGCGCTTCGCGTGGAAATAGAGGCCAGCGAAGAGGTTACAGTTGAGTTTCTTGGTAAAGAGGTTGGGGCTTATCCGCTCGGCGATTCTCACAAGAAAGTTGTTTACTTCGCCGCGGGAGCAAAAACCTTGCCCGGTTTTTATTCTCTTGTAACTCGCAGCGGCAATCGGTTTTTCTTTGACGTAGTAAGGGTGGGGGAGAGAAATTTTCCGGTAACCCAGTTAAGAACAACTCCTGAACTTGAAGAAAAGGGTTATACACCTGAGGGGATTAAAGAAAAATTAGCTCAGGATAATAAAGAGATTTTCAATGAGGTTTTAGGGAAAGAGCCCGTTTCTTTTTATTTTGAAGGTGAGTTTACTAACCCCTTGGACGTGATGAAAAACGTGGGCGCTTATGGGAACATAAGGAAAAGCGGTAGTGTGGGGCTTCAACATTTAGGGGTAGATCTTGATACTGACACGGGGGACCCTGTTTATTCAATAAATGACGGGGTGATTGCTTTTGCAAGAGATTTATCCGATTACGGCAAAACCATAATTGTTAACCACGGAGGAGGAATTCATTCCCTTTATCTTCATTTAGATAAATATTTAAAAGATGAGGGGGAAAAGGTAAAAAAGGGAGAACCAATAGCTCATTCGGGGAATACTGGCTACTCTCTTGCTCCTCATCTTCATCTTTCAATTAACATCCACGGACAAAGCGTTGACCCTTTGCTTTTTTTGGGAAAGGAATAGCTTAAATGTTATGACTTCAAGGCGAGTAGATAATTAAAATTCATAAACCTGTTTTGACAGGTTTTTATTTTAACTTTTATTGAGCTTCCTTATCTGTTATAATCGAAACAATTAACGGGCAGAGGATTATTAAAAAGTAAGTATATCTATTATGGAGATACCATTTACGGATAATTATAGGGATCTGTCTACTGAGCGTGGATATCAGTTTAAGTTTTTTTGTGAAAGGTGCGGCAACGGCTATATCAGCAGTTTTCAATCTTCGGCTACCGGGACCATCGCAAAGATTTTAGATATTGCCAGTAATTTTGTGGGAGGCGGTAGTTATAAATTAGCAAGGACGTCTGACGATGTTCATCGTTTTACCTCGGGCCGTCAACATGATAAGGCCTTAAAAAAGGCAGTGAAGGAAATAAGTTCTAAGTTTGAGCAATGTTCCAGATGTGGAGAGTGGGTGTGTAAGGAGGTCTGTTGGAATGAAGAACGAGGGTTGTGCAAAAACTGTGCTCCCGAGCTCGGAGAAGAAATGGCGGCAGCACAAGCTCAGCATGCAAGAGAAGAAGCGCATGCCCATGCCAGGATGTCAAAGGAAGAAAAACATCTTACAGAAGAGGATTGGGAAGATCAGAAAAAAGCTCTGTGCCCCGAATGTGGAGCCGAGGTTAAAGCTCATGCTAAGTTTTGCGGTGAGTGCGGCACTGAACTTACAAAAGAGATAAAGTGCCCCGAATGCGGGGAAAAAGTATCCGCAGAGCAAGATTTTTGCGACCACTGTGGAGCTGAGTTAAATTAGTGAAACTTGAAAAATAAAAAAATAATTGAAAAAATAAAATTATTATGAAAAAGATAGTAATTGCAATATTGGGAGCATTGGTGCTGGCGGCTGGTATTTGGTATTTTGCTTTCTCCGGAAATGCAATCTTAAACAGAGAAAGTGGTGGAGCAGGAGAAACGGTTGCCACCGTGAATGGAGAAAAGATAACTAGAGAGGAGTTTGAGGCCTTTAAGCTGCAGTTTGCTCTTCAGCAGGGGCTCGACCCGGAGTCGATTGATGCGGAAACTGAGAAACAGCTTGACGAGCAGGCGATTGATGAACTTATTTCCCAAAAGCTTCTTATGCAAGAAATAGAAAAAGAGGGAGTGACTGTTTCTGAAGAAGAGGTTGATGCTCAAATGGAGATGGTGAAGAATCAGTTTGAAAGCGAAGAAATGTTTAACGAGGCGTTAAAAACAGAAGGGTTGTCAGAAGATGAACTGTGGTCTCAGATAGAAAGAGATATCGCTATCCAAACCTACCTTGAAAATGAACTTGACACGGATTCAATAACCGTAACCGAAGAAGAAATAGAAGAAGCATATCAGCAAGTAGTGGCTGGGAATGAAGACGTCCCGGACTTAGAAGAGGTGCGCGACCAGGTTGAACAATTTGTGAGTCAGCAAAAACAACAAGAAATGGTTTCTGAACTTATTCAAAAATTGCGGGAAGAAGCAGATATAGAAAGGTAAAAGCTTAAGAATCGGGAGCGGTTTATTCTTGTTTTGCGCTTAAAATGCAATACATACCTTTAATTTTAGTTTTTATTCTTGCCGGGATTGAAGCAGAGGTGGTTGGGTTCGGGATTTCAACTATTTCTATGGCTTTCCTTCCGCTTTTTATTCCTTTGCGGGTGGCTATCCCGCTGGTAGCAATGGTTTCTCTTGTCGCTACGGGAATTGTATCTTTTCGTACTAAAACTAAAAATCTAAGACGAGTGCTTTTACCCTTGCTTGTAGGTTCGATTTTAGGCATTCCGTTGGGTTTGTATTTCCTCAAGAAGGTATCAGAGGAAACCCTTCTTGTAGCCCTAGGAGTAATTTTAGTTTTTGCCGGCAGTTTTAGTTTGCTTGGTAAAAAAATAAAATTAAAATTTGATCGTCAGACAGGAACGTTGATTGGTTTTTTAGCAGGTTTTTTTGGTGCCTCGGTGAATGTTAACGGGCCCTTGATTGGAGTGTTTTCCACAAAAAGCGGCCAGTTTTCAAAATACGAAAACAAGGATATGACCACGACCTACATGTTTGTTACGGGTTTTTTTGTTGTACTAGGCCATTATTTAGCTGGTCGAGTTACAAAAGAGATCTTTTCTTATTTCGTGATTGTTCTTCCTGCTCTTTTAGTTGGTTTGCAAATCGGAAAAAATATTTTTGAAAGAATTCCGGAGAAACTATTAAAAACAATTATTTATCTTTTTGTGCTGGCAGCCGGGTTAAGATTAATATTTAAATAATTTTTGCCCGGGATTTTTAGGAAAACCTTGGAATAGACGCCCTCTCGGGCGTTTTTAGTTTTGTTTTTTTAATTTATTGAGCTAAGATAAATTCAATAGTTCTTTTTAAAAAAACAGGAGGATGAGATGGATTGGTCAGGGAAGAATGTGATGATTACCGGAGGATCTTCTGGTATTGGTAAAGCTGCGGCTAAACTTTTAGTCAGGAAGGGTGCTAAAGTCCATATTGTTGCTAGAGACCCAACGAAGCTCCAAAAAGCGGTAACAGAAATCAGAGGTTTGAGTTCAGGGGAGGGAGGAGTTATGTCTCATTCTGGGGATGTGGTAAACCCAGAAAAGATAAGAGAGATCGTAACCCGAATTACTCGTCAAGATGGCCCCATTGATGTTCTCATTAATTCGGCGGGAACATGCTGTCCGGATTACTTTGAGAAAATCTCTATCGAGGTTATTAAGAAAGAAATGGAAACAAATGTTTTTGGGTTGATGAGTACCACAAGAACAGTGCTTCCTTTTATGAAAAAAGCAGAAGGGGGGCATATTGTAAACATCTCCTCGATTGCTGGTTTTATGGGAATTTTCGGATACGCTTCGTATGGGGCTTCTAAGTTTGCTGTCTGTGGGTTTTCACACGCTTTGAAAAATGAACTTGAACCTTTAGGGATTAATGTTTCCATTGTGTTTCCTTTTGACACGGAAACCCCGATGTTGGAAAGAGAAAGGAAAATAAGGCCGTTGGAGACAAGAATTGTAACCGGAGAGATTAAACCTTCGAGAGCTTCGAATCTAAAAGAGTGGGTGGCCAGGTTCATTCATAAAATTTTTGTGGGAGATTATGAACCGACTCCACCGGAAAAAGTTGGCAGAGCCATCGTAGAAGGAATAGAAAAAGACAAGAAACTTATTTTCCCCGAGTGGGAAATGGCGTTTCTTTATCGGATAAGAAGTGTGGTGGAACCGCTCTTTTATTGGGTGTTTAAGAAGGTGACTGATTGAAGGAGGTAAGGTGGGCGAAAGAAACAGAAGTGGGAAAAGTTCGTCGCTTTCTAGAATGGCTGTTTGGGTGCTTATGGTTGTTGCTGTGCTTACAAGCATTGTGGTAATACTTTTGCTTTTAGTGTTCGTTCTTGGTTTAGGGGTTGGGATATTTTTTCTTTTCAGTTTTTAGTAAGAGGGCGCCTCGTGCGCCCTCTTTTTTATATTTTCAAAATGACATATAAATTCTAGACGTGATTAATTGCGGGGTGGGTTTTTGTTTTAATGCTTGTATGGTAAAATACGCAAAAGTGAATTGTAAAATGTTAAAAGCATAAGCTTCGAATATATTTATGGAAAAAAAATGGCATAACATTTCAGCAAGCGAAACACTTGAATACTTTAATTTGGACAAAGGAAAAGGGCTTTCTACCAGTGCGATCCAACAAAAGCAGGAAGAATACGGTAAAAACAGATTACCGAAAAGAAAACCGCCCTCGGATTTTGAACTTCTACTCGAACAATTTAAAAACCCCTTGATTTTTATTTTGGCGATTGCGGCAGGGGTTTCTTTTGTATTTAAGGAATACAACGATGGCTTTGTTATTTTAGGGGCTATGTTTTTAAACACTCTTGTCGGTTTTTTTCAAGAGAGGAAGGCCTCGAACATACTTTACGAATTGGAAAAGACCCTTAAAACAAAAGCGATTATTTTAAGAGACGGGCATAAAAAAGAGGTCTTACAGGAAGAAATTGTACCTGGAGACATCCTTGTTTTAAAAGCGGGAGAAAAAGTTCCGGCTGACGGCCGTATCATTGAAGCGTCCGGTCTTAAAACTAATGAAGCCCCTCTCACGGGTGAATGGATGCCTCAAAATAAAAAGACAGAAAAGGTGGAAGAAACTACTCCTCTTGCTGACCGCGAAAATATGGTTTACATGGGTTCTATGGTGGAAGCAGGGAAGGGGATTGCGGTGGCTGTTCACACCGGGGTTGACACTGAAATTGGCCGGGTGGCAGAAATGGTAAGCGATATAGAAGAAGAAAAAACTCCTTATCAAAAAAAGATAACTCGTTTTTCGAGATTGGTCGGGATTTTTCTTTTTCTGATATGCGTAGGTATTTTCGTTGAAGGACTCCTTAAGGGAAAGGAGTTTTTTGAGATGTTTGAAATTTCGATAGCTGTCGCGGTGGCTTCTATCCCTGAAGGCCTGCCGGTGGCAATGACCACTGTTTTAGCTTTGGGGATGCAAAGGATTCTTAAAAAAGAGGGATTGGTCAGAAGATTGTCTTCTGTAGAAACTTTGGGAAGCACCTCTACTATTGCAACTGACAAAACACTCACTCTTACCCAGGGCAAGATGAAGGTGGATAAGGTGGTTAGCAAAGATGAAAAAAAAGCTTTAGAAATCGCCTCGATTTGCGCTAATGGTTTTATTGAAAACCCTGAAGATTCTTTTACGGAGTGGGAAATTAAAGGTGGGCCGACAGATAGAGCACTTATTCTAGGGGCAGCGGAAAAAGGAGTGGAAAGACCAGCCTTGAACGCCGGGCTGAAAGAGCTGGATTCAATCCCTTTTGACAGTGAACTTAAGATAACAGCTTCTTTACGGGAAAGAAAAACCGATGGAGACAAGAATACTCTTTTTATTTCCGGAGCTCCGGAAAGGGTTTTAGGGTTGGCGAACCCCAAAGAAATAAAAGATTGGCAAAAAAAACTAGAAAAACTTACAGGAAAAGGGTTGCGAGTAATTGCGGTTGCCCGCAAGGATTTGGGTGGGAATCAAGAAAAGATCTTAAAGGAAGAGTGGTTCGCGATGGAAAAAGGTAAAATGAAAAGAATGCCCGACCTAACGTTTGTTGGGCTCATTGCACTCCGGGACCCCCTAAGAGAAGATGTTAAGGATTCAATTGAGACATGCCGCAAGGCGGGGATGAGGCCGCTTATTGTTACGGGCGACCACTTATTCACAGCGAAAGCGGTGGGGCAGGAGCTGGGGTTTAATACGGGTGAAGAAAATATTATTCTTGGCGAGGAATTGGATAATATTTCAGATGAAGAATTGGATAGAAGGTTGGAAGAAATTGAAATTTATGCTCGGGTTGAACCGCGTCATAAATTAAGAATCATCAAGGCCTGGCAGAAAAGGAAAGAAGTTGTAGCGATGACTGGAGATGGTATAAATGACGCTCCGGCTCTCAAGAAAGCGGATGTGGGGGTTGCTTTGGGTTCGGGGACGGAAGTGGCAAAGCAGGCATCCGATCTTATTTTGCTCGAGGATAGCTTTTCTACTCTTGTCTTAGCAGTGAGAGAAGGTCGCAGCATCTTAGATAACATCAGGAAAGTTACAACTTATTTGATCTCGGACAGCTTTACGGAAATAATTTTAATCGGTGTGGGAGTTCTTGCTGGGACCCCACTTCCTGTTACCGCCCTTCAAATTCTTTGGGTTAACCTTGTAGAGGACGGTTTGCCCGGGATAGCTCTTGCCTTTGAGCCGGAAGAGGAGGGGGTTATGGAGAGAGAGCCGGAACCACAAGATATATCTCTTTTAACGGAAGAGATGAAAGCATTAACTCTTATTGTTGGGATTGTGGATGACATTACGTTGCTCGGGCTTTTCTTTTGGCTTTTTAAAGGCGGTGGTTTTTTACCGGGGCTTAGGACCTCTCTTATCCACGGTCGGCCTCTTTTGCCTTATGTACGAACAGTTGTTTTCGCCAACCTGGCTATCGACACTCTTTATGTCGCCTTGGCTTGCAAGAACCTCAAGAAAAATATTTGGGAAATGGATCTTTTATCCAACCGCTTTTTAATCTTTTCCGAGGTTGTAGCTTTGTTTTTAATAGTGGGTGCTATTTATCTTCCTTTTTTCCAATCTTTTTTAGAAACAGTGCCTCTTGATTTGGGAGATTGGGCTTTAATCATATTAGTAGGAATATTTGACTTAAGCATGATAGAAATAACTAAGCATTTTTTCATTGTTCGGCGAAGATAAACCTTGTTGAATTTGTAAAAAAGTAAAAACATTTCTTGTTTCTTAGTAAAATCTGATAAACTTAAAAAAGATCTTTATCTTACTAAATTTAAATATTTTTAATAATGGATGCTAAAAACACTTTAGTGCAGCATATCGTGGTGGGGTTTTTTACCTTGCTTCTTGCTTTTGGGTTCCATTACCTGTTAAGTATTCGTTGGTCGACAGCTTTTGCCCGCGTTTCTTTTATTCTTCTTTTTCTCACTCTTATCATCGGCCCCGTAACCAAACTTAAAAAACCAAGCCGAGTTTTTTCCCCTCTCCAGCTTCCCTGGAGCTGGAGAAGTGAACTTGGGATCTGGTTTACGATATCCTCCCTTCTTCATTTTTACTTTGTAATGGGAGGAAGACCTCAGTGGAACCTTGTTAAAGCACTGGGAGGTGGAGTGGGTGGGGGAGGGTACGGTTTAGCGAATTTTATAGGGCTGCTGGCTCTCATTTGGTCACTTATTCTTACCGCTACCTCATTTGGTAAAGTGATTAAAGCTCTTGGCATAGATTCATGGAGATGGCTCCACAGCTTTACGTATGTTATTTTTTACTTGGTTTCTTCTCACCTAGTTTACTTTCAATTTTTTTCCACTTACGGAGGAGGTCCGGACCGATTTGGCTATGCATCAATTCTTATGATGGTTTTAGTGATAACTTTGCAGACGGGAGCTTTTCTTAAAACTGTTCTAAGCGAGAAGAAAGGATGATTGCTTTATATCTTTTAATATTTATTGTTTCTTGTGCGGCCCTTGTTTATTCCGGGACTCGCATTGTCAAGTTTTTAGCCAAGATAGCTCGGTTTCTGGAATGGAAGGAGTTTATTGTTGCCTCGTTTCTTATGACCTTTATTACTTCCTTGCCCGAACTTTTAATCGGGCTTTCTTCCGCTTACCATCAAAAACCCCTTCTTTCTCTGGGCAATATTATGGGTTCAAACATCATTGTTCTAACTCTAGTGATGGGGGTCGGGGGGATATTGGCCGGAGGCCTGGAACTTAAAGAGAAAACCCTGCAAAGGTCCACTTTGTACGCTACCCTTATTTCTCCTATTCCTCTTTTTTTGATGCTTGATGGATATCTTTCAAGATGGGACGGGGTTGTTTTGTATCTTGTCTTTGCTTTCTATTTTCATCAATTGTCTTTGCAGGAAAAAAGATTTGTCAGGTCTTTCAACAACCTTAACAATAAGGAAAAAACAAGTAAAAAAGCAAGGAGAAAATTTTTTAAATATGTGCTTATTACTTTTTCAAGCGTTGGTTTGCTTTTATTTTCTTCGGAAGGGGTAGTGTGGTCTGCTTCCAAGCTAGCCGCAGCGTTGGATATCCCGCTCCCTCTTATCGGGCTTTTTCTGGTGGCAGCGGGTACTTCCGGCCCGGAAATAGCTTTTGGGATGAGGTCGATTTCAATGGGGCATGAAGAGATGACACTGGGTGATGTGATGGGTTCAGTAGTTTTAAATTCAACTTTCATAATGGGGTCTGTTGCGTTGCTTTCTCCATTTGCTATTCCTGACCTTTCTCTCTATTTTGTCAGTGTTGGGTTTACAATTTTTGTTTCCCTTATTTTCCTCCTCTTTGTTAAAACCGGTAAAACGATAAGCAAAAGGGAATCCTTCATCTTAATTTTAATCTATATTCTCTTTTTCTTTACGGAAACTTTTCTTTAAAGAATATGTTTTATGGATAAAGAAGGCGAGAAAAACAAAAAGGATGAGAGTAGGAATGAAGAATGGGAAAAAGCTTTAGCTAAAGCTTCCCCTAAAACCTTGCTTAAGCTGAAAAAAAAAGAGATTGGACCCTCGTTTCCCCCTCCTGTGTTGAGCGACCCCGTTAAACTAGTTTTGATAATTACTATCATTGATTTTATTATCGCCTTACTTCTTACTGTTGCAACGGGAGAGTCTCATTTTCTCTGGTTGGGAGGGAGAATGTGGTTTGCTATACCGTGGTGGGTTGCCTGTCTGGACGGGGTGATTTTTATAGGGTATGGGATATATGTGATTGAAAAAAAACAAGGGCAATTAGATATTAGTCCTACCTCGAGGGGTAAGCTTAAAACATACGAGATAACGGGAGAGCCTGCTCTTGTACTCGGACTTATTTATATCCTATTAGGGGTTTTCTTAACGGGAGCAGTAGTGGTAAGAGCTTTAATAAAAGGGGTGCTGTGATATGAGTGTTTAAAAAACTCAAAAGTTTAACTAGGGAAGAATCATTTTCATTTTTTAGAAATTTTTTAGTAAAATGAGGAAAAGAGCTTTAAATAACTCGTTTTAATAAAGTTAATTAATTAACATAAATTATGGATTTAAAAAGAGCGGTATCGACACCAATTGCTATTTTAATCATTGTGGGTTGTTCTCTTTTGGTTGGCTTTTTAGTTGTGCAATATAGATCTATGGAGAATCTTGAATTACCGGAAGCGATAGAAGTTGCTGAAGAGAAAAGCGAAGAAGAGAAACCGGAAGGAATGATGATTCTCATTGAATACGAAAGCATGGACGGATTGTCTAACATGGTTAATGAGCTGCAAGAAAGAAACATTCATGCTTTACTTCATGTCGGCCCTGGTTTTGTGGAAGAAAACTGTGAGGGGATAAAAAAGCTTACTGATTACAACGTTTCAATAGTCGGCGGCTGCGGGGACCCTTTGTGGGACTTAAGCTACAAAGAGCAAAAAGAGGTTATATCTGAAACTAAAGAAAGAATCGAGAACTGCACCGGTGAACCCTTAGAGTTTGTTACTTCCCGTTATTGGGGTTGGGACGAAAATACGGTGAAGGTAGCCGAGGAGCTCGGGATTGATAACATTTTTGCTCGGGGGCTTGTTGGGAATGGAGCGGCAATTTTTCAACCGGAAGGGTATGAAGTTAAAATCTTATCAGTTTCCAACATAGAGGCGATTGAGTATAAGTACGGCAGTGTTTGTGATTACAGTTTTTGGGTGAGAGACGGCGAACCCTCCGAGATGCTGGCGGAACTGGATGATGCTTTAAGTAAAAACGATAAGATAACACCGGTTTCTCACACTAATATCGGCGGATTAAAAAAAGACTGGCTTAGCATGTGGTTGGATTTTTTTGATAGCGGTGAGGTTGACTGGGTTTCTTGGAGAGAGTTTTCTGAGGTGGATTATGAAATGCCGCTTGAACGGATACCGATGAATAAAAATGTTCCCTACACCCCGGAGATGAGAGAAAGCGTGGATGAAAAGCACGAACAAGGTGAAAACGTTGAAAACCCCTGCACGGTCGAGGATCTGCCGGCTGCAATGCCCTCTGAAGGTGATGGTTCGAGGCCTGAAGAAAACGAAGAAAAGATTGTGATGTTTCATAATAATAAAGGTTCGATGTGTCTTGAAGCACTTAGTTTTTTTGAAGAACAAAGTTATCCGGTGGAAGAACACCTTACTACTGAAAGCGATTTCTCCGAAGAGCTGCAAAGTTATAAAAGCAACTATGAAGAAAGTGAAGGCGTATCAACTTCTTTTGGTTACTACCCCATTATTTTTGTAGGAGAGAAAGCTTATTCGGGGTTCAACGAAGAAGTAAAAGAAAAAATAATGGAGATAATGCAGTAAAGATTTCATAAAACATATGAAAAAAAGAACTAAAATTATTGCAACAATCGGTCCGAGCAGTCAATCCGAAGAAGTCTTAAAAGAAATTTTTAAAAACGGGGTTGACTTAGCTCGTTTAAACACGAAACACAATTCTCTTGAGTGGCACAAAGAAACAGCAAGAAAGATTAGGAAGGTTTCAAAAGAACTTAAAAAGAGGATAGGAATCATTATTGACCTCCAGGGGCCGGAGATAAGAATTGCTCCTCTTAAAAATGCTATTCAAGTTAACCCCGGAGACGAACTCTTCTTTTCGGCAAAAGAAGATAAAAAAGCAGATATTGTTATCAGAAGAAAAGAGGTAATAAACTCCTTCAAAAAAGGACAGGAATTCTCCATTGACGACGGATTGTTTCGTTTTAAAGTAAAAAAAATTAAAAAGAATGGGTTTTTGGCTGAGTGTTTTTCAAGTGGAAAACTGGAAAGTAGAAAAAGCGTCAACATCCCTTTTCTTGACGTCCCCCTTCCGTCTCTTCGAGAAAAGGATGTTCGTTTTATCAAAGAATTTGGGGATGAGATTGATTACTTCGGTCTCTCTTTTGTCCGGGACAAGAATGACATTCTTAATCTGAGAAAAGAGTTTGAAAAGATTAATCCGACAATTGGAGTTATCTCCAAGATTGAGAAGCCGGAGGCCTTGGAAAACATTGACGACATTATTGAGGTGAGTGATGCTATTATGATTGCTCGAGGTGACCTGGCTATTGAAGCCGGTTTTGAAAAAATTCCCGTTCTTCAAAAAAAGCTGATTCTAAAATCAAGACGCGCCGGAAAACCGGTTATTGTCGCCACTCAAATGCTTGACTCTATGATACAAAATCGCACACCAACAAGAGCGGAAGTGGGAGATGTTGCCAATGCGGTGTTTGAAACTGCCGATTGTTTAATGCTTTCGGGTGAAACTGCAATCGGTAAGTATCCTAAAAAGACAGTAGAAATGATGGGAGGAGTTATTAAGGAAGCTGAAAAAGAAGATTTACTTGGACCTTCTCTTTTTTCTCCCGGAGAACTTGAGCTTAATGAGAAGAGCGTTGTCCAGCTTGCTGCTATCTTGCCCGGATTGGTAAAGAAGAGCGATTTGCCCAAAGGTTTTTTGGTTTTTACAAAATCAGGCCGGACCGGTTTTTCTCTTGCTTCTTTCAGGCCGCGGACGCCGATTTTTGCTTTTACTGATAGTGAAACCGTGATGGACAGACTGCTTCTCGCCTATAACATAACCCCTTTTAAGATGGATTTTAAGAATCAAGAAACAGTAAGAGAAGCAATAAAAAAAGCAAGCAGCGAGTTGAAGAAAAGAGGTGAGATAGAAAAGGGTGACAAATTAGTTGTTATTTCCGGAGAACACGTAGGTGTTAAGGGAAGCACCAACAGCATCCGCATTTGGGAAGTGAAGTGAGTTTAAGCGGACGTGATCGTTTCGTTACGTTTAGTTGCCTCCCTTTTATTTCTCAATAAGCTTGCTCTTAAAATGAGAAGAAATGCTCCGTTGCCTAAAAGTGTAGAAAGAACGATAGCCGGAGCTATGCTGTTTTCAAGATGAGGCAAAGTGTTTACTACAACCACCTGTCCGTAATAAACAAAACCAGAGGCGATTAAAAATAATATATGTGAAGCAGCCATTAAACGGGATCTTTTTCTCACCATAGGGTTTTTATGATTCCACCCCTTTTTAACATAAAGAAAAATAAGAAATAAAAGAGCCAAAGCAAGCATTAAGCCGTGTAGATAGAGAAGTATGGGGTTGGCTGACTCCAACCAAAAGATAAAATTTTTGGTCTTGTAGGAGACGGAAGGTTTTAGGTGCAAAAAATTGTAAACCAGATAAAATGTGCTAAAAGCAACAAAAACGACAAAAATAGTTCTAATGTATTTGCTCAGTTTTTCTTTAAAGGAAAAATAAAAGAAGATTCTGAATAAAAAAACAGTTAGAATGGGAATCAGGGAATCCGAAACAATTAAAAATGCTTGGATTATTAATCCATTTTTAGTTAGAAGAGAAGGAACGCTTTCCACTAGAAAAAAGAGGCCGGAGGTGAGATAGGCGTAAAATAAATTCCTGAGAGGTTCTTCAGAAAAGAGAGAAGCCCCGTTTTTCCTCCACAACAAAGCGAGACAGATAAATGCGGTCAAACTCATTGATAAAAACGATATTGAAGCAAAAGGAATCATTTTAAAAAAATTGTAAATATTGTTTTTTAACTTTAACATAAAAACATGAAGCAATCATCTTTTATTCATTTAATTAGATAAACAAATCATGAAGGTTGCCAGAGAAAAAGTAAACGGAACTCTTAAAAAAACAGTTGAAAAGGTGCTAAGCAGTTTGAGCGGTATGGATTCTTTTATTAAAAAAGGTGATGTTGTCTTTTTAAAACCGAATTTCAATACGTCAGATCCTTTTCCCGCCTCGACGGACATAGAATTTTTAAAAATTATGGTGGAGCTTTCTTACAAGGCAGGGGCAAAAATGGTTATTGTAGGCGATTCTTCCACGATGAGCGTGAATACTCGCAAGGTAATGGAAGAAAAGGGAGTTTTTGAAATTGAAAAAATGAAAAAGCCGGCCCGTGTTTATGTTTTTGACGAAAGAGAATGGGTTAAAAAAGAAGTCCCCAAGGCAAAATATCTTAAAAATGTGTCTCTCACTTATCTTTTGGACCGAGTGGACAGATTAATTCTTCTTCCTTGTCTTAAAACCCATTTTCAAGCGCAGTTTACAGGCAGCTTAAAACTTTGTGTTGGTTTTATGAAGCCCTTTGAAAGAGTGAAACTTCACCTCGCACATATTCAAGAAAAAATAGCAGAACTTAACAGCATAATCAAAGCGGACCTCGTGGTGATGGATGCTCGAAAATGCTTTACGAACAAAGGGCCGAGCAGGGGAGAGGTCAAGAATCCGAATCTTATTCTGGCTTCAAAAAGCAGGGTTGCCATTGACACGGAAGGAATAAAAACGATACAAAGGTTTCCAGGCAACTCACTCAAGGGGATCGCACCTCAAGAGTTGCCACAAATAAAAAGAGCCAAAGAACTTGGGATCGAGTGACAAAAGAAGGAGTTTGATGCTCTTCTTTTGATTTTTTTCTTGACAAACATAAATTAAATGTTATTTTTATTAGCAGGGAGGGAGTTGATTAAGTTCTTCATAATTGAATAAAGGAGAGAGAAAATGAAAAAGAGAATTGCTGTATTGATGACGTTGATCATAGTTCTTGCTTTTGGGGTCGGCACTGTTTTGGCGGACCTGCCCACTGAGGGGAATATCGAGGAAATCGAACCTCTCGACTCAGTAGTAAGAGGCGAAAATGAGAGTGACGGAAAGATCTTCCTTTTCCAAGAGCAGGAAGCGATGGAACTCACTCAAGGTGTTTATGTCAATATCACTGAGGACGGTACCTATGACAAGAACTCTGATGAGATTGGAACAGCGACCATAAGTAAAGGAACGTGGGTAGAAAGTTACTTCTTGCATATGGATCCCGTGGGCGAACCTAGCACGTCAAAATGCCTTAAAGGGTCAGTTACTTTTGATGAGGACATACTCGGCCTCGTCGTGTTCAACAGCGAGCTGGAAGGCTCTGACGGGCTCCTTGGACATCCAGATACCATCTATCCCGCCCAGGGCAGCGACGCAGGGCGCCGGGTCGAGTTACCCGGTGAGCTCTCGAGTGATGATGTTGTCGTGCTTGAAGGGAACACTTTAACAGTTACCCTTTGTGTACATAACGAATGGAGCGATCAGGTTCGTGTGCTTACCCAGGGGACAGTTGATGTTGAAATTGACATTAAACCCGGAAGTTACCCCAATAGCTTTAACGTCAATGGGAAGGGTGTAATTCCGGTTGCTATTCTGGGAAGCCCCGATTTCGATGTCACCGAGATTGATACGAGCACCTTGAGTTTTGGAGGGTTGGACCTCCGAGTCAAGGGGAATGGTGCTCCTCAGTGTTCGATTGAAGATGTAAGTGGGGCCAACATGCCGGACGGAGAACCGGACGGCTATCCTGACCTTGTCTGCCAATTCGAAGACGATGCGTCAAACTGGGAGGAAGGCGAGGCCGGAGCTACGCTTACCGGAAGGTTAACCAACGGAGCCCCCTTCAAGGGCACTGACTCTATCAATATCGTTCCCTAAACAATCTACCTAACGACTTTAAAATTTATTTAACTTAATCATTTTCTCTCCCAAGAGGCCGGCTCGGTGCAGTGCACCCAGTGTGTAGCCGGCCTTTTTTATTTAATAAGCTTACAGGTTTTTTCTTGACAAACATAAATTAAATGTTATTTTTATTAGCAGGGAGGGAGTTGATTAAGTTCTTTATATAAATTGGGGAGGAAGGGAAATGAAAAAGATACTTCTTGTATTGATATCGATTATGTTCATCCTTGCAATGAGTGCGTCTGCCAGTACCGGTCTGGTAGGGAATGGGAGCTTTGAAGAACCAAGCGTGTCCTCGGGCACCTCAGAAATATATGCTTCTATCCCGGGCTGGGCAATCGAATGCACGGCCGAAGGATGCAACGAACCGGAGGTCAAGGTCCACAATAGCACCGATTTTGACCCAGTTTGCGGCGACCAATACGTCGAGCTTGACGCCGTGAAGATTTCACAGTCGCTGGGGACGGTAGGTGGAGATTGTTACGATCTCCATTTCGCCTGGAGAGCATCGGATGCCGAGAGTAAGCTAATATTTTACGTCGATGAAATTGGCGAACTCAATGAGGGCGGGGCAACCGGATGGGTGCATGGAACCTATGGATTTACGGCTCAGTCTGGTGGGACCACCATCGCTTTCGCGGAGGAAACTTCCAAGGGTCAACAAAGCGTTTTTCTTGATGCTGTGGAGCTGGTCGAATGCTCACCAGTTGAAGACGAAAACATAGTAGTGGGTATTGATATCAAGCCGGGTAGCTATCCCAATAGCATCAACCCCGATGGAAGCGGGGTGATCCCTGTTGCTGTTCTTGGTAGCGCTGAGCTTGATGCCACCGATATCGATGTCAATTCTTTAAGCTTCGAAGGATTGGCGCCTCGGATGAAGGGAAACGGCGATCTTCAGTGTTCGATTGAAGATGTGAGTGGGGCCAACATGCCGGACGGAGAACCGGACGGCTATCCTGACTTGGTGTGCCAGTTCGAAAACGACATGTCAGTTTGGACAGCAGAACAAACTGAAGCTGTGGCTATCGGCAACTTGAAAGATGGTACTCTCTTCGATGGTTTCGACTCCATAAAAATTGTTCCCTAAAAAGAACAATGATGGGTGACAATAAACAAATCTTAAACATTTTAACTTAATCATTTTCTCTCCCAAGGGGCCGGCTTGGTGCAGTGCACCAGTATATAGCCGGCCTTTTTTATTTAATTTAAGCTTTCAATTTGGTAGAATAAAGTATAGAAAGTTAAAAGAACGAAAGAAATAGTAAGCTGAAAACGTAATAAGTAGAACTTGTTGTAAATAAAAAACATATATAAATTAAAATAGTTCTTATGGAATGGGTAGGGATTAGAAGTAGTCAAGGGGGAATAAAAAAAGAGGTGGAAAAAGATGTAAGAAGCACTGTACGGGAAGAAGTCAGTGCCGAAAATGGAATTGTCTTGGGTGGAGGATTAGGATTGGACTACACGATTTTAAACGAGGCCTTAAGGAGCGATGAAGCAAAGGTAAAGGTTATCTTGCCGGTGAATCTTGAAAGCTACGCTGAGTTTTGGAAAAAGAGGGCGGGTGAGGGGCTCCTAAAAAAAGAAGACATTGAAAAAGCTTTGAACCAGCTTGAGAATCTTAAAAAGAAAAACCCCCGTGCTTTAAAAAATTCTGGTTTAGCATTAAATGGGGAAGAAATGCATTTTGAGCAAAACTCAAAAGTTATTGATGCGGTGGATAGATTAATAGTTTTTCGAATCAAAACAGGGGAGACCTCGGGAGAGGTAGCGCTGGACGCTATCAAAAAGGCCAGAAAAAAAGGGGTACCGGTTGAGGCCTTTCAGTATGATTTTACCTAAACTATTTTTTTGTGGTATTTTTAAAAAAGAATAAATAAAAAATAATTAGTTAACACATGAAAATGTCAAAAGAAGAAGGGGTTAGTTGGGGGAAAATTTTAATTATTGCAGGCCTTGCTCTTTTATCAGCAGTGCTTATTCTTCAAAATAGCAAGAGAATTGGGCTGCCCGAACTTAAAACAATAGTATTTTCCGGGGAAGAAGAAGAGGTAGAAGAAGAGGAAGTGGAGGAGGGAGGAATAGAAAGTTTTAAAGATTGTGTTGAGGCAGGGTATGAAGTTTCTGAAACTATTCCGGCCCAATGCAGCGTTCCCGGCGGGGAAACTTTTACCCAACCCGTAAGCAATATTGAGCCTAACTTTTCCAAAACGGGTGTTTTAATGAAAGATAACCCTGGATTGGTGCCGGGTGTGTGGTACCTTTCCTACGAGGCACCGGGGCAACCGGGGCTTAAAATACAGCTTGATTTCCACGCAAAAAGCACGTGTTCCGTCGAGGGGAGTGATCAAGATTGTTCTCAGTTGGACGAAAACTTAGTGGGAGAAAGAGCAACTGTCGGAGGAGTCGAAGCAGGAAACAAAGTTTGGGTGCACACGCTAAGAGTAGGTGAATAATCCCTTGTCTTGAAACAACTTGCGGCTTGGGACGCTTTAAAACCGCAAAACCACTTTAATATAAATAAAGTGGTTTTTGCTTTCCCCTCATTTTTGATAAAATGGAAAACACGAGCCGGAAAAGATTGTAATTTATAAAAGATAGTGAATCAAGATGGACAAAGTAAGAATAGCTTTTTTTTCCGACCTGCATATTCGGGACAACAAAATTCAGTCACAAACGGATTTTGGGTCTCCCAGCAGGTGGATTCCTAAAAAAGCACAGGAAGCACTCAACGATATCAACCCCGATTACATCTTTGGCTTGGGGGATCTTACCGCCTCGGGGCACAAGAAAGATTGGTTGGGATACAAAAAATGGATGAAGGGTGTTGAGACCCCGATTTTTGACCTGATGGGCAATCACGACAGAGATTATACCGTTTTCCATCGTTATAACTACGGAGAAGAATATTTTTCCGTTCTGGGAAGAGTTGCCGGCACCAAGGCGGTAAAAATCGGTAACTTAATTTTTATTCTTATCTCGGAAGAACACGACCCGGAAGGCAACAAAAACATTTTAACCTCCACCATCCCCTTAAAACGTTTCGCATTTATTAAAAAGTTGCTGCAGAGATACGCAAAAAACAATAATGTTTTCATTTTGAGCCACACTCTGCTTCGCGGGACAACTGCGCTTTCCAACGATTGGTCTTTTAATGATATTAAAGATTGGGCGATTATTTCCAAAAGGTTTTTTAAGATATTTGAAGAATTTCCGGTTATTGCTCATCTCACCGGGCATACCCATCTTGATTACCGCTACCAGGCCAGAATGGAAGATGTTGAGCAGAAAAGGTATTCTCAAAAAATTGGCAAGTTCGTTGACGGGAGAAAATACAATCATTTACCTGATATTTATTTTTTAAATATTCCCTGCATAGATACTGATCACGGCTGGGTAGGCAGTAATTTTGCTCTTTTAAGAAAGTTGGGAGGGAAGGTAACCAAAGCTCCCCGTTCACCTCTGCGCCGTCTCTACATTAAACTTGAAGAAAAAGGCCCGCCCGTGTTTGACATATTGCATAAATCAAAAGTGAGTAATATTTTAGGCCGGCCGGCCGTATATTACTTTGATATTTTCCCCGGGGGGGAAAGCGTCCGAATGATTACTAGGTGGGCGGGTGCGAATAAAGATGTGGAAAGTTATAATGTCCAACTTAAAAATCCAATAAAGCTTTTTTCAAAAAAAGCGGAAGTTATTGCTTTTGATCTAAGCTTGAGAAGCAAAAAAAACTTGAAAATCACGCGGGATGACTGGTTTGAGGTGCCGCCTCGCGCAACCGGTCAGGGAGTTTTTTCCAAGAAATTCCTTAAGCCAAAAAAAATAAAAGATGTAGAGGTGGTCGCAAAAAACTTAAAAAGTTATTCTGCCTCCTGGCAGAAGAAAGATGAGGCAGGTTGGACGGAGTGGTTTAAAAACCCTTTAAAACTCGGAAGGGTAGAATCTTTTAAATTAAAGATAAATTTTAACGCAGGCCATGCAGCTTCAAAAATAAAAAATATTTTAATAAAAACTCAATAATCTGGAAAGCGTTTGCTCTTTTGTGTTATAGTTTAAAGCGAATAAATTAATCAAAAACAAAAAAATGACAAAAGTATCACTAATTAAAGGAGAGGATCGTTATCAAAACATTTCCTCTGCGTTAAAAGAGATTGAAAAAGAAACAGCAAGTGCCCTGGAGAGCAAAAAGAACATTGTACTTAAGCCGAATTTTGTTTCTACAGGCAATCAATTGGCCGCTACGCACGTAGATACAGTTAGAGCAATCTTGGACTTTGTGACTTCCCTTACCGATGAAGAAATAACCATTGCTGAAAGCCCCGCTGTCGGCAGCGCGAGGCAGGGGTATAAAAACTTTGATTACCTTTCCCTGCCCGAAGAGTACCCGGTTACTCTTAAAGATTTAGGAGAAGGCGGTTACGAAAAAACTACTATTTTTGACAGGAATCTTGAACTAACAATTGAAGTTGGAGTTTCAAAAATTCTTCTTGATGCTGATTTTATTATTTCTCCCGCTATGCTTAAAACTCACGATTCGGTTATTGTCACCCTTTCTCTTAAAAACATCCTTGTCGGATCCTTGGACCACAAATCAAAGGTTCATCAAGGCCCCCGCGCTATAAATCGCAGCTTGGCAAAATTAGCTGAAATGCTTTCACCTGATTTAAGTGTTATTGACGGTTTCCTCGGGATGGAAGGAAACGGGCCGGTTCATGGCAGTCCCATTAAAATGCAGGTAGCGCTTGCAGGCCTTGATTTCTTAAGTGTAGACACCCTCGGCAGCACACTTATGGGGTTTAACCCTGAAGATGTCGGTTATCTTCATTTTTGCAGAGAGAATCGTTTGGGAGTAGGAGACCTCTCAAAAATTGAGATTGTTGGCAATACTGAGGTTAGCGCGGTCAAGAAAAATTTCAAGCCTCACAGTTCCTATAAATCTCAGCTCAACTGGAGATAAGAGGATTGACAAAAAGATAAAAATTGTCATAATAAAAGCAATCCACAGCGGTTGTGGATGTTTGTTTCTTTATCTTAAAGGAGGACGGAATGAAAGCGTTTGAAGTGGTTGGAGGGGACGTGAAGGTTGGAATCCCGATTGAAAAAAACAGGATTAGGGTTGGTAGAGGGAAATGGGTAAGGGTTGAGGATTCGGTTCCACGTCAAAACGGACGTATTCTGGAGGCCTCGGTTGGAAGAAACGCACTAATAGCCCCAAAAAAGAATGAGGAGGAAGCTATTCTCGTTTTTTGGGATATTCCTTCTGTCCCAAGAGCAATTTCCTGTATCAAGCCGAATGGAGAAGTTAAAATTCTCTCCTTGGGCATGGCGGGAAATGTTATCTCTGGTCAGAGGAGGGTCGCCCTTTTTGTAATGAAAGAAGGGCAAAGAATCAGAGGAACGGAGGGGGGGCCGTACAATAGACTGCTCCATTTCGCCAACGGGAAACTTTCCGTCCACCACGCATAAATTTTATGCGTGAAAGTTCTCAAGAGGAGCTTAACAAAATCTGGTTAAGCTCCTTTTTTATTGACAAAAAATATAATTTTGGCATTATTAAAGTCAGTAGTTTTCTCACAGGAATTTCCCGTGAGAATTTTACCTCGTTTAAGAATAAGTCCTTATCGAGGTTAGTAAAAAGGGAGGATTGAGATGAAAGGCCTGAAAGCTTTCTCGGTGATGGGAAGCAAGGTCAGCAAAGGGATAGAAGTATTAGAACGCCCTTTTTCTGTGCCTGTCGGTCGGGGGAAGCTTTTCCCTTGTTGTGAATATGCGCCGCCTCTGGTCCAAAATGGAAAGATCTATGCGGCGGATGTGGACAAGGTGAACGGTTTCTACCGTCTTCGGGAGTCATCTTCCAACTTGTCAGAGGGGGCACTCATAAAATGGAGTGTCAGCTCCGGGCAAAGAGGAGGTGTTTACCTTGCACCCGGTAGGGACGTACTTTTTCTTTCGGGTCAGGCCTGGTCTCTTAAAAGACCAAAAGGGCTTAAGGTGGCGGAAGCATTGGCTGTTCTTCGACCCGGTCAGATAATGGCGACATATCGCCGGGGATGGGGTGTCCGGGGAAGAAAAATCGGAACCCTAAAATATTTAGGAGGAGAAAGAGTGGCAGTTGAATTTCTATAGAGAAGTGCAAAGAGGGCCCAATCATTCCAGATTGGGCCTTTTATTTTTCTAGAAAATCACAAAAATTCAAGGTGACAAATCCATCTTTTTTATGTTAAAGTAAAAAAAGAATTAAGAAATAAAAATTAACTAATATGCAAACAAAAGAAAAAGGCGATTTAATTTTTATCCGACTTTTCCCTGGAGAAAAAATTTATGAAAGTTTAGTAAAGGCCTGCGAAAAACACGATGTTAAAACAGCCGTAGTTCTATCGGGTATCGGCCAAATTCAAGACGTAGAGCTCGGCTACTTTAAAGAAAAGGGGGATTACACACCAGAAGGATTTGAGGAGCCCTTTGAACTCCTTTCTCTTTCGGGGAACATTGCAAAAGAAGACGAATACAAGTTCCACCTTCACGCTACTTTGGGTGGTGAGAAAAAAGAAACTAAAGGGGGACACCTTTTAAAAGGTGAAGTATCGGTAACAGGAGAAATTGTTCTTCTTAAAACTGACTTAGAAGTAAAAAGAAGTGTGGAAGAGGAAACAGGTCTTGAAGGTTTGTTCCTTGAATAATCACTTACAGGGTAAAATCTTAAAAGACAAACATGGCTAATTCCTCCAAAAAACGCCTCCACGAAGTAGTGATAACCGGAATTGTTGTAAAAGACGGGAAATATTTAATCACGAGGCGCTCTGTCGACAAGAAGAGGTTCCCGGGTAGGTGGGTGGTGCCGGGAGGAAAATTGGAGATTGAAGATTATTCTTCGCTTCCAAAAGATACTATGTTTTACTGGTACAACGTTTTGGAAAAAGTTTTAAGAAGAGAAATAAGAGAAGAGGTTGGAATTGAGATTAAAAACATTGAATATATAACAAGCTTGGCTACCGTTCACAGTGACGGGAACCCTTCCCTTGTTATCTCCTGCATGGCGGATTATGCTTCCGGTGAGATAAAACTCCAAGAAGGAGAAACCGATAAATTCGCTTGGGTTAAATTAGAGAAGGCAAAAGAATACGATTTGATTGACGGTATATACGATGAGCTGGTGATGGCAGAAAAACAACGAAACGGAGAGAAAAGTGAATGGAAAAGATTTAAAAATAAATAAAGATTAGTTTGTTACCATGAAAATTAAGAGTTCAGTTTTTAAAAACGAGGGAAATATTCCTGCCAAATATACTTGCGACGGAGAGAATGTTAACCCGCCGCTAACATTTGAGGATGTTCCAGAAAACGCCGAAAGTTTGGCGCTGATAGTAGATGACCCTGATGCGCCGGGCAGGACGTTTACCCATTGGACCGTATGGAATGTTAACCCGGGAAGAAAAAGAATAAAGGAGAACTGCACCTTAAAAGAAGCGGTGCAGGGCCAGACCAGTTTTGGCAAAACCGGTTATGGCGGCCCCTGTCCACCCTCCGGCTCTCACCGTTATTTCTTCCGGCTTCATGCATTAAAGAAAAAACTCGACCTGGAAAACACTCAAGACGTCAACACTTTAAAGGAAGCAATGGAGGGAGAAATTATTGAAAAGGCAGAGCTTATGGGCCTTTATTCACGGGGATAAACTGATGAAAGTCCTGGGCAAAGATTTCTATGCGAGAAACACCCCAAAAGTAGCAAAAGACCTTTTGGGGTGTTTTTTAGTAAGAAAGTTTCAAGGTGGTAAGATTGAAAAAGGGGAAATTGTAGAAGTAGAGGCCTACCTCGGACCCAAAGATTTAGCTTCTCACTCCTCCCGGGGTAAAACAGAAAGAACAAAAGTGATGTTCGGCCCACCTGGAAGAGCTTACATCTACCTTATTTACGGAATCCATTATATGTTTAATATTGTTACCGGGCGGGGCGAGGCGGTTCTTATTAGAGCTTTAGAGCCCCAAAATGGAAACGAAGAAATCGCTTCCGGGCCGGGTAAACTTACCAGATACTTAAAAATCGACAAGCATTTTAACAATTGGGATCTTACCAAGCGGAAAAAGCTCTGGCTCGAAGAGGGGGAGAGGTCTGATTTTGAGATAAAAGAAGCGAAAAGAATAGGAGTGAGTTATGCAGAGGAGTGGGCGGATAAAAAACTTCGCTTTTTCATCAAGGGAAACTCTTCGGTTTCAAAGAGTTAACTTGATTTGTTTTTAGTTTATTTTATTATGAAAACAAGTTTTATACTGCAGGAGGGCAAAAAAATGGGAGAGAGATGGAAGTATAAAGAAAAAAGAGAGGAAGGAGAAGAAATTACAGAACTTTTTGAAGGCAAGAAGAGGAGGGCTAAAATTACCTTCTTTCCAACGGAAGAAGGCACTCATGGGGTGAGAATGTTCGGAGTAATACTTAAGTGCAGCGACCGCGATCCTTTATGTTGGGGGCAGCTCTTCCTGAATGACAAAGAAAAGAGAAGGAAATACAGAAGAATTATTCTCCGGTCTTGCTGCCCTCAATCTCCAGACCTTCAAAAACTCTGAATTTCGGAATTTCTCAGAGCCCCCTCATCAGGGGGCTTTTTATTATCTTACTTGACAAAAGGATAAAATTGCTTTAGTATTACGGCAGTATTAGAATATTGGATTAGCGTGAAAAAAACGAGGTCGGGTTTTGTTTCGCAAAATATAATTTGAATTTTAAAGCTTTATTTGAAGATGCCAGAAGGAACAGTAGTCCGCATTATGGACAGAGGTTACGGCTTCATCAAACAAGAAGGCGAGGAAAAAGATCTCTTTTTCCACTCAAACGACCTTCAAGGTATGACGTTTGAAGAGCTCAAGGAAGGCGATAAAGTTACTTTCGAGGTAGAGCAAGGCCGCAAAGGCCCTGCCGCCGTGAATGTAACTCCCGCCTAACTTAGACCTTAAATCATTGGAAAGAACCGCCGAGAGGTGGTTCTTTTCATTTCTTGTTTGTTCGTAGGAGAACATTAAATCAAAAAAGTTTTTGATTTGAAAAACAGGGGAAGGTGATGATATAATGAAATCTATGAAAAGGTTTAAGTTAAAATCGGATTTTAACCCCACGGGAGACCAACCGCAAGCTATAGAAAAACTTTCAAAGGGTGTAAGCTCCGGGCAGGACCACCAGGTTCTTTTGGGGGTTACGGGAAGCGGCAAGACGTTTACCGTAGCCAATGTTATAGAAAAGATCCAAAAGCCGACTCTTGTTATTTCTCATAATAAAACTTTGGCCGGTCAACTTTTTCAAGAATTTAGAGAGTTTTTTCCCGAAAACTCTGTGAATTACTTTGTTTCTTATTACGATTACTATCAGCCCGAGGCGTACGTGCCGCAAAGGGATCTTTACATTGAAAAAGAGGCGAACATTAACAAACGCATTGAGGTTTTGCGCCATTCAGCCACTCAATCCCTTATGGCAAGAAAAGACGTGCTTGTGGTTGCATCCGTTTCCTGCATTTACGGTTTGGGCCGGCCTGACGATTATTTTGAAAAAACACTGGAGCTTGAAAAAGGCCAGGGAATGAAAAGAATTGAGCTCTTAAGAGACCTCATCAATTTACTTTATGCGCGCAACGACATGGATTTCAAAAGAGGTGCTTTCCGGGTAAGAGGGGAGAGGGTTGAAATTTTCCCGCCCTACGGAGAAAGAGCTTTGAGAGTGGAAATGTTGGGGGGAAAGATAAGAGGGCTGAGCTGGATTGAACCTGAAAGCGGAGCAATCAAAGAAACTGTAGATGAAGTGAGGGTGTTCCCGGCTGAACACTTTATTACCCCTGAAAAACGGTTAGAACGCGCTATAGAGCTTATAAAAATAGAACTTAAGGAAAGGGTAAAGGCATTGCAAGAAAGAGGGCAGAATCTTGAAGCACACCGCTTAAAACAAAGAACAGAGTACGACCTGGAACTTTTAAAAGAGATGGGGTTTTGTCCCGGTATTGAAAACTATGCCCGTTACCTTTCAGGAAGAGAAAAAGGAGAACCCCCGTTTACTCTTCTTGATTACTTTCGTTATGCCAGCGATGACTTTTTATGTATTATTGATGAGTCACACCAAACAATCCCTCAGATAAGAGGGATGTACAACGGTGACCAGGCCCGTAAAAAAACTTTGGTAGAGCATGGGTTTCGACTCCCTTCCGCTCTTGACAATCGACCTTTAAAATTTGATGAATTCCTCAAAAGAGTACCCCGGATTATTCACACTTCAGCCACCCCTAATGACTGGGAGATAAATAAATCTTCTCAAGTAGTGGAGCAGCTTATAAGACCAACCGGCGTGCTTGACCCGAAGATCGAGGTAAGGCCCGCACGAGGGCAGGTTAAAGACCTAATAAAAGAAATAGTAAAAAGAATAAAGAAAGGGGAAAGAGTGTTGGCTGTCACTTTAACAAAGAGGATGGCTGAAACCCTTTCCGAATATCTTGCCTCACCGGCCCGCATCGAGTCCCTTTTAGGTAAAAAGGTGCCCGAGATAAAAACTCATTATCTTCACAGCGAAATCGACACCCTGGAAAGAAGCGAGATCCTTTTGGATCTCAGGAAGGGGGAGGTAGATGTGGTGGTAGGCATTAACCTATTAAGAGAGGGTCTGGATTTGCCGGAGGTCTCTCTTGTCGCTATCCTTGATGCGGATAAAGAAGGTTTTTTGCGGTCTGAAACGAGTTTAATCCAAACAATGGGGCGCGCGGCGAGAAACTTAAACGGTAAGGCCATTCTTTATGGCGATCGGGTCACCGGCTCCATGAAAAGAGCCATAGATGAGGTGGAAAGGAGAAGAAAGGTGCAAAAAGAATACAACGAAAAGCACGGTATAAAACCTCAAACGATTAAAAAACCATTCAGAAGAAAAATTCTTCCCGGCCAGAAGAAGAAGGTAAAAGAAGCAAAAGAGACCTGGCGTTCTCTTTCAAAAGAAGCTTTGGAAAGAAAAGTTATTAACTGGGAGAAAACAATGAGAGAATCAGCCGAAAATTTGAATTTTGAAAAAGCAGCCGAGCTTAGAGATAAAATAAGAGAAGCGGAAAAAGTATTAGCTTAGTTTTATGAAAAAAATAGTAATAAAAGGAGCAAGAGAACACAACCTTAAAAACATTGACCTTGAAATACCAAAAAACAAGCTGGTAGTTTTTACTGGTGTTTCCGGTTCAGGTAAATCGAGTTTGGCGCTTGATACAATTTATGCGGAAGGGAAAAGAAGGTATACAGAATCACTTTCTTCTTATGCCCGTCAATTTCTCGGGGTGGAAACCAAGCCGGATGTAGACCAGATTTCCGGTCTTTCACCTGCTATTGCCATCAGCCAAAAAAAGCCGTTCCACAATCCTCGTTCAACAGTAGGCACTATAACTGAAATTTATGATTACCTTCGACTTCTTTTTGCCCGCATAGGCGATCTCCATTGTCCAGTTTGTAAGTTGGAGATAAAAGAGGAAAGCTTGGACGGGATTACCGCTTCTCTCCTTCATCTTTTAAAAAATAAATTCAAAACCAAACGGAAGAGGGTACGGGTAGTAATCTTGGCTCCTCTTGTGAAAGATAAAAAAGGCGCTCGTGAAGCACTGCTTGAAAACCTGCTCAAGGAAGGTTATCTCAGAGCCCGGATTGACAGCAATATCCAAAAAATAGAAGAAAGAACTGAGCTTGAAGAAAACGAAAAACACACTATTGAGGCGGTTGTAGACCGCATCTCTTTTGGCAGCAAGGAAGAGGTGGATGAATTGGAAAGTCGTGTTTCCGAAAGCTTGTCTCAAGCCCTGGAGCTTTCGGACGGAGAAGTCGTGGTGCTTGTGGTAAAAGATAAATCTGAATTCTTTCCTGAAAATCCAAAAGAAATTGAAGAACACCTTTTTTCCCAGAATCTTTCCTGTCCCAAATGCGGTCGGGGGTTTTCCCGGCTTGAACCACGCGATTTTTCTTTTAATTCACCTCACGGCGCTTGTCCTGAATGTGAAGGTTTAGGGACTAAACTCAAGGCCGACTCGTCTTCTCTTTTCAACCCCCGTCTTTCAATCAACGAGGGGGGTATTTTAGCTTTGCCTTCCTGGCTTACAATTAAAGACAACTGGTACCGCCGACTACTCAAAGCGTTTGCAAAAGAGGAAGGAATCGACCTTAACAAACCAATTGGTAAGCTTGCAGAAAAAAAGAAAGAATTGCTCACATGGGGTAAAGAAGATAAGGACTACCTTGTGGAAGGCCGCAACAGAAAAGGCCGTCTCACAAGCTTCAGGGAAAAATTCTTAGGGATAGCAAATGAAGTAGAAAGAAGATATAAGGAAACAAGCTCAAAAAGAAGAAGAACTCGGCTCGAAAATTATCTTACTGAAAAAGAATGTCCTCTTTGCCACGGAACACGGTTAAAACCAAAGGCCCTCAGTGTTACTGTTTCCGGGAAAAATATCGGAGAGGTGAACAGAATGAACATTGAGGACGCTTTTCAATGGAGCAAAGGGCTGCTTGAGCAGGCCGGGGAAAGAAAAAGAAAAATAGCCGTTCCCATCACAAGAGAGCTTAAAACCCGTCTTAAATTTTTAAATGCGGTTGGGCTTTCCTATCTCACTCTTGACAGGGCCGCCTCCACCCTTTCGGGAGGGGAAGCACAAAGAATCCGTCTTGCTTCTCAAATCGGTTCCGGGCTTTCAGGGGTAGTTTACGTCTTGGATGAACCCTCTGTCGGGCTTCACGACCGCGATATGGAAAAGTTAATTAGAACCCTTAAAGAACTTCGAGACCTGGACAACACCGTTATTGTCGTAGAGCACGACCAAAAAACAATTGAGTCGGCGGACTGGGTGGTTGATTTCGGTCTTGGAGGAGGTAGAAAAGGCGGAGAGATCATTACTTCCGGTCCACCGGAAGAGATTGCCAAAGATAAAAAGTCTCTTACCGGGAAGTACCTTGCCGGTAAAAAAGAGGTTAGTGCCTCGCGCAAAAAAGAGAATGAAACAGAAGAAGAGATTATTTTAAAGGGTGCTTCTCAGTTTAACCTTAAGGATCTGGATGTTTCTTTTCCCTTGGGGAACTTAATTTGTGTCACCGGGGTTTCCGGTTCGGGCAAATCCACTTTGGTTTTTGAAACTTTTCTGCGAGCTCTGAAAAAAGCAAAGGGCCGTAAGATTAACAAAACACCCGGTAAACATGAAGAGTTGATAGGCACAGAAAAGATAGATAAGATTTATGAAATAGACCAGTCGCCGATAGGCAGAACTCCTCGTTCCAACCCCGCTACTTATACAAAGGCCTTCGATTATATAAGAAAGGCCTTTGCCCGCACAAAAGAGGCAAGAATCAAGGGGTTTGATAAAAGCTATTTCTCTTTTAATACGGATAAAGGAAGATGTGATGCCTGTGGAGGGCAAGGGGAAGAGAAAATAGAGATGCAGTTTTTAGCCGATGTTTACGTGCCCTGTGAAGTGTGCAACGGCAAAAGATACAACAAAGAGGTTTTGGGCATAAAATATCGGGGTAAAAATATAGCAGAAGTTTTGGATATGACTGTGGAAGAGGCACTTTCATTCTTTAGCGGGATTTCTTCGCTCACCCGCCGCCTCCAAACCCTTGCCGATGTGGGGCTTGACTACATCACCCTCGGCCAGTCCGCTCCCACACTTTCCGGAGGAGAGGCGCAAAGAATCCGGCTGGCAAAAGAACTTTCCAAAAGACCAATGGGGAACACTTTCTACTTTTTGGATGAACCTACTATCGGGCTCCATCCTCATGATTTGGTAAAGCTCCTTAAAGTATTACGCCGGTTAGTTGAGAGGGGAAATACCGTGCTTATCATTGAACACAACCTGAATGTTATAAGAAGCGCCGACCACATTATTGATTTGGGGCCGGAAGGCGGAGAAAAAGGAGGAAGTTTGGTTTGTGCAGGCACCCCCGAAGAAGTAGCTGCCAATAAAAAGTCATACACAGGTAAAGCTCTTAAAAAAGTTTTATGAAAAAGACCTTAGAAAAAAGGTTAAAGGAGGCCCCCACCTCCCCCGGTGTTTACCTTTTTAGAAGTGAAAAGGGGCTTCTTTATGTCGGCAAGGCGCTCAACCTTAAAAAAAGAGTGCGTTCTTACTTTCAAAAAAGTAAAGATTTGGGGCCCAAAACAAAGCTTATGGTGAAGAAAATAAAAAGAATCGACTGGGAAGAAACAGAGTCAGAGATAGAAGCCCTTCTTCTTGAAGCGGACCTTATTAAAAGGTTAAAGCCCAAATACAACCAGCGTTGGAAGGATGATAAGACCTATCCCTTGCTTGAAGTAACTGAAGAAAAATTCCCCCGTGTGCGAGTAACAAGAAACAAAAAAGAAGACGCTTCTTACTTCGGCCCCTACCCCAAGCTACAAGTAAGAGATATCAAAAAACAAATAAGAAAAGTTTTTCCTTTCAGAGATTGTTCAAAAGCCAAATTTGAAAGATATAAAAAACTGGACAGGGGCTGTATTTATTTTGATATGGGGCTTTGCCCCGGCCCTTGTTTTGGAGCTATCTCTAAGAAGGATTACAACCAGCAAATAAAAACCCTAATCCGTTTTCTTAAAGGTAAAACAAAAGGAATAGAAAAAAAGCTGGGGAAAGAAATGGAAAAAGCAAGTAAAAATAAAAACTTTGAAAAAGCGGCCAGGTTGAGAGATCGAATCACCGCTCTTAAAAAAGCCCGCATGGCAGCTGCCCGCACCTATTTTTTAGAAGACATAAACATTCTGGAAGACCAGCTGGCTCAAGAGATGGAATCACTCCAAAAAATTTTGGGGCTTAAAAAACCGCCTCAAAAAATTGAGGCCTACGATGTCTCAAACACCGCCGGGGAGGAAGCGGTAGGTTCCATGGTGGTTTTTGAAAATGGAAGGCCGAGAAAAGACCTTTACCGAAGGTTCAAGATAAGAACCGTGGAAGGTCCAGATGACGTATCCTCTCTTAAAGAAGTTTTAAGAAGAAGGACAGCTTATCTTACCGGCAAAACAACAGATGACGAATCTTTCAAAGAAAAGCCGGACCTTTTGCTTATTGACGGGGGCAAGGGACAGCTTAACGGAGCTCGTTCCGTTTTAAAAAAGAAGGAGATTCATGTTCCCGTAGCTTCTCTGGCAAAAAGAGAAGAAACCCTTTATTTTTACAGAAAAGGCGAGATAAAGAAAAGTTTGCTTGATAAAAGGTCCGAAGAACCGGTTTTAAGATTTGTTCAAAGAGTAAGGGACGAATCACACCGCTTTGCTCTTTCTTATCATAAGAAGCTGCGCCGTTCATCTTTTTTGGAGGAATAATTATGTGGCAAAAAGTTTTAGAACTGGACAAAGCAATTTATCTTCTGATTAATAACCTGCCTCATCCAAAAGCACTGGTTTACTCTTTCCGCCTTTTTGACTATTTGACTTACGGCGGGGTAGCGGGTTTTATCCTTTTCGGCTTCATATATCTTACGAGTGGTAAAAAGGGCAAAAAACTTGCTGCAGGCGCGTTTTTAACAATTATTTTCACAATTCTTTTTAACGAACTTTTAATAAAATCAATTCTTGTCAGAAGAGCACGGCCTTTTAATACTTTAAATGCCAATCTTTGGGCTATACCGCCCGGGAATATGTCTTTCCCTTCCGGGCAAACAGCAGGAGCTTTTGCACTTTTCGTTTTCCTCTCGGCTTTTCTTAAAAATAAATTCTTCAGTATCGTTGGCCTGATTCTTTGTTTAATGGTCGGGCTGGGAAGGGTTTATCTTGGAGCTCACTACCCATTGGATGTTTTAGGCGGGGTGGTGGTGGGGACCTTTATCGGTGTTTTTGTACGTAAGCTTTTCCCTTCACGGCTCGAACAATAAAAAAAGACACGGGGCTCCCCGTGTCTTTTCTACTGCTAATCTAGTATCTAATGTTTTCAGTTTTCTTCTGGAGCTTTTTTATAAAATCTTTCATGCTTACTTCTTTTGCAAGAAAAGAGTTCGCCCCGGCTCTCATGAACGCATCCGCTCTTCTCATCCCTCCCTCACCGCTCATACCAATGATGATAGCGCGAGGGCAGCGCTTTCTAATCCTTTCAACGCATTCCGGCCCGTTGAACTCGGTGCCTCCGGAAGATACAAGATCATAGTCACAAAGAACAAGGTCGCCGCATTTTTCTTCCTCCTTCCACTTTTCGTAGCTTTCATAACCCGTGGCTGCATAGTTAATGCGGACCAACCACCTCACAATTAAATCTCGGATAGCTCTGTTATCTTCGATAACAACGGCCTTCTTCATCTTTAACCTCCTTATAAGAACTCAATTTTTTGTCTTTCCACTATCCTTAATATCTTCTCGACAAAACCCCTCCATCTGTGGATTGAAGCAGGCAAAGCAAAACTGTTATCCGCCCCTGCTCTTACAAGCTGACTTTTCACCTTTTTGTCCTCAGAAATCTCGTTCAAGGTGACAGCAATAATTAAACTTAGAGGGAAACGCTTTCTAATCTTGCTTACGCACCTTATTGTTACTTCCGAGTGTTGGAAACATACAAGAAAGCAATCGTAATAGGAAACTTTGTCGCTCAGCCAATCTCCTGTGGAGCGATAAGAGTCAACCCGTTCGATCCCAAACTGTTCTTCGCGGCCTACATCTTCAAGCAATGTTCGTAAAATAGGGCTTCCGATGACCAACAAGCTCTTTTTTCTTTCGGGCATTTCAGTCCCTCCCTGGTCAGTGGTTTCTATTAATAAAGCACAATCAAGCTTAAAAAGCAAATAATAAAAAGACACGGGTTCTCACCGTGTCTTTTACTGTGAAAAGATCATTCAGCTGTCATTTCCTGCAGAGCTAAGATGAAGTTTATTGTATCCTTCCTGCTTACGCTCCCTCTCTCGCTGTAGATAAGAACTGTTTCCGCCCTGGGGTAATGGGATTTAACCATCTGAAGACAATATGGGCCAGTAGCAGCGTCCACAAGATAAACATCATGCCGTTTTGCACCTTTTTTCTCCCAGCTCTTGCAGCTTCTATAAATTTCTTGCTTGATGGAGCTGCCTTTCTTCTTGAAATTGCCACAAATAATCCCAACGATAGTCAATCCGGTAGGCGGAAGCCCGATAACAGCTAGTGAAATCATGCTTTTTTCTTTTTCTCTTCTCATTTTGCACCTCCCAACGATCTATCCTCCCTGTTCGTATTTTGTTTAAAATAGGAGGGAATGATAGAGAAGTCAAGTAAAAAAGACACGGGCTCCTCCCGTGTCTTTTATTCCCCTAATGTTATTCTCCCTCCCACAATTATAACCTTAAAATTCTTTTATAGAATCGCACCCAATCCTCGTCATCCGCACATCCATCGACAAAGGGGGCAAGACAAAAATCGTTCACCCCTGCTTTTAAAAATTGATTTTTACCCCACTTAGTTAAACCAACTACAACCACCAAGCTTTTTGGATGATGCTCTTTGAGCTTATTGATACACTTGACGGTTAGAAGCGGTCTTCCGAAGGACACAATAAAAATGTCGTGTCCTAAAGAGTTTTCTCTCAACCAATCATCTGCTGAACAATAAAAACTGAGCTGGGCCTCCTTCTTTTCTTGATCAACAAAATCTCTTAACAAGGCGAATAAAGAATGTTCCCCGATTACTGCTACTGTTTTCCCTAACATCTTACTCCCCCCTAAACAGTTGATTAAAATAATAAAGCAGAAGTAAACCCGAAAGTCAAATGAAAAGCGCCAAGTTAAACCTTGACGCTTTCTTTAAAAAAGGAACTGATTGGTTCGGGTCGTAAAACATCTTCAACAGCCAGAGAGGTAACTTGTAGTGAAGCAGGCGAGTATTTATTTAAATCATCTTTCATGCTGGAAAGATGATTCTGATGGCTTATAATAAACACTTCTTCCAATTCCTCATACGTGCTCCTCTCTAGAAGAATGAAAAGCATTCTTATTGTCTCTTCCGTATAAAGAGAATTAATCTCGAAGAGAATATCTCTTGAAGGGACAGGAACGTTTCGGTTCATAAGCCATTTTTTCCCCACCATCGCTTCAATGGGGTATTCTGAGGCACAAGCAACAGCGTCAGAAGAAAAATTACATTTTAGCTCTCCAAAAATATTGTATCTCACCCCGACGGCAGCGCCGCCGGTAATAAGAATCTTACATTTTTCTTCCTCCCAAACCTTATACCCCGCATTTAATCTTTCTTGAAAATCATGCCCGGGCACATATTCCCCTTGCTTTAACTTAATTCTTGCTCCCATAACAACCAGAAGAGTTTCCACCGCCTTCCCCCTTTATGTTATTAAAAAGTACTGTTTTTACCATACAACGATAGAGAAAATTAGTCAAGAAAGATAATTTTTCTAATGAAGGTTGACAGAAAACCAGCTTTCCTTATAATAAGAAGCAATTTTCCTAACATGGAGGGAGGAGTAATGCCAAAGACGGCAAGAACACGATGGAAAGCAGGGGTTCGATGGGAAAAGACACCGGATTCACTTTGCGCTATGCTTGTGAGAGACGAAAGAATACATGCAGCTGTATGCTGCTGTGTAACAGGTTCCAGAAACGGGCGAGTGTTAATCATCATCCATGACAATAAGGATGGCCCTGAAACCCGCAAAGCCCGGGAAGAAATGGGGGAGAAAACACGATGCATGCTTCTCTCCGACGGTTGGTGCAGGCAAATATCTTTTCTATATGAGAAACCATCTTCGCCGCAAGCGAAGAAGAATCTCTTAAAAAAATTATTAAAGAACAGATACCCTGCATTCGGCCTTTAAGATCATCTAGTTCGTTAAAGCCCCTGATTCCAGGGGCTTTACTTTTTAATGATTTATTGTATTATAAAAACAGTTCGTTATTTTCATATTGTTTTTCTTTTTCATAAGGGGGTGGAAAATGGTAAAGGTGGGAGGATCCAAAAACTGGTGGAAAGAATTGAGGGAGAACGATGAGCAGAAATGCATCAACTGTCCTTTCAGTTACGTTACCAAGCACAATGGACAGCGGGATATCTACTGTCAAGTTGGTATCTTACATCCAGTGAGGTTCCTCTTGTGCAAGAGACCAACCTCACTTAAAAGATGAACAATCTTTTCTTTCCACTTACGACCCTCGACGCGATGCGTCGGGGGTTTTTCTTTTAGTGGTTAAAAGATAGGATTTTTTATGTTAGAATTGAGTAATGAAAAAGTTTCTAAAATTCACCTTGGTGGCAATTGTCCTTTTTCTTGCTGTGGGAACTGTGGAATTTTTTCTTTTACGGGACCAAAAAAAAGAAAAAATAGAAGAGATTGAAGAGTATGAAGAAGAAACCAAAGATTTTGCTGCAGAAAAGTTAGAAGAAATAAAAAGCAAGGAGATCGAGGAGAGCGATAAAAATTACAATTTAAAAATCCGTTACCCTAGAACCGGAGAAGAAGAAATTGATAGAGCGATAGAAGAATTCGTACAAAGCAACGCTGATGAATTTAAAACTAAAGTAAATGAATTTTTTGAAGGCCCCGAACCACCCGGCGGTTTCCCGGAATGGCAGTACGAATTGGGCATGGATTACAATGTCTTTTCCCCTTCTAAAGATTTAGTTAGTTTCAAATTCAACGGCTATATGTACACAGGAGGGGCCCACGGTATTGAAATTCTTCACACAAAAACTTTTTCTTTTGATTCGGGCCGGGAATACCAGCTGGAAGATATATTTCAGGAGGAAAGTGATTATCTGCAGAAACTATCCGCTTCTTCTCGAGAGAAACTAAAATCAAACGAAAAACTTGGGGAGTTTTATGATGAACAGATGGTCAACCCCGGTACAACCCCCGAAAAAGATAATTTTAGAAACTTTGTTTTGGCAAAAGAAGGCATTATTTTCTTTTTTGGAGAATATCAGGTTGCTCCTTATTCTGCCGGCGAACAAAATGTAAAGTTTTCTTATGAGGAATTAGAAGAATTATTAAAACCTTCTTTTCTAGAATTTTGAAAGTAATAATTAATTTTTAAAGGTCGTAAATTGTTAATTTACACTAGAATATCTTTATGACTTTTCTAAAAAAGATTGGATATTTCTTATTGATTGCTGCCGCATTATTTAGTGCTGCACTTACAGCTCAGGCCCAAGAAACACTGCCCGAGGGCGGAGAGGGTTTTGAAGACGCAGCTCTTCTCGAGCCGGGAAGTTACGAATCAGGAGATGATTGGTTGGACCTTGAAGAAGCCCCAACTAAGTATTTTTACATCGAAGAGGTAAAGCCGGGCCAGATGATTAAAATCGATGCCTTTCTTGAAGACCTCGAACACGACGAATCGCTTGAGGTGAGTATCTACAGCACAGACAGGGAAGAACTAGCTAGAAACCGCACTTTATTTGGAGGAGAAGGGTTTGACTTGTCCTGGCTTACTTCCAGCAGCCAGCCCTCAAGTAAGTATTACATTAAGCTTTCTTCCGAGCATCCTGACGTTAAATTTACCTTAGATGTAGAACTTGTGGACAAGTTTGATGGAGGTAAAGAAGAAGATGCAGGAGACAAGATTACAGATGCGATGGAACTTGATTTCGGAGAATACCAAGGATACATTAGTTGCAGTGAAGGCGAGGATACATCTGATTTTTACAAGCTCAACCTAAACAAAGGCCAAACTGTGACAGCACGTTTAACCCCTGATACCGTCTTTTACGGGTCAGTTCGCATTTACAATGATATGCGCCAAGAACTGGTAGATGATTCCTCAGGAAGTTACGGTGCAATTATTGAAACAGTTTTCCAACCGGAAGAAAGAGGCGACTACTTCTTTGAAGTTTACCGTGACACTTGTGAAAGCCGGGAGGGGACCATAGAATACACCTTGCTTCTTGAAGAAGGGGGAGAGGTGGAAGCGGGGGATGAACCCACCTCGCCGACGCCTCAACCACCGGTCAAACCTCCTGTTGACGGAATACCCGACGGTATAGGAATCTTGGAAAGAGGAAAACTTTTCCTGAAAAAACTAGTTAAACTTGCCATCGGAGCCGGGGTGCTGATTCTTGTAGTGGTTGTTCTTATCTTCGTGCTCAAAAGCAGAGGAAAGAAAAAGAGTGCTAAAAAGACACCACAAGAACCCTACAGAGAAGAAAGGCCCCAAGGAACTGAAACTCAAGAAGAAACAGAAAGAGAAGACCTAGAATCCTAAAACAAGCGAGCAAAAAGGGGCGTTTAAAACGCTCCTTTTTGTTTTGGGTGGATTTTTATCTGTTATAATAATCTATGTCTAACTTACTAACATATCTTGTTTTAGGTGCGGTCCAGGGAGTTGTAGAATGGGTTCCCATTTCAAGCGAGGGAGTGGTATCTCTCGTGAGCTTTTTATGGGCCGGTGTAAGCGAACCTGTAGAGCTGGCCCTTTTCTTACATTCGGGCACAATGCTTGCCGTTCTGCTTTATTTTTTCAATGACTTTAAAAAAGTTATTCTTTTAAAAGATAAAAAGATGTTTCGGTTTCTTTTTATTACTACCACCGTTTCTCTTTTAGTCGGTTTTCCTGTTTTTAAACTGGTAGAAAACGTAGCTGTGGGGAAATACCTTCTTTTCTTAACCGGCCTCGCCCTGCTCGTCACAGCTTATTTCCAAAAAAAGAAACTTAATTTGGGCTGGAGCAAGGATAAAATTGCTTTGCTCAGCGGCCTCCTGCAGGGGCTTTCCGTTATTCCCGGGCTCTCAAGGTCCGGTTCTACTATCTTCGGCCTGTCTTTAGGTGAAATGAGCTCAGAGGAGGCACTTAAAACCTCCTATATGATGTCTGTGCCGATCGTTCTTGCCTCAAGCATCTATCTTTCCCTTAAAAACCCTGTTATGGTTCGGGAAGGGTGGGTGGCCCTGGCAGCCAGCTTTCTAGTAGGCATTATGACACTTCACCTTCTTTTAAAGCTTTCCAAAAAAATTAATTTTTACCAACTGGCGCTTGCTTTTAGCATTCTTTGCTTTTTAAGCTTTTTCTTTCTTCCTCTTTAATCCTTACCCATAAAAATCAAAGGTTTTTTATATTTGTCGAACGTTGTCAGCCCTGTCAGGCCCCTAATAAACCTCTCGGGAAACAGCCAAAAATTTATTTTCTTTTATTTGTCCTACCACTGTCCTAGCAAGCCCGAAGAATTAAACTGCTAAAGGGCTTGACAATGTTTGAAAATGAATTACAATGAAATTAATAAATTAAATAAAGAGAAGTGGGAGGGGCAGATTAATATGAACCACTGGTTACACAGAGAAAATTGGATAAGTAAAAGGAGGCATACTTTTTGATAACGAAGATATTTTCTTCGTTATTTTTAGTTTTGTTTTTTTTGAAAACTGACCGGCTTAATTAGTCAAATTAAAAGGTCGAGTAAAGGAGGATGAAAGGTTAATTAAAAATTAAAAACTTAAAAGATTAAAAATGAACAAGAAAATCTTACTTAGCGTAAGCCTTATCGCTGCAGTAGCAGCTATGGCAATCGGCGGAACCGTTGCTTATTTCAATGACACAGAAACAAACAGTGGCAATGTCTTTACTGCCGGGACGATCGACATCGCAGTCGATGGCAAAAATCCTTGGAGCGCAGACGGAACTTTGGATGTGATTGACATGAAACCGTCTCAACATGAATATACTGAATACGTAATCCATAACGTTGGTGAAAACCCTGCTAATGTTTGGAAAACAATTAACGAGGTAGATACTTATGATGCATCCTGGTCAGAACAAAAATGTGATGAATTTGAGTGGAGCTGTTATGAATCAACGGGAGAATGCACGTGCGGTGGGGGTTCATGTGAAACACCTTCTGTGACTGATATAATTAACTACGATATGACTGTTTGGGTTTACGATGAAGATCCAAAACAAAATTCTGAAGCCGAACCTATCTGGTGGCAAGTAATCTACACCGATGATGACGGTACATCAGTTCAAGACGTGGTAGACAATTCTGTTTTATTAGGCATGATTCCAGCTGATTGGTATATGGTGGTTGAACAAAGCTATCATATGGACGGAGAAGCTGGCAATGCATATCAAGGCACAGCAATGAGCTTTGACATTGAACTTAAAGCTGAGCAACTAAAAGGTA
>CAYNXY010000004.1:26202-54003 GCA_964401285.1 uncultured Candidatus Saccharibacteria bacterium | reverse complement strand
AAAGTTATGTTCTTGTATATAAAATAATTGGGCTCGGCATTTGAGCCGAGCCCCTTCTACCATCAAGAAAAGTCTAGTTCCTTATCTTCCTTTCTCACCCTAGCCTCCTACTATAAGAAGGCGCTGCAGTAGTTAGAATAAAGCCATCCCTAAGAGACAAATGTTTCTTTTCTTAGAATAAAAAGAGAATGGTTGATCAATCCACCGGAGGAAGTGAAGTCTCTTTCTTCCAACACAACCAAGCCGAGTTGCCTAAATAAAGATCTCCATCCTTTTTTATTCCTAAAATTAAAGGGCATATTCTCGGAAGCGAAAAGATTTGTAATAAAGTCCCATATTTTCAAGAAAATTCTTTCTCCTCCCGAATAGTAAATGTCTTCCATAACTATAATCTTTTCAGAGACACGAATGGCCTCTCTTAAAACCCGGATCGGGAAATCACAATGATGAAGCACGAAGATAAGTAAAGAGATATCAAAAGAATTATCTTCAAAAGGAAGCCGCTCACCATCGAAAATCATCAAATCAAGATCTGTTCTATTGTAATCGATAACATCGACGGGAACTATCTGTATTCCTTTCTTTGAGATCTCTCTTGCAACTAAACACGACCCGGCTCCAATATCTATTATCTTTTGACCATCTTTGAGATGAGCGTCGAAAAGGTCCACCAGCTTCTCAGCCCTACTCTTAAAAAAGAACATACCCCCCCCTTATTGATAACAATCCTTGATTAATTCAGTTAATCATAAAAATTGTCCGGGGTAAAGATCTTCAAACAGAAACCCGGTTAAGCTAAGTAATCATGAGGAATACGATAGAATAATTATTAAACAATAAGGAATTTTAATTAAAAAAGAGAGGTCATTGCTCTAACTAAAATATCCCCTTAGTTGCTTTTTTTCTTGACCATTCTCTCGAAAGTAATCTCCTGATAATCATTTTCATCAATGCCTTTCAGCTGATAAATCTGATAGGTAGAAAATATCTTCTTTTCTTTTGGGTCCAGATCCAACTTTTTTATAGCTTCATCCACATTCTTCCAGGAATGAGCTTCTATTTCCAAATAGGGTTCTAACTGGGGCCAGAAATCAATATCAAATTCCGCCTCATCTAAAAGATATCTTATTCTTTTATTCTCTTCGTAGAACTTTTCCTTAAGCCCTATTTCTTTTAATATCTGGGCGGTCTTGTTAAAATCATTCACCTCAACCTCAACCTCCTTCATTGTTTTATCATTAGCTGTCCCGTCATCTTTTTTGACCCCTATTCTTTGCTTGAAGGTAAGAGTTACCTTGTCTTCTTCGTCCCTCAACCTCAACCAAGCGCCCTTATCGTTTAACCTGAGATCAGGGTAATCAAAAACGCGTCTTTTATATAGTTTCTCAAAAACCTTTTGAGTCCCAACTGATTTAAGTTTCTTCTCAACCTCCCCCGGGTTAATATTTAAAAATTTTACTTCTTTTTCTTCCATAAACTAAAATTCAATCATCGTCCATTTTATTAATGTCACCCTCCAAAAACACAGGCTGGATAGCGATTATTTCATCCTTATAACTCACCTCCGGCATACTATTCAAAACAAATACTTTTTTGCCCAAAACATGAGCAAAACCCATCTCTAAAAAAGTATTTCCTCCAATATAGTTATCAACACCGTTTTTTCTCTCATTAACAACTAAGAGAGCATCGCTCTTTTTGATTGTAAAGTAATAGTCGCGGATTAAATCATTTTCTATCTTATTTTTAGCCGACTCTCTCTGAATCTCCCCAATGGAGTCAAGCTCAATGTATTCTTTTGTATGCCTTGGAAGTGTAACCTCATGTCCTTTTTCAGTCAATAAATCTCCTATCTCAAGCATCTTTTCTGAAAAGGCCATACTTCCACAAATTGTGATTTTCATAAAAAAGTAATTAGATTATATTAGCTTATCACAGAGATTATCTAAAACAAAAACCCAGCCGTAAGCTGGGTTTTTACTATAAGACGCCACAGTATTAAAGCGGGGACGGTGGGACGATTTTAGAACGATGAGGTGGGTGGTTGATACAACCCAACTTCAATCTCTAGTCTTAAAAACAGAAGAAATGCTTAATCCTTCTTTTGAAAGATAACAGCACCTAAATAAGAAGAATAGAATGTCATGACCCACATCGAGCCCTCATTACATATCCAGCCACGATAAGCAAAGACGTTCTGCCAATACTCTCCATATTGACCCTCTTTCCAGACCTTATCAAATGGATGCTCTTTAAGAAGTTTCAAGCTTTGAACTGCCTGACTTAGGCTCGACTCAATTCTAAAATCATCCCAATCATAAATCTTTAGTCTGTTACGCACCAATAACCCCTTTGCTATTCGGGTAATAAATTTGGTTAACCTCTCTCCTTCTGCTTTTACGCCAGGTATCTTCCCAGGCAAACTAACTCCAGAAGGAGTCCTAATAGCTCTTGCCTCCAACTTTTTTTCATTCCTTCTAATAATCCTCTCGCTTCAATAGGTACTGGCCGAATTAAACCGTCCTTGTTCGGCTTTACGCCCATGCGTTGCCAAAAGCCCTCAATTGCTCTTTCGGCCTCTTTAGAAAAAGAGGTCTGCTGTAAAAATCTTGCAACATATTCATCGTCCCAACCTTTTGACTGATTACAAGTGTTGTGAGCCCATAGTTTAATATATTGTCCGGGGTCACTGCCGCTAAATAAAACTTTAGGAACTACATGCTCTTCCGTTAACTTATCATTCTCTCTGTCTCCCCTCCCACAAAGATAGCAAGCATTTCTTATTTCACTATCTTCGGAAATAGGAGGTAATTCTTTAATATTTTTGTATAAAACTTTATTCATCTTTGTTAAAATACGCTGCCTTGTAAAACTCCAAAAGCCACGTAGCCCGCTTGCGCACCTCCTTGTCTGTGTTCTCCCTTATTGCTTAAGTCATTAAAACAGCAAAAGAATGAAATATCAACCTAAAAATAAAAACCCAGCGCAAGCTGGGTTTTTCCTGTTACAGTAGATGCTTAAGTATAAAAGCGGGGGCGACCGGATTCGAACCGGCGATCTCATCCTTGACAGAGATGCGCTTTAAACCAACTAAGCTACGCCCCCAAGATTTATCAACATTAGAGAGATGCCAGGGGTGGGGTTCGAACCCACGACCTGAGGCTTATGAGTCCTCTGCTCTTGCCGCCTGAGCTACCCTGGCCTTTTTTATAATTATCTATAACTAAATTAAAGACGGACGCTTGGGAGACCAGCCCAGCCAACTCTCCAGATCGGTTGGCCAGCTGAGCTGGTCTGAACCAAGCTTATTTTTGTTGCGGGGTCTGGAGTTGCACCAGAACCACGGGGTTATGAGCCCCGTAACCTACTATTAGTCCACCCCGCGTCGGTTACTTATATATTCTACAGTATCCGGGGGGTTTAGTCAATGCTCTTGAGGTTTCTCCAGGCGGCTTTGAATTTTTACATTTTATTGGTAATATAAACTTGAAAAGTTAATGAAAGTAATATTCCTTATCAATGTACTCAGAAAAAAGAATTAAAGATTTTCTAAAACTTAAAAGTCACGAGGAAGAAGGGTTTTTCCTTACCGCCTATCTCCCCCTTACCAAAAGAGCCAAAGGGTTCTCCGTTAAAGAAGCGATGGAAAAAAGAATGCGCTCTTTAGTTCAAAAAAAGCTTCGCTCCGAACCGGAGATAAGCTCTCTGTCGCGCATAAGAGATAAAATTATAAGAAAAATAGAAGATGAAATGCAGGCGCTCCAAAGTGTGGGGCAGGGGCTGGTGCTTTTTGCCTTTTTAAACCCGGTCCGAGAAAAAGAACCGCCGGAAAAAGAGCTACCTGACAAGGAAATGAAGATTATGCCTCTCGCCCGGGCTCCGAGAAAAGAGGCAACATTGGGAAAAGAGCTCGACCTAGACCAACTCATCTGGATTGAAAACAGGTCCGGCAATGCATTGATTATTAACATCAACCGAGAAAAAGCAGAGCTTTATCTCCAACAAGAAGGCGGTGTCAAACTTTTAGAGAAGATTGAAAACAAATTCAGAAAAAAAGGAACAAAAACAAAAAAGGAAGCACTAAAAACAGTAAAACTCGGAGGAAAGTCAAAGGCCTTTTACGGAGTGGGGGCGGATAAAATTCAAAAAACACAAGAGAAACAAAGCCGGCTTTTCTTGAACAACCTGGCAAAAGAAATCAAAACAAAAAAAGAATTAAAGGAAAAATTCACCTACATTTTAGTATTCTACTCCAAGCCGTACGAAGAAATAATTGAAGGTTTCCTTAAAAAATCAGGTCTCAAGAGCCAATCCACTCCCCTGCTCAAAGACAGTTTTATAAAAAAGAGGGAAGAATTAGAAAAAAGAGCACAAGAAATTGTAAACTCCTGTGAAAAGAAAAAAACAGAAGAGCTTATTGAAAAATTTAAGCAAAAACCGGGAAAATACAAAGAAGGTTGGGAAAAGGTAGTAGAAGCCGCCCGGTTGGGGAAAATTGACACTCTTTTCGTGAAACCTCGTCTTTCCAAAAAAGGAGCGATGGACAAAAACGGGCTGCCCACCCTTGAGAGGGAAGAAGAAAACATTGAAGCTTATTTGGTAAGGTTTGTGATTGAAAACGGTGGAACCATTAGAATCCTCAGCGAAGAAGCGGAAACGGAAGTAGCAGCCGGCCTGCGCTTTTAACTTTTAAGTATTTTTATCTTAAATTAATTAAAGCCGGCAGAAGCCGGCTTTTTTAGTTATAAGTCGTCTGCTCTTCTTCTTAGAACCATCCTTTAAAAGTTTTTGCTCAGGTAGTAGTTGATGGTATAATAAAAAACAGATTATTCGAAAATGTTATGTTAAAAAGGTTAATCTCTTTTATTTTAAAATTTTATTAAAAAATAAAGAATAAGCGTGGAAATAGGAGAGGAAAAATTAAAAGAAATACTGGTTGAGCCGGGGTATGTAAAAGAGTCTGACTTTGAGTCAGCCAGAAAGCAGGCGCAGAAAAGTCCGAAGGCGCTGCGGGAAATTTTAGTAGAAAAAGAAATAATACTCGACAGACACCTGGGGAGGTTAATTGCTGAATATTCGGGGTACAAGTTTATAAATTTAAGCAAGAAGTCAATACCGCAAAACATCATAAAAATCGTACCCGAGGTTGTTGCCCGCAATCAAAAAGTAATAGTTTTTAGCAGAACAAAAGAGGGGTTAAAGTTAGCAATGGCAGACCCGGAAAATTTTGAGATGATCGAATGGCTGGAAAAGAAAACCGGGGAAGAAATAGATGTATATTACGCTACCCCCCGAGATATAAGAGACGCTCTTAAATATTATAAAAAAGAGCTAAGCAAAACATTTGAAGAAATCATTGCTGGGCAGGCAGAGCGAGCCAGAAAAGAAAGAGCAAAAGCGGAAGACATCCCTGTAATTAAAATAGTAGACACCATCATCGAGTACGCTTACGAAAACAGAGCTTCGGATATTCACATTGAACCACTGAAAAACCTTTCTCAGGTTAGGTTTAGAATAGACGGAGCGCTGCACAACGTTCTAACCCTGCCTAAAGACATACACGGCCTGATATCAACCCGAATCAAGGTTCTATCAGAACTTAGAACCGACGAGCATTTCGCAGCTCAGGACGGGAGATTCTCAATCGAGTTCTCGGATGAGAGTTTCGACGTTAGGGTTTCAATCGTTCCGGTCACTGAAGGGGAAAAGGTGGTAATGAGGTTGCTTTCCGAAAGAAGCAGAAGGTTCAATTTGGGAGAATTGGGGTTTTCAGACAGCGACCTTGAAAGAACAAAAAGAGCCATCAGGAACCCTTACGGAATGATATTGGCCACGGGGCCGACAGGGTGCGGGAAAACAACCACTCTTTATTCCATACTTAAAGCGTTGAACAAGCCCGAGGTTAATATCTGCACAATCGAAGACCCCGTAGAATACGATATCAGCGGAATAAATCAAATTCAGGTGAATCCCGAAACAAACTTAACTTTTGCAAAGGGGCTTAGATCCGTGGTGAGGCAGGACCCGGATATTATCATGATTGGAGAAATAAGAGATGAAGAAACGGCAAAAATCGCCGTCAATTCAGCCATGACCGGACACCTTGTTCTCTCCACAATGCATGCCAACACCGCAGCCACCAACATCCCCCGCTTGACCGATATGGGGGTGGAGCCATTCCTGGTTGCCTCATCAACAAATATAATCATCGCTCAACGACTTGTAAGAAAAATCTGTATGAAGTGCAGGGAAAGCTACACGCTCAAAGGAAAAGAGCTGGAAAATTTTAAAAGCCAGATTGGAGAGCGTGTTTGGAATAAAATGTTTGGAAAAGATATCAAAGAAAAACGGCTCTACAGAGGTAGTGGGTGTAAAAACTGCAATGGAACTGGTTATATAGGAAGAATAGGAATCTTTGAAGTCCTTGAAACAAGAGAAAACATTAAAAGATTAATCCTGGAAAAAGTTTCAGCTGACCAAATTGAAGCCCAAGCAATAGAAAACGGGATGACAACTATGCTTGAAGACGGTGTAAGAAAGGTGCTGAACGGCGTAACAACCGTCGAAGAAGTAATAAGAGCAACTAAGGGCTAATAAAAACCATGTTAAAAAACGGAAAAGTAGGAGGACAAATCTCAACGGTCTCCCATCAACTTAAAACTCCTCTTTCAGCAATCAAGGGGTATTTAGAAGTGCTTACAACCGAAGAGCTCGGCTCGCTCAACAAAGAGCAAAAAGAATATTTGCAAGCTGCCTTGCAAAACGTGGAACAGATGAAGAACTTAGTAAGGGACTTTTTAGCGATCTCAAGGATTGAAGAAAAAAGGTTGGACTTAAAACCAAAACCTTCCGACCTGGTAAAACTAACAAGAAAAAGCATTGAAGAATTCGAAACCTTGGCCAGAGCTAAAAACTGCACGATTTTGTTCGAAGCAGAAGAAAACATTCCCCAGTTGAATATCGACCCCTTAAAAATAAAACAGGTGATCAACAACCTTGTCTCTAACGCAATAAACTACAATAAAAAGAAGGGGGTTGTGAAAATAAATATTTTTCGAAAAGGCAAAGAGGTTGTTTTCTGCTGCAAGGATAAGGGAATAGGTATTTCAAAAAAAGAAAAAGAGGAGATTTTTAAAAAATTCCACAGAAGCGAAAGAGCCGCCAAAAAAGAACCATCCGGAACCGGATTAGGACTCTTCATCTCTAAAGCAATCATTGAAAAAAGTGAAGGAAAAATATGGTTTAAATCCACTGAAGGCGAGGGGAGCAAATTCTGTTTCTCACTGCCGGTCAAAAAATAAAATTATGACAGAAGAAAAAAAACAAAGTACGACCTCCGAAAATCAAAGCTCCGGGAGGACAATCCTGCTCATTGAAGACAATAAATTCTTGCTAAAACTTTATCAAGATAAACTACAGCGGGAAGGGTTTAACGTACTGGCTTCTTTGACAGCGGAAGAAGGATTGAACAAAATTTATTCTAAAAACCCGGATTTAATAATCCTGGATATTGTTCTCCCCGGTAAAAACGGGTTTGAAGTTTTGGAAGAATTAAAACAAGACCCCAGAACCCAAAATATTCCCGTCATCATCCTCAGCAACTTAGAGCAGGAATCCGACATAAAAAGAGGGTTAAAGCTGGGTGCTTGCGATTATTTGATTAAAACTGATTTTTCTGTCAATAAACTAGCCAAAAAAATTCGGAAAAATTTAGAAAAATCAAAAAAATAAAAACATATGGCAAAACTTAATTTTCTCAATCAAGTTTCTTTTGTGGAAAAAATTCTTTTTGCTAAACACCTGGCTCTTATGATAAGATCCGGGCTCCCTCTACGCGAAGGAGTAGCTACTATTCAAAAACAAGTTAAGAATAAAAATTTTAAACAAATCTTGGATAATATCGTAAAACGATTAGATAATGGAGAACCACTGGGAGAAACCCTAGCCCAGTACCCCGAAGTTTTTAACCCTCTGTTTTACAACATAGTAAGCATAGGAGAGGCAAGCGGGAGCCTGGAACAAAACCTGGAATATTTGTCAACTCATCTTGAAAAGAGGCATGAGCTGCAAAGAAAGGTGCTTTCCGCTATGATTTACCCCGCTATAATTCTTCTCTCCACCTCGGCTTTGGGAATAATCCTTGTCACTTTTGTTCTGCCAAAGCTTACCACTCTTTTCAGACGACTGGACGTAGAGCTGCCTTTCACCACCAAAGTTTTAATCTGGCTTTCCGAATTTATACAAAACTCAGGACTTTTTGTTCTGCTCGGTTTGGGCGGGCTTTGCTTGTTCTTTTACCTTATCTTTCGGTTAAAATCGGTTAAAAAATGGGGTCACCGCATGCTTTTAAGAATTCCTATTGTCGGGGCCTTTGTTAAAAAAATCAACCTCGCTCTTTTCAGCAGAAGTTTGGGTACTCTGCTTAAAAGTGGTGTCTCCGTAATAGAAGCCCTAAATATTACAGCTGACAGCGTAAGTAATCTTACCTACCAAAAAGAAGCAGAAGAAATCTCCCTGCGAGTTCAAAGAGGAGAACAAATGTCAAAGTATTTGAGCGAGAATGAAAACTTTTTTCCGGCCACCTTCCACCGGATGATAAACGTGGGAGAAAAAACAGGCAATCTCGGTCAGTCCCTTCTCTATCTGGCTGAATTTTTTGAAGACGAAGTCGACAATACAGCGGAAAACCTTTCTACTCTCGTAGAACCAGCTCTTCTAATCGGAGTCGGATTGGCGGTTGCTTTCGTCGCAGTTTCCATCATTACGCCTATTTACCAAATAACCAAAGGGTTGCGCTGATAACCATGGAAGAAAAAGGGTTCACTCTTCTAGAAATTTTGATCGTCTTTTTCATTTTTGGTTTTTTAACTTCACTGACACTCCCCTTGGGGCTTGAATTTCACAGAAGCCAGGAATTAAACTCTACAACACGAGAGATAATCCAGACCTTAAGGGAAACCCAAGTAAAGTCAATGTCGGTTGAAGATGATTCTTCTTTCGGTTTTTATAGAAAATCAGAAACTCCGGGTGAATACGTTCTATTCAGAGGTGAAAGTTATGCCGCAAGAGAAGAAGAAGAGGTTTTTGACATCAACGACAACATCTTTTTTGAAGGAGTGCAGGAGGTAACCTTTTCCAAATTAAACGGCATCCCCAGCACTACCGGGGACATAACATTAAACCTGGGTGGGAAAACAAAAACAATAAATATAAATGCTCTGGGAAGAGTTACCCTCAAACCATGAATCATCAAAAAGGACAAGCTTTGATGGAGCTCCTGATCGCAATGGGAGTTTTTGTTTTAAGTCTTTCTGCCATTATTTTTCTTGTTTTTGACGCCTACACCTCTAACAGAGCAGGGAAAGAATTGACGGCAGCCACCTTTTTAGCAGAAGAAGGCCTAGAGGCAGCCCGCTCCATCCGGGACAACAGCTGGGACGATCTTTCTCCTGGAGAACACGGCTTGAATGCTGCGGATAAATGGTCTTTTAAGGGGGGTTCAGATACTATTAATGACAAGTATATCCGCACTGTCATCGTAGAAGAAATCGATGCCAACCGAAAAAAAGTAACCTCCAAGGTTACCTGGGACATCACAAGAGCAAGAGAAGGAAGAGTAAAGCTAACCACCCGCTTTACAAATTGGCAAAGAGAAGGCGAAGAGTTAACTTGCGCTAATTATTGTCAATCTCTGGATTACACAAGTGGACAATGTGTAAAAAACAATGGGGAATGCGTCAACCTCGAAGGAACGGTCGAATCAGAAGAAACATACTGCTCTCCCCCGAATAAAATGTGTTGTTGCTTTGATGAAGTGTAAAGGTAAAAAAATGAACAAGGGTTTCACACTTATAGAAATTATAATCTACGTCGGTTTACTCGGCATAATTCTAATGCTCGTCTCCGGTTACGCTTGGAACATTCTCCAGGGAAGCACGAGGTCCACGTCCCGCCAGGAAGTTCAGCAAAACGCTCGTTTCGGACTGGAGAAAATAATAAGAACTGTAAGAGCCGGCCAAGACCCCCAAAACACTTTTTCTCTTCAGGACGGCACCCTTCATCAAAACGGTGTTCCCATCACCGGTGAAGAGGTGGAGGTAACTGCAGCTAATTTTACTCCAATAAGCAATAGTTATAAAATAGAATTAGCCCTGAGATACCGCAACCCGGAAAACCGACCCGAGTACGACGCAAACATCAAGGTGACCTCTTCTGTCTGTTCCCGAACTTTTAAGTTGGACAGTGGTGAAGAAGAAGGCGGATGCCAAGGAACGGCAACGAGCTGCGCTGATATTTATGATGAGACGAGTTGCGAAAAACAGGACGGATGCGGCTGGGCCCCAGGGAGCTGCAGCGGGAGTTGCACCCCCTGCAGCGAGCTAGAAGGAAAAGATTGTGTCTTCCAAGATGGATGCCGCAAATTCAGGACCACCTGCAGAGGTACTTGCAAAGAGTGCGGCGAATACGATAAAGAAGTTTTTTGCAACGACCAGTTGGAATGCTCGTGGAGCCCGGCTTATTGTTACGGGACAGCCACTCCTTGCAGCAACTATACTTCCAAGCAAGCATGCAGCTCCCAAGAAGGATGTCAATGGATAAAATATTAAACCAATGAAAAAAGAACAAGGATACATCGCCCTGATATCAGTTCTTATCATAAACGCTGTTATCGGGTTGATCGCTGTCAACACGAATATTTTAAGCATGGGTGAAAGCAGCATGGGGCTTTCAAAAGAGCAGTCCTCCCGGGCTTACTACCTTGCCAATGCCTGCGGAGAAGAAGCATTGGAAAACATCAAGGAATCAATAAGTTACGGGGGCAAAGGTTCCCTCTCTTATGAGCACGGAGAATGTGAATACAATATAATAAAAGAAGGAGGTGAAAAAAGAACGATAGAGGTCGTAGCGGAAGCACCTCCCATTACAAGAAAAATAAGGATAGCGCTTGACAGGGTCGAACCCACAATTAATATCATCTCCTGGGAAGACGTTGCCGATTTTTAATATAACTCTAAATCCATGCAAGAGGTAAAAATAAAAGTTAAGAAAGAAAAAGAGGTTGAGGATACAAAGCAAGAAAAAGAAACTTCAACTGGCCCGGGGGAAGCCCTGTCCCAAAAATTCGGCAATATTCTTGCCAAAATTTTAAAAGTTCTACTTACCAGAAAACCCGCCTTTGGGCTGGACATAAGCGACCATTCCATTGAAGTACTCCAGTTAAAATCAACCGGAAAAGTTGAAAATTACAGCAGAGTTCTTTTAGAAAGCGGCGTAGTAAAAAACGGACAGGCAAAAAACCAAGAAAAACTCATACAAAAAATACAAGAAGCTATAAAAAAAGCCGGAATAAAAAACCAAGAAGTTATTTTTTCAGTGCCCGAATCCCAAGTGTTTGTCCACTATTTTGAGAATAAAGAAAACATTAAAGAGCGAGCCAGAAAAACAATCCCGTGGGAGGAAGAAAAAATATACTCGGAAGAAAAAGACGGGCTTTATATAGCCGCTCCCAAAATTATTGTTGACGAATATTTAAATATTTTAAGAGAATGCGGACTCACACCTCTTGCTTTCGAAACAGAATCACTCGCTTTAGCAAGAGCTTTAAAATTTGAAAACTCATTAGTCGTCGACTTGGGGGCACGGATAACAAATTTAAGCATCTTTGATGAAGAAGAAACACTAAAAATACTAGCTTCCGTTCCGACAGGTGGGGAAAAGTTCACTAAAGTTATGGCAGAAAAAATGGAAACCTCCTTTAAAGAAGCAAGAAAGCTTATCAAGGAACACGGTTTAAAGAAGAAAGGGAGGGTGGCAGATACTCTAAAAAAGGAGCTTCAACCGGTGATCAAGGAAATAAAAAACATGATTAGTTTTTACAAAGGCGAAGTAGACCGGGTCTTTTTGGTAGGAGGAGCCAGTTTGATCCCCGGGGTAGACGCTTATTTTTCTCAGAAGCTCAATTTAGAAGTAGAGGTGGGAAGAAAAAAAATCATCCACGGGCTTCCAAGTCAGATTCTTTTTAACACCACCATCGGCCTCGCTCTAAGAGGTCTGGAAAAAGATCCCCGCAGCAAAGGGATAAACCTTCTGCCTCAAAAAGAAAGACCGGAAACCGCTTTCCTTGAAGAAAAGCTGGCAAGAAACAAATTTTTCCAGTTAGGGGTCTTTATTTGGGTCTTGTCATCTCTCGCCTTTTTAGGATGGGTAATTTATGATAAAATAATCAAAGGTTTATAAAGGTCCACTAAATTTAAATAATCCTAATCATCAAGAAAGTATGTCAAGCTCTTCGAAAGGTTTCACCTTGATTGAACTTCTGATTGTTATCGGCATCATCTCAATCTTGGCTGCAGTGACTATTGTAGCTATTAACCCGGCTCGCCAGTTCGCCCAGTCAAGAAACACTCAAAGGATGAGTGATGTCAACACCATTTTAAACGCGGTCCATCAAAACATGGTGGATAACGAAGGAAGCTTTGAATGTGCTGATGGCAACACACTCCCGGATACTGCTACAGAAATTTCAAATACCGGTGCAGATCTCTGTGACTGCTTGGTGCCCACCTACGTCGCTGAGATGCCTGTCGACCCGCAGGACGGAACCTACACCGACTGCACGTCTTATAGCACCGGCTACGAGATTGTCCAGGATGCAGACGGGGGAAGGGTTACTGTTTCTGCACCTTCAGCTGAACTCGAGAGAACAATTAGTGTAACCCGCTAACCCGCCTAAAAGAACTGGTTTGCTTTATTGAAAAAGCAAAAACCGGCCGCAAGGCCGGTTTTTTTGTCTTTTGTTTCTCTCCCCCTCTCTACAAAGCACTTAAGGATTCAAAGGCCTCTTCGTAAACCTCAATCGCCCAACGGGCTTTCGCTGGTGAAAGTTTATAATCCGGGTCATGAATTATGTCCGCACAAAGTTTGTGCGCCTCTTTTAGTTCTTTTTTGTTAGGCAGTGTGTTTTCCGGCACCTCTTCCAATCTTTCTTCCGTATTATCACCGAGATAAGCAGCTCTTTTTAAAACCTCTCCCAGCATTTCATCCGCCTCTATCACGGCCAGCTTCCCCTCACTCTCCCACCCCTTTTCCAGCCGCCTTTTTGTTTTTTCCCACTCTCTTCTAAACTGAGTTTTTTCAAAAGCGGTTGTTTTTAAGAACTCCGAAAGCTGGCGGATGGTGCCCATCCTAGCCCACCTGGTTTTATAACGGGTATAGATAATTATCCCTATAAAAAAAGAAGAAATAAGGACAAATATAGTCCTAAGAAAAATTATTTCCCTGTGTTCTACAAGCTCCATAATTTTTTTTGCTACCTCTTCTACTGTAACTTCTTCCATAATTTTTCTCAGTATAGCATTAAAAATTTTTAAGTTCTTCCTGGATCACTTTTTTGGCCGCTTCCCCTTCCGCCTTCCCCTGCGTCTTTTCCATGATCTGCCCTATCAAAAAACCAAGGGACTCCTTCTTGCCTTCCTTGTAATCAGAAACGGCTTCCGGGTTTTCTTCAAGAACCCTGACTGCTAACTTTTTAAGCTTTTCCTCATCCGTAATTTTTTCTTTCTCTTCTTCAGAGATTTCTTCCACCAACTTCCGAGGCGAAAGGTTTTCCACGTCTTTTCTTTTATTCACAATTATTTTTGCTATTTTCCCAGGAGAAACACCTGCTTTTTCCCCCGCCTTGGCTGCCTCTTCAAAGTAAAGAGCAGCTTCCTTCGTGTCGGTTAAGATGCGAGCGTTATACTCCCCCACCCCATACTCCTTTTGAAACCTTTCTATTTTTTCATCCGGCAGCTCCGGGAGCTCGGCTTTTATCTTTTTTACCTCCTCTCTGCTCCAACTTATGGGCGGGATGTCCGGCTCAGGGAAGTAGCGGTAATCGTGGGCCATTTCCTTAAAGCGTTGCGGGAATGTACATGCTTTTTTAGGGTTGAAACCTCTTGTTTCCTGCCTCGGCTTCTTACCCTGCTTTAAAATTTCTTTTTGTCTTTCCAGCTCATAATTAGTTGCATCCCTCACAAATTTGAAAGAATTAAGGTTTTTGACCTCTACCCTATAGTCGGGCAGCTCTTCTTCACCTTTTTTGCGCAAGCTTATGTTTGCCTCACACCGCATGCTCCCCTTTTCCATATCACAATCAGAAACTTCAAGGTAACGGATAATCTGCTGAATTTTTTTAAGATATGAGACCGCTTCCTCGGAAGAATGCAGGTCGGGCTCAGACACAATCTCAACCAAAGGCACACCGGAACGATTGAAGTCAATCAAGCTCACCTTTTCTCCTTTAACTTTTTTGTGCATAAGTTTCGCCGTATCTTCCTCCATATGCACCCTGTTGATGCCCACTCTCTTTTCTCCTTTGGAGGTTTTAATCAAAAGATGACCGTCCGAACAAAAAGGAGTATCGTACTGAGATATCTGGTATCCTTTGGGCAGGTCAGGGTAAAAATAATGTTTTCTGTCGAACTTGGAAAGAGAAGCAACAGAAGAATTAAAGGCAAGCCCCATCATCACACACCACCTTATTGCCTTGCGGTTAGGCACGGGCAAAGCTCCGGGCAAACCCAAACAGACAGGACAGGTATGAATATTGGGAGAAACATTAAAATGATTAGCCGCACAACCGCAAAACATCTTCGACTCGGTAGCAAGTTCAATATGCACCTCCATTCCAATTATCGGTTCGTATTCCATCTAAGAGATGTGCAATACCAGGTATTACACATTATCATTACACATTAATTAAAGCTTGGGTTTTTGCTTGTGCCAATCAGTTACCTTTTGGTAAAAATGCCCCATTTTTAAAAGTAGTTCTTCGCTCCATTGCGGCCCAATAATCTGCACCCCCACCGGCAAAGCACCTTTTGTGAAGCCGCAGGGGAGGTTAACCCCCGGCAGGCCGGCCAGGGAACTGGCTTCCACTAAAATATCCTGCATTTCTCCAAACATAGGGTCTTTTTCTGCCGCACCTACTTTCAAGGCAGGAGTAGGAGTAGTGGGAGCAATTAAAACATCCACTTCGTTAAAAACCCTTTCAAAATCCTTTTTTATTAAAGTTCTTACCTTTTGAGCTTTTTTATAATACTTATCATAATAGCCGGCTGAAAGAGTGTAGGTACCAAGCATTACTCTTCTTTTGGCCTCTTCTCCGAAAAATTCCCGGCTGCGGCCGTAACGAACCCCGTCGTAGCGAGCAAGGTTGGAGCTTACTTCAGAACGCTGAATAACTGTATAAACCGCCACTGAGTATTTAGGGTCCAAAAGGTCAACCTCTTTAATTTTTGCTCCTTCCTTTTCAAAAGCTGACACCGCTTCCCGGACTCTTTTTTCGACCTCCCCGTCTAACTCATCAAAAAAATAATTGCGAGGCACTCCAACGGTAACCTCCTTTATGGAAAAATCATCAATTAAAAATTGTAGCTTGTTTGAGTTTGCAGTTGCATCCTTTTCATCTTTCCCCGCCAAAACTTTTAAAACCAAAGCTGCGTCATCAACAGTTTTTGTCAAAGGTCCGGGGCAATCAAGAGAAGAACCCATAGCAATCACTCCGTAACGACTCACACGGCCGTAAGTGGGCTTAAAACCGGTTACCCCGCACCAGGAAGCAGGCTGCCTTATGGAACCGGCTGTTTCACTGCCAATGGAAAATACAATCTGATGAGCTGCAACAGAAGCTGCCGACCCTCCGGAAGAACCACCCGGAGTTCGGGAGGTATCCCAGGGGTTTCTAGTAGTAAAAAAATCAGATGTTTCAGTGGAAGAACCGTGGGCCCAAGCATCCATATTAGTTTTACCGAGAATAATCGCCCCCGCCTCCAAAAGCCGCTTTACCACAGTAGCGCTATAGGGAGGGACGTATTCTTCTAAAACCTTCGAAGAAGCAGTGGTTTTTAAACCTTTCGTACAAAAATTATCTTTAAGAGAAAAAGGCACTCCCAAAAGAGGTGCCTCTTCCCAATTCTTTTTGCCCTTTTTAATCTGCCGATCTGCTTCTTTTGCTTTTTTTAAAGCATTCTCTCCTGAAACGGTAATAAAACTTTTTAATTTATCTTCCGTTTTCTCCACCCGCTTGAGGCAGCTTTGCACCAACTCCTGCGAACTGAACTGAGCATTCTTCAACCCTTGAACAGCTTTTCTAATTGTCAACTCGTTAAGTTTCATCCGCCAAAAACATACTTGACTTTAAAATAATCTCCATCTTTCGCGCTTGCTCCGGAAAGCGCCTGTTTTTTTGAAAGAGAAGCAGAAGCCATGTCCGACCGCAAAACATCTCTCAGCCCGGTCACATGAAAAGTGGGTTCTACCCCGCGGGTATCAAGTTCTTCCAAAACTTCAATAAAATCAAGGGTTGTCCCTAGTTCTTTTTGAAGTTTTCCCACCTCTTTTTCTGCAAAAGAAAGCTTAGCCAGCCCCGCTATGTGTTTTACTTCTTTTTTAGATAACATCACTTTTATTTCTACTTGTTGATGAAGAAAAGTTTATTTTTTCGGCACCTCCAATTCTTCGTTTTCAACCAAAACTTCACGGTACTTATCAAGGTTCTCAAGAACAAGCCCGGCTCCCCTAACAACCGTGGTCATAGGGTCTTCAACAAGATGAGTCGGTATCTTGGTCTCACGCTCCACCAGCTCGGGAAGCCCTTTAAGCAAACTCCCGCCTCCGCAAAAATGAATACCGTTCTTCATGACATCAGCCAGCACCTCAGGCGGTGTTTCCTCAATAGTGTCCTTAATAGTTTGTACTACCTGTTTAATGCTTTTTTCAAGCGCCATATAGGCCTCTTCATTGGAGATCATTATCTCTTCCGGCAAACCGCTGACCAAGTTCCTGCCTCTTACCGGAACTTCTTCTTTTTCTTCCGGAGGCGCAGCGCACCCCACTTTAATCTTAATTCTTTCCGCCATACGAGGGCCGATAAGAAGATTAAACTCTCTTTGCACCCATTGGACAATTTCTTGGTTGAATTTGTCCCCCGCCAGACGCAACCCCTTGGAAACTACAATCCCACCCAGAGAGATAACCGCTATTTCGGTCATCCCCCCGCCGATATCAACAATAAACCGGCCTTCGGGTCGGCTGACATCAAGCTTGGCACCAATTGCATCCGCCATCGGCTGTTGGATGAGAAAAACTTCTCGAGCTCCTGCTTTTTTAGCTACATCACGCACCGCCTTCTTTTCCACCTCGGTTATACCGCAGGGGATGCTTACTATGAGGCGGGGCCTTACAGGAATAACTTTCCCTTCACCGTGCACCTTTTGGATAAAATAACGTATCATCTGCTCTGTAACTTCAAAATCGGAGATTACACCCGAAACAAGAGGCCGGCTGGCTACAACATGAGAAGGTGTCTTCCCCACCATCTCTTGCGCCTCCTCCCCTATAGCCAGTACTTGCCCCGTTGTCTTGTTAACCGCTACTACAGAAGGTTCGAAAATAACAATCCCTTCTCCCTTAACATAAATAAGGGAATGAGCTGTTCCCAAATCAACAGCTAAATCCTTAGATACATAAGAAAAGAGGCGTTCTTTAAATCCGGCTAGTTTTTTAATCATAATAATTTTTTAACATCTTTAATGGTAACTAAAAGCATCAGGAGAAGCAGCAGAGCAAAAAAGGCGGTATTGATTTTTTCTTCCGTTTTCTCATTAAAGGGTTTTTTCCATATTTTTTCAATACACAAGATGAGAATCTTCCCCCCGTCAGTAATCGGCAAAACGGGTAAAGCATTAAGAAGGGCCAGATTAAGAGAAATAAGAGCCATGGTCCGCAAAAAATAAACCGTTCCCAGACGCCCCATCTGCACAAAAACATCCATAATCCCTACCGGCCCCATAACTTGAGCCCGGGTCTTTTGCTTGGTAAACAAGCTGAGAAAAGCTCTACCCAACTCTCGAGTAATACGGGCGGTAAGATCCACTGTTTCCTTAGCCCCCAGCCAAATAGATTCAAGAATTGACCAGTTTTTAATAACTATCCGGCCCAAAGCTATACCCAAAGGTCCCTCACCTTCAGGAGGGTTAGCCCGCGGCGTGACCTCAAGAGAAACCACTCTCCTGTTGCGCTTTACTTCTATTTCAATCTTTTCGCCTTTGTTTTCTTCCACAAACTCCTGCACCTCTCCCACCTTGTCAATTGCATCAGTTTCTCCTTCTTCTCCTTTAATTTTTAATATCACGTCACCCGGCTTAAGCCCGGCTTTTTCAGCCGGAGAATCGGGAGCCACCCCAAGAAGCTGCACCCGAGCATCCTCTGCCTCAAAACTATCCTCAACCTGAATAGGAGCTCCCATGTTAAGCACCACACTGAACAAAACAAAAGAAAAAATCCAAAAAGAAATAACACCTGCCGCCAACACCCAAAATCTCTGCCAAAAAGACCTCTCATTAAGCTTCTCAGCCGGAATGTCGACAAAGGCGCCAAAAGGCAAAAGATTAAGAGAGTAAACCGTTTCTTTTATTTTTTTACCAATAAGTCGGGGGGGATAAAAAATCCCGAACTCATCCACTCTTATCCCAAAACCTTTAGCAACAGCAAAATGGCTTGCCTCGTGCAAGACAAGAAGGAAAATTAAACTTAAAAACGCTACAATAAATATAGGCATTGAAAAATAAATTAGCTTCTAATTTGCTCTTCTTTTTTCTTTTTTATCTCTTCAATTTTTTTCGTGTAATCGTCAAAAATGTCTTGCAGCTTATCAAAAGAGCGGTACTTGTCATCTTCGCTTGTCTCTCCTTTGGAAAAAGCACTTTCTATTTTCTTCCGAGTATTGTTGCGTATATCCCGCATTTTCTGCCTCGCTTTTTCCGCTTCTCCGGCGATCATTTTTATATACTTTTCTCTTCTCTCAGCCGTAAGAGAAGGAAACGGAATTCTTATCACTTCTTCCCCTACAATAGGCGCAAGGTCCAGGGAAGAATTATAAATGGCTTTTTCAATCGGTTCAAGGTAAGTATGGTCCCAGGGCTTAATAATAATTTCTTTTTCTTTTCCCAAACTAACCATACCCAAGCTCTTAACAGGCATCCTTTCTCCAAAGCAATCCACCTTGAGCTCTTCTACGAGTTCAGTAGAAGGACGATGGGTGCGAACCTTGGAAATCTCTTCTTTAAACTCAGCAAGGACTTCTTTTAATTTTGACGCCATTTTTTTAATTATTACCTCATCCATTTTATAATTTAAGCATTAAATTTTGTAATAGTATCTTTTTGTTAACATTACTCGTTTTTAAAAGATAAAAAGAGCGCTGGATAGCATCGAGAACCTGCTCTTCTTTTTTTGTATCTCCGTTTTTGTCTAATTTATTTAAAATTTCTCCCCTGAAAAACCGCATCCAGCTTGTAAAAACCGGTTCCAAGTCCTCCTTGGACAAACTCTTAGCCGTCTCGAAGCGAGAACCAAGGTCCAGAGATAAAACCTTTTCCAGCTGTTTTTTCCTTTCTTTTTCTTTTTTCACAAGGGAAGGGTTTTCTATAAGTTCCACTGCCCGGCCGGGTCGACCTTGAGTCAGCTCTAAGATTTCTTTTTTTGTTTCCTCTTTCACATTTCTCTCCTGCAAAAACTTTTCCATTTCCCCCCTGCTTAAAGGATAAAAATTAATTTTTTGAACTCGGGAGAGTACAGTTTCAAAAAGAAGGTAGGGCTTACTGCTTATAAGAAAAAGAATACTTTCTCCTCCCGGCTCTTCCAGTGTTTTAAGAAGAGAATTCTGTCCATACCGGTTAAGGAGGTGCGCTTCATCAATTATTACTGTTTTATATTTTGAAACAGATGGCTTAAGTGACAAGTGACGCAAAAGCCGCTCGACCTGTTCTACTTTTATCTCGTTCCCCTCCCCGCGCTCAATCAGAAGAAAATCAGGGTGTACGCCTTTTTCCACAGCTTTACAAGAAGAACATTCCCCGCAAGCCCTTCCATTTTTTTGCGAACAATGAAGAAACTTCACAAACTCCAGGGCTGTGCTTTTCTTACCGATCTGCTCCTCTCCGGAAAAAAGATAAGCATGAGAAAAAGATTGTTCTTCGTAAGCGGCTCGCAGGAACTTCCATTGTTTTTCGTGGCCAACAATCATTTTCTACTCATAATGCTCTTTTTATAAATATCAAGGTTTTTAAGAACAAGACCCGTCCCTTTAGCTACACAAAGCATCGGCTTATCGGCCTTAAAACAAGGCACGCCCGTTTCCCGTGAAATGAGCACATCAATATTTCGCAAATTAGAGCTGCCCCCGGTAAGAACCATCCCCTTGTCCATAATATCAGCAGAAAGTTCGGGTGGTGTTTTGCGCAATACAATTTTTACCGCCTGCACGATTTCTCTTAACGGTTCGGAAACCGCTTCCGCTACCCTGTTGGAAGAGATTTCAACCACCCGCGGTAGACCGCTTACCATATCTCTTCCTCGTACCTCCAAGGTCCTTTCTTCTTCTTCAATCGTTGCCGACCCTATCTTCATTTTAATCTCCTCTGCCGTTTGAGCCCCCACCGCCAGATTGAACTTATCCTTAACATAATCAGCAATAGCTTCATCCAATTTATCTCCCGCCACCCGAATGGAGTGAGATGTCACAATCCCGCCCAGAGAGATTACGGCAACACCTGCTGTCCCACCACCGACATCAATGACAAGATGGCCTGAATAAGAATTGATCGGGATCCCGGCTCCAATAGCAGACAGTAAAGGTTCTTTAGCCAAAAAAACATTTTTAGCACCAGCTTCCTGCCCCGCTTCAATCACCGCCCTTCTTTCTGTTGAAGTAACCCCGGCCGGCACACCCACTAAAAGCTCGGGCTTAAAAAGATTCAACGGAGAAGACACCTTGTCAATAAAATACCTGAGCATCGCTTGAGTAACCCTGTAATCGGCGATCACCCCGTCTTTCATCGGCCGGTAAACATGAATTGTATCGGGGGTCCTGCCAATCATTTCCTTCGCCTCTTTTCCTACCGCTAAAATCTTATTTTCACTCAAAGTCACAGCCACAACAGAGGGCTCATGAAGAACAATCCCTTTTTTAGGGACATATACAATCGAGTTGCAGGTGCCGAGGTCAATTCCTATTTTTCTACTAAACATAATATATTTTCAATCTTTTTTAACACGTTTTATGTCCGCTCCAAGTTGACGCAGCTTCTTGTCAAAATCTTCGTATCCTCTGTCTATTTGATAAATGTTATTAATCTTGCTTTCCCCCTCTGCCATCAAAGCAGCCACCACCAAAGAAGCCCCGGCTCTGATATCCCAACTTGAAATTTCAATACCCGACAACGGAGTTTTACCAAAAACAAGGGCTCGATGCGGGTCAACAACCTCTATGTCAGCCCCCATTTTACGCAACTCCTGCACATAATTCAACCTGTTTTCATAAAGAGGGTCGTGGAGTAAACTTTTCCCTTCTGCCTGGGTCAGAAGAGGAACTGCGATGGGCAAAATATCAGTAGGAAACCCCGGCCAGGGTAAGGCCTGAAGTTCAATCGGCCTAAAGTCCTTCGAGTAACCAACAACAACACTGTCCTCTTCCCTTTCAAAGGGGACCCCCATCCTCTTCATTTTTGCAAAAAAGAAATCGAGGTCCGAAACTAAAAAATCTTCTATCTTTACCTCTCCCCTGGTAGACGCCGCCGCCAGAAAAAAGGTAGCCGCTTCCACATGGTCGGGTACCACGTTTACGCTGACACCCGAAAGGTTCTTTCCACCGCGGATAATTATATGGTGCCCGCCGGCGCCTTCCACCTCAGCCCCCATCTCAGCAACCATCTGGCACAAACGTTTAACATTCGGTTCGGCAGCTGCAGTTTTTATCTCCGTTTCTCCCGGGATGCCGGCTGCAGCCATTACCAAAACTTCCGTAGCAGTCACGCTGAATTCTCTTAAAACAACCTTACCCGGATTTAAATTCTCGGCATTAAAAACATACCCGCCTCCGTCTTTTTCCACCCTAACCCCTATCTCTTTTAAGGCCTCAAGGTGAGTGGTTATGGGCCGAAGCCCTATCTTATCACCCCCGGGGGGAGCAAATTTAAACTTTTCAAAACGAGCAGCCAAAGCCCCAATCAAAAGGACGGAAACCCTGCTTTTCCCAATAAGAGAAAGGTCCATCCGCTCCGGGTCAACCTCTTTCCCTGCTTTAACCTTCACCTCGTGCTCTCCTGTCCACTCTACTTCCACCCCCATGCTTTTTAGAATGGTGATTAGATTAAAAACATCCTCCACCAAAGGAAGATTCCCAATCACGCATTCTTCCCTTGTCAGTAGAGTGGCTGCTAGCAAAGGCCCCGCGCTGTTTTTAGCTCCACTAATCTCTACCGTCCCCTCCAGCGGCTTACTGCCCTGGATAATAAAATATTCGGACATAAAAAAAGATTGAGTTGGTAGCCTAAATTATTTTTTATTAAGTTCATTTTAAACTTAAACCAAGGGCCGTGTCAAATAAAAACCAGTCCCGGAATAATTTGAAAAATAAAGGTTTTTGGTTATGATAAATAAACAAATGAGAAGAAGAACCAAAATTATAATAACTACCGCCGGAATAATACTTTTTTTAACGTCGGCACCCGCTGCAATCTTTTATTCTAAAGGATACCGGTTCGATTTTTCCCAAAGAAAAATAGTTAAAACCGGTGCTCTTTTCTTCCATACCAACCCTCATCCCGCCCAGATTATCATAGACGGCAAAAAAAAGAAAAGAAGCAGCTTGGTCTTCGGTTCCGCTATGATTAACGACTTAATGCCCGGCACCCACCATGTTGAGATCCAAAAACCGGAGTATAAAACATGGAGTAAAAAGTTGGAGGTAAAAGAAGGCGGGATAACAACCGCGAAGAACATAACATTAGTCCCTGAAAAAATAGGGCTGGAAGTACTGGAGGAAAACGTAAAGGACTTTTGGGTTTCCGGAGACAACAGGTTAATACTTCTCCAAAAAGAAGAGGAGGGGACATGGTTTTTGGATAGTTTGAACCTGGAAAATCAAAAAAAGACAACTCTTCTCAAAAAAGAAAATCCATTGAATATTGAAAAAGTGGTTTGGTCTCCCGATAAAAAAAAGGTGGCTCTTAAAACAAAAAAGGAGCTTTTTATTTTACCGACCGAAGAGGTGCCCGCCACCATCAAACCGCTCCCGCTTTCCCCAGACACCGAACCTCTATTCTTTTCACCGGTAGAAAGTGATATTCTCTACTTTAAAGCCCCTTCACTTGCAAGGGGAAGTTCTCTTTCCCGTTTCGACATTTCAAAAGAAACAGAAGAGGAAATACTTAAAAATTTTAAAGCGGTTAAGCTCCACTGGAAAGAGATTTACTGGATAAATGAAGAAGGGCAATTGGAAAAATCAGACCTGAAGGGAAACAGCCAGGTTCTTCCCTTTCTGCTCCCCCCATTGGAAGAAAAAGAACCAATTGAACTTCTAATTCTTAAGCCGGAGATCCTAATCTTAAATAATAATGTTTTTTACGAGTTGAAAAGAGAAAGGATGACATTTCGGGAAATAACGCGGGGCATAAACCAATTTGTGTTTTCTCCTGACGGTACGAAACTAGCCCTTTTAAGCAACCATGAAGTAAAAATCTTATCTTTAAAAGAACAAAAAATCCAACCTCTCCGGGCCAAAGGGGAGATAACATTTTTAACCCGCTTTTCAGGAGAAATTAAACAGGTTTTTTGGTGGAACCCGAACTACCTTGTTCTTCTTGAAGAGCAAGCTCCGAAGGAAAACGAGGTCGGAGAAGCAAAAATAAAGGTTATCGAAACCGATAACCGCGACAAAGCCCAAATATGGGAAGTAGCCCGAGGAACCTCCCCTAAAATATATTTTTCTTCCAGCAGTGAAAAACTTTTTCTTTTGACCCGAGAAAATCTATTTGTCTCAAAAGCTTTCTAACACTCTACTTTTCACTTTTATCTTTCTGCTTGAGGCATTCGGGCCGGTACTCGCAATAGCGGCACCTCCATTTAGGAATATCAGGAGGCACGTCGGGAATAATATTTTTCTCAATCTGGTTTTTTAAAAACTCAAACCCCTTTATTAGTTCCTCTGCTCTTTCTCGGCTGTAATCTATACTAAACTCCTTAAGGTGCTGCGTATTCTTATTTTCATAAAGAATAATGCCTCGAGGGATATTAAAGTAGTGCATGTAAAGTTGGGTCTGGTCCACATGGTCCTCGCGGGGTTTTTTAAGCTTACTAAATTTGTATCCCGCGCTGCTTTTGAATTCAACCACGTAGGGTTCTCCCTCCAATGTTACAATAGCGTCAGCCCGGCCGTGCACCAAGTCATCGGGCGGGGTGTGAACCTCGCTGGCCTGAACAATCCCCAAACTATAAAGCACACTCAAGAGTCGGCGGTGAGTGTATTCCCCTTCATCAAAAATCCGCAGCACGCGCGGGTCAGGTCTTTCTCGGGGGACATCCTTAAAATGAAAATAAAGAGCGCGTGGGCACTTACCCACGTCGCTCACGTAAAAATAAGCGCGCTCCCTGCACTCAAAAGAATCCCTGTAAAAACCGTTAATAAGGTTCTTAAGCATGGTTTACCGCTTAGACCACTGAGGTGCTCGGCGAGCCCCTCGAAGTCCGGGCTTCTTCCTTTCTTTCATCCTCGGGTCACGAGTCAAGAAGCCGAATTTTTTCAATTTACCCCTGAATTCGGGGTTATAAAGCAATAAAGCCCTGGACAAGCCGTGCCGGATAGCTTCCGCCTGCCCTGTAGTCCCACCACCCCTAACTTTGGCTGTCACAGCTAATTCGGAATCCAAGTTGAAAAGCTCCAGTGGAGCCGTTGCTTTTTTTACCAATTCCTCTATGGAGAAATAATCTTCCAGTTTTTTCTCATTAACCGTAAACTGATATTTTTTGTCGGGCCAGATGCGAACTCGAGCAGTGGCTTCTTTTCTTCTGCCTACCGCCTCGTAGTAATCCAATTTTTTGTCTTCCGCACTCATTATCTTTTCTAAGTTTTATTTATTTACTTAAACCTCAACCGTTTTATCCGGGGCTTCCTTAGTTTGTTTTTAGGAAGCATGTTCCAAACAGCCCTTTCAAGAATTTCACCCGGGTCCTTTTCAAAAATCTTCTTAATGGGAATTTTTTTGTCGTGCCCTAAATAAGTGGAATGGGAGAAATATTCTTTTTGTTCCCATTTTTTACCGGTCAACTTAATTTTTTCAACGTTGTCCACTTCTACAAAATCACCCATATCTTGATGGGGGACATATTCGGGCTTGTGTTTCCCTTGAAGAAGCTGGGCAATCTCACTTGCTAATCTTCCTAGTACCTGCCCTGAAGCATCAATTTTATGTGTTTTTCTTTCTACCATAAATTCACACTAATTCTATAAAAGCCACCTTTGCACCGTCACTTTTTCTGGGAGGGAGCTTCATAATCCTCGTGTAGCCACCCTCTCTTTCTTCGTAGCGTTTTGCTAAATCAGTCATCAACTTATCAACTGTCTTTTTATCAAAAAAACGAAGAAGATAGCGGCGTGAACTCAAATCACCTTTTTTTGCTTTGGTAATGCAGCGTTCTGCAAAAGGCCTTACTTCTTTGGCCTTGGCTTCTGTTGTTTTAATCTTTTCATGTAAAAAAAGAGAGCGCGCCAACCCCTTTTTAAGAGCCTTTCTTTGGTCTTTCTTCCTCCCCAATTTTCTACCGCTTTTTGTTTTCTTCATAAAAAGGTTAAAACTTATTTCAAGCTCAGATCTCTTTTCTTCAGCGCTTTTTTAATGTTTTCTAAGCTCTTAGGGCCGATCCCTTCCATCTCCCCTATATTCTCTTCACTGCGAGCTGCAAGCCCGGCCAAGGTTTTTATCCTGTTTTCTTTTAAAATACTTTTTACCCTGTTTGTAAGGTCCAGCTCATCAACTTCAACATCGGACGGATCTACCTCTTCTTCTGTCTCTTCTTTATCTTCTGCCTCCTCTTCCTCTTCCTCTTTTGTTTCCGGCTTTTCCTCTTCCGGCTTTATCTCTATGCTTGAAAAATGCTCCTTCAAAATTTCTACCGCATTTTTAAAGGCCTTTTCCGGCCCGATGCGGCCGTCAGTTTCAACATGAAGGGTCAAGCGGTCAAAGTCGGTTCTTTCTCCAACTCGCATCGCTTCCACCTTAAAAGAAACTTTTGATACCGGGTTGTAAACGGCATCAAGATTAAGAGAACCGATCTCCGCACCGGACTCCCTCTTCTCAGCCGGTTCATAACCAACACCGTGGGTCACTTCAACCTCCATCTCTAAGGAGGCCTTCTTGTCCGTCAAGGTTGCGATGTGATGGTCTCCATTAACTATTTCAAGCTGAGAGGGGATGTCAAAGTCAGCGGCTGTAACTTCTTTTTCTCCTGAAACTTTAAGCTCAGCTGTTATCGGCTCTTCAGTAAACTTTCTAAAATGAACGCCCTTAAGATTTAAAAGAATGTTAACCGCATCTTCCCTCACCCCCGACATCGTTGAGAACTCATGGTCTACATCTTTCATTCTAACCTTTGTAATTGCTGCGCCTTCTATCGAAGAAAGCAAAACTCTCCGCAAGCTGTTGCCTATTGTAGTACCATACCCCGGGTAAAGCCCACTGATGATAAAATCGGCTTTGTTTTCTTCTTCCTTTTTTATTTTTGTTTTTTCAGGAAGTGGAATCATGTTTATTGCTTAAATTAGCGTGAATAATATTCAAAAATATTTGAAATCTCTACTGGAAAGGAGACCTCCTCAAGAGTCGGGTCGCTCACAACCTCCCCTTCCAGGTTTTCAATATCCACCCTGAGCCAGTCCGGGAGTTCGTGGTTCTTAAGCTTCATTTGAAGTTCGGCAAAACCCGCTTTGTTCGTGGAGCTTTCCTTAAGAGAAATCTTGTCTCCCACCTGCACTTCGTAAGAAGGAATATTAACTTTTCTTCCATTAACCTTGAAGTGGCCATGGCCAACCAACTGCCTGGCTTGAGGCCTCGAATCGGCAAAACCCAACCGGTAAATTACATTATCCAGTCGTTTCTCCAGTGTTCTTACAAAATATTCCCTGTTATCACCCCCCTTGCCGCTTCTGTTTAAAGCTTCTTTGACATATCTTTTGAATTTCCCTTCCTTGAGATTATAAAAATGTCTGAGCTTTTGTTTTTCCCGCAGCTGTTTTCCGTATTCTGACAAGTATTTCCTTCTTTTTGATTTGCCTTGAAACCCGGGGGCGTAAGGCCTTTTGACAATAGGACACTTGGGAGAATAACATTTTTCTCCTTTTAAAAAAAGCTTCTCCCCCGCTCTCCTGCAAATTTTACATTTTGAATCTGACATAAAAATTAATGCTTTCTTGGTTTAGGTGGACGAGCCCCTCCGTGGGGAATTGGTGTCTCGTCTCTGATAGAATTTATTTCCAGACCGAAATTGGCCAATGATTTCAAAGTAGAAGTACGGCCGGAGCCGAGCCCCTTCACTATTACGTCAACCTCGTTAACACCAATTTTTTCCGCTTTTTTAACAAGCATTTCCGCAACCTTGGATGCAGCATAAGAAGTTGACTTTTTGGTTCCTTTAAACCCTAAAGAGCCGGCACTCGCCCACGCCAAAACATTACCTGTCTCATCAGTGAGGGTCATAATAACATTGGTGTAAGAGGAATTAATGTATATTCTTCCTTTTCGGGTCCTTCTCTTCGTTTTCACCTTGGCTTCCTTTTCCAGCGTTTTATCAACTTTTTCTTTTTCAGCCAGTAACTCCTCTTTTGTTTTTTTGGCTACTCTTTTCTTGCCCATAATATAAAAAATGTTATGTTGGTGCACACGGCTACATTGGTGCGCCCGGCTATATCAACAACGTTTATGTTGG
>CAYNXY010000004.1:0-26102 GCA_964401285.1 uncultured Candidatus Saccharibacteria bacterium | reverse complement strand
TTGGTGCACACGGCTACATTGGTGCGCCCGGCTATATCAACAACGTTTATGTTGGTTTAGGCGCTGCCTTACGGCCGGAGCCCATAGTGTGTCTCACATTACCGCGTACAGTGCGGCTGTTGACTCTTGTGGTTTGGCCCCGCACAGGAAGCCCCTTTTCGTGTCTCACCCCGCGCCAGCACTCAATATCCTTCAACCTTCTTACATTCTCCCGCTCCCGGCGTTTAAGCTCACCTTCAATCTTGTGATTCTTTTCAATAATACTTTGGATTTTTCTTCTTTCCTCGGCCGTTAATTCTTTAGCTTCCTTGGTGGGTTCAACCCCGGCTTGCTCTAAAATTTCCATTGCCAAAGAATCACCTATCCCGTAAATGTAGGTGAGCGCGATTTGTATTTGCTTCCCGTCTGGGATGTTAATTCCTGCTAACCTTGGCATAACTAAGTCGTAAAATAAAAGTTATCCTTGTCTTTGTTTATGTTTGGGGTTTTTCTTGCAAATCACGTAAACGGTGCCCTTTCTGCGCACTATCTGACAGTGTCTACAAATTTTTTTAACTGAACTTTTTACCTTCATTTTTTTCTCCAAACTATTCTTCCTCGCGTTTTATCGTAAGGACTCATTTCTACTTCAACCTGGTCACCGGGTAAAACCTTTATCCGATACATCCTGAGTTTGCCGGCTAGCTTGGCAAGAACCTCATCGCCGTTCTCCAGCCGTACTCTAAAACGCAAATCCGGAAGGGCTTCGATCACCTGCCCTTCTTTTTTAATTTTTTCTTGCTTCATTTAGTCGTTTCGTATTATTATTGATTTTTTAACAAAAGTCAAATCTTTAGTCAAGGGTTATGTTTAAATCCAAGCGCGTCGGGTCATCCGGAATCCTTTTAACCCAAAAAGGGAATATCTCAACTTCCATTTCACGTACCTGAGGATAAGAAGCGAAAAAGCTTCTTGCCTCCCCGATAGTTTTACCCATTAATTTTCTCTTTAAATCCGTTTTGTCCAACTCTTTAACCAGCGTGGCTTTTACCTCCATTTTAAGCTCAATTCTTCCTGACTGGACATCATCCCCCGCGACAGAAACATTCACCACCCTGCTGCCCTCTTTTAAGAACTCACCTTGCCCCTTCTTTTCTTTAAGCCACATCTCAACCAGCTTCTGAGCTTCCTCTTCATTGTAAGCTAAAGCCCGCCCCTCTACCTCAAGAGTAACAGAAAAGTCGGACACAGCTGTGCCGGCTTCGGCGGAAGAAGAGCTTTCAACAATTTCAACTTCAACTGAGTCCGGAAGAGCTGTGAAGGAAGAGTCAGCCGTCGCTAAAAATTCATTTGCAAACTCTGTTTCGGCTTTCTGAATAAGCTTTTCTTTTGCCCTCTCAATATCCTCCTCCGTTACCACCGCTACCTCCCCTTCGCTCCCTCCCTGCATGTTTTCTTCCGATTCTGCATAAACAGAGGTGTAGCGAGGTGAACCCAAAAGCCCGGGCACAGAAAATGTTGTCGGCTTGATATTATAGCTAGGCCCCGCCTCAGCAGCCACCACTTCCACCTCTGTTGTCCCCCCGGCGGGAACGGTAATTCTTTCCTGAGAGTAAAAAAGCTTGCTGTCCGCCGAAAGAAAACGAGTGTTTTCAACTAGAATTTGTCCATCGTTATACTTATTAAAAACTGTTACGGTCCCTCGGGCTTTAGTGGCCGTTTCGCTGGTTCCGGTAGCTGAAAAACTATCTGAAACCTCTTTTGCAGAGGATAAAAGTTTAGCTCCAATCAAGGCCTCTTCATAATCCGGCTCCTCAATATCTGTCCGCGCAAGCACCTCCTTGTTAAAAGATAAATCATTAAAAGCGGGGCGGAGCATAACACGGGCGGAAGCCGTAAAGTGAAGATAGGCAGCCCCTCCTAAAAGTAAAATAAGGAAAAATGCTCCCACGTTAAGAAACGAAAAGGCCTTCCCCGGGATAATCTTCCGCGTGGAAGAAGCGCCCTTTCCTCTCCTTCTTTTTCTTGAACTGCTTTTTTTAAGAGATGTCGAGGATCTCCCGCTGGGAGGCCTCACATCATACATTTTTTTACGCGCCATATTTTTTAAAAATTAACGTTTAAATCCTAAAATAAAACTTTAAACTGCTTAACGAAGAACCGCTCGTATTCTCCGCATCCCGGCCCCTATGGACTCCTCTTTCACGATTTTAAAGCGGCCCAATTTTTTTGTGTTCTTAACATGAGGCCCGGCGCAAAGCTCTCTGGAAACAGATTCGTCCCCTCCAATGCTGTAAACAAACACTGTTTCAGGGTACTTTGCCTTAAAAAAGGCTAGTGCGCCCGACTCCACCGCCTCCTCATAGGGCATCTCCCTGCAGCTCACCTCAAACCCTTTTTCTACTTTATCGTTGACCCAGTCCTCCACTTTTTTAATCTCTTTTCCGGTCAAGGGCTTGGGGTGGGAAAAATCAAAACGCAGCCGCTCCGGTGTGATATCGGACCCCATCTGCTTTACATGCTCCCCCAAAATATCCCTCAAAGCCGCCTGAAGCAAGTGTGTTGCGGTGTGAAGTTTTTTCGCCTCAGCCGCCTGCTCTTCATCTTCCAGATCCTCAATCCCCACCCCGCCGAACTTCTTCTTTGCCCCTGCTCTTGAAGCTTCACGATGTTTTTCAAACGCCCGTTCAAACCCCTCCTCGTCAACAGTAAATCCTTTTTCCCGCGCCATTTCCGAGGTAAGCTCTAAAGGAAAACCATAGCTTTGATAAAGGTCAAAGGCCTCCTCGCCCGAAATTCTTTTTTGTTCTTTCTCTTCAATTAGTTTTTTAAACTCCGCCAGGCCTCTTTTCAAAGTCCTGCCGAATTTTTTCTCCTCTTTTTCGATAATCTCTATTATTTCTTCTCTCTTTTCTTCAACCTCCTCGTAGGTAGGACCATATATCCTTGCAATCTCTCCTACAAGCTCCTCGTACTTGAGGGTGGAAAGCCCGAGCTCCCGGACATGCCTGAACATCCGCCGAAGAAGCATTCTTAAAACATATCCCCGGTCGGTATTAGAAGGCAAAATCCCGCAGGAGGCAATAAAACACACTGCTCTCAAATGGTCTCCAATAACCCTGAATTTTTTGGGGCTCTCTTCATAACTTTCCCCGGAAAGTGTTTCCAGCTTTTTTAAAACGGGCCAAAAAAGGTCTGTTTCGTAAGCGGTTTTTTTATCCTGCAAAACAGCAATAACTCTTTCCAATCCGAGGCCGGTATCTACATTCTGCTGGCTTAATTTTTTAAACTCTTCCCCCTTGGTCTTATCATACTCCATAAAAACAAGGTTCCAAATTTCAACAAAGTGGCCGCAGTCACAGTTAGGGTGGCAATCAGGCCCGCAGGGTTCTCCCTCTTTTTCATAAAAAATCTCGGAAGAAGGCCCGCATGGACCGGTGGCGGTAACGGGGCCCCAAAAATTATCTTCCATCCCGTATTCAAATATCCTCTCTTCTGGAAACCCCAACCCCTTCCACAATTCCTCCGCCTCCTCGTCGCGGGGAATATCCCCTTCACCCTTAAAAATTGAAATCCACAACCTGTCCTCAGAAAAACCACATTCTTGAGTTAAAAACTTAAAAGCAAGATTAATCGCCTCTTCTTTAAAATAATCACCGAAAGACCAGTTCCCCATCATCTCGAAAAAAGTGTGATGAGTGCTATCCCCCACCTCATCCACATCATCCACCCTCAAACATTTCTGTGCCGAACAAGCCCGCCTGTAAGGAGGTGTGTTTTCCCCGGAGAAATAAGGGACGAACTGCTGCATCCCGGCCGAGGTAAAAAGAGAAGTCGGGTCAGCCGGAATAAGTGAAGCAGAAGGCACAACTTTGTGCCCTTCCTTTTTAAAAAAATCCAAAAATAATTTCCGGAACTGGTCCGAGGTAAAATTTTTCATAATTCTTCTCTTTCCTCCAGTGCTTCTTTTCTTTGTTTTTCAAGCTCCATCAACTCGCTTTTCACCTTGGAAAGCTGGTTCTTTAAACTGAATATTTCTTTTCTTAAAGAGTTAAACTCCTGCTCTTTAGCCCTGATCATTCCTTCAAGCTCCCCCTTCTTTTCCAGTTTGTTTTCAATCCTTTGGCCCAAACCGATTATCTCTTTGGAAAATTTTTCCAGTTCCTCGTAAGAGTCCCCTCCAGCCCCGTCCTTTCTTTTTTCTTTGTCACCGATAATAATCATTGTTTGATTTTAACAGAAAAATAAAACTTAAACAAGCGTGTTTTAAAGCTAAAACAACCCTTTCTGCCCCAGCTCTCTATCCAGGGCTTCGTTAGCCAAAAGGTCTGCTTTTTTATTCTTCTCCCGGCCGATATGCGTTATTTCCACCTTCCCGAAATCAAGGCGAAGGTTCCAAAGCTCCAAAAACAAGCTTGAAAGTTCCTCACTTTTGATCTTAAACTGCCCGTTCATCTGCTTTTCCAAAAGTTCAGAATCAGTTCTCAGTTCTATTTCTGCTTTTTTAGCTTTTTTCTTGCCGAAAAGCGCCTTAAATTTATTAAGAGCCCAGATTGCTGCTTCATACTCCGCCTCGTTATTTGTTTTCTCCCCTAAGTATTTATCGTACTTTTTAAGCACTTTCCCGCCGGGCTTTGCAAAAACAACCCCCGCACCAGCCGGGCCGGGGTTGCCCCGAGAGGCTCCGTCCGTATAAATTATAAATTTTTCTTTTTTATTACTCTTCAATTTCTTTTACTAAGCGCTGCTTAAACTTGGCAAGGTTTTTGTTTTTTAGCCCGAACCCCGCTGCCTGCCTGTGCCCTCCCCAGTTGATTAAAAGATTAGCACACGGCTCCATTGCTGCCAAAAGATCAAAATCTGCAGGAGCACGGGCTGACCCCTGGCTTGTCTTTTCCCCCTTGTGGTAAAGAAAAACCGGCCTCTCAAATTCGCTTACAAGGTGAGATGCGGCTCTCGCTGCCAAAAAAAGAGGCCACTCCTTGTCCCCCTCAAAAATAAGCGGGGAGTCAAAATCCAGGCGGTTCCTAACCTCTCTTACAATCTCTTCCACTCTTTCTTTTTGAAGCACCCTTTTTTCTTTGAGAAGTTCTATCACCTCTCGAATCTTACCGGCAGAGGTTTCTTTAAAAAGAAGGTAAGCGGTGTTTTGCGGAGCCGAAGAAAGCAGAGGAGTAATATATCTTTCCACGGTCTCCGCCGTAATCCTTTTGCCCGCAGGGACCATCTCTAAAAGAACATCAAAAATAGGCAGGTCCGCTCGAGACAGGGTTTCAATTCCTTTTTTGATAATCTTTTGGTTGAGTGCGTCTCTCTCCATCTGGTCTGTGATGGTAGCAAAAGAGCTCAATACAGAGAAAAAATCCTCATCTTCCTCCTCAATCTTTGCCCCGAGTACTTTTCTAGCCAGCTTGGCAGAGAGTGAAGCTGCACATAAATTACGGAAAGGGTTTTCCTCTTCAAGCTTGGGATTGATGAGCGCTAAAGATCGAGGCGGAGGGCCTGTCGGCTCGTGATGATCCACAATCACCACTTCAAACCCCTGTTTTTTAATCTTTTCCACCTCTTTTCTATTGCCGGTGCCGCAGTCAAAAATTAAAAGAAGCCCCGGCTTTTGCTTTCCCAAAAGACGGAGATAATGGTTGCTCAACCCGTATCCCCGCTCTTGCCTGTCACTGAAAAAACAAAGAGAAACATGCCCTCCAATTCTTTCCAAGGCCCGTTCCGCAATAAGAACAGAGGAAATCCCGTCCAGGTCACCGTCTCCAAAAAGATAAATCGGGGTCTTTTCCCGGCACGCTTTTTGAATAGCTTTTTGAGCTGCACTAAACTGCTTTTTCATAATCAAGCGCTTCCAAGCCGGGCAGCGTCCCTTCGCTTAAAAATTTAAGCAGGGCACTGCCACCAGTTGAAATGTGGTCAAACTTCTTATCCAACCCGTTTTTACGCAGAAAAGAAACCGTATCGCCACCTCCGGCAACGGAAAAACCCTCAAGCTCCCCGACAGCTGCTGCTATCTCTTTTGAACCCGTTTCAAACTCCTCCAAATCTATGTTCCCCAAAGGCCCCGCCCAAAAAACGGTTTTTGCTTTTTTAATATTTTTCTTAAAAACTTTTATCGTTTCCGGCCCGATATCACATATCTTCCCTTTTCGCGCTATAACATCAAGTGGTAAAAACATCTTCTCGTCCGCAAGGTCAATCTTTTCCACAATCTCCCTAAGACCCTCTTCAATCTCACCGTTCTCCCTATATCTTTTTAAAACTTCACCGACCTTCCCTCCTACAAAAAGAAGGTCAACCGTCTTGAGCAGCCCGGGGATAGGCCCCATCTTTTTTGCCAGTTTAGCCCCGCCAATAATCCCGGCCAATGGTCTTTCCGGCTCTTTTCTCAATTTGGACAGCGCTTCTATCTCTTTTAAAAAAAGAATTCCGGGAGCAGAAGGTAAAATTTCAGGAAGCAGGACAATGGAAGCGTGGTTTCTGTGAGAAACACTGAAGGCCTCATTAATGTAAACATCACCCAGGCGGGACAGACGCCGGGCAAACCTTTCATCGTTTTCCGTTTCCCCCTTGTGAAACCTGAGGTTTTCAAGAAGGAGAACCTCTCCCGGCTGCATCTTTTCTGTCCAACGTTCGATCTCGGCACCAATCGAGGTCCTGGCTTTAGTTACTGAAAGGTCCAAATGTTCTAAAAGCTTGTCCTGCACCGGGGCTAAAGATAAACTCTCTTTTCTTTCGCCTCCGGGCCGGCCCAGGTGCGACATCAATATCGGCTTACCGCCTTTTTTAATAATGCACTCTATTGTGGGGATTGTTTTTTCTATCCTGAAATCATCAACCACCTCCCCCTCTCTGAGAGGCACATTAAAATCACACCTCACGAGAACACGTTTTCCTTTTAAATTAAGGTCAGTTATTTTCTGCATTTTTTTCTCTTTGGGCAAGGGCTTCCTTGAGCGCGGCTCTCACTTTGTCCAAATTGGGCCCTCCCTTATTCTTTTTAGAAGCTTTTGTTTTTTCTGGTTTTTTCTTGCCTGATTTTTTCTTACTCGATTCTTTCGAACTCTTTTTGTCGCCCTCGGATTCCCCCCCCTTAGCTTGTGTTTTGGCTTTAGAAGAGTCCACTTTTTTCGGAGGGTTTATCTCGCCCCTTTGCACCTTTTTAAGGCACGACTTGCAATAAACAGGCCTGTCAGGGTCCGGCTCAAAGGGAACCTTGTCCGGCTTGCCGCAAATGGAACAAGTTATATCATAAAGTTCTCTTGGTTTTTGAACCTCAACATTATCCAAAAACCCCAGCCATTTTTTGATATTGCCTTCCACCTCTCCCCTCTCGCTTGCGTATCTTTCTCTCGAAACCCTGATAATTTTTTCCTTGTTGCTTTTTACAAGCGGCTCAAAGGGCGGAAGAGTTTCCCCGGAAAAGGGGCGGGTGGAAACACCGTCTACCATGAGTTTAACGTAAAAGTTATACTTGGGAAGGTTAACCAAATCCCGGGCGTAAAAATAAGGTTCGAACTCTCTTTCCACCCACTCTGCGTCTTCAGCTCCGATTCTAAAGCACACAATAGTCCCCACGTTACCGAACACAGCATCCCGCACCTCTTCCTCCATCTGGGCTATATACTGATGGCCGAGGTGCAAACTGAGCCGGTACTTGCGGGCCTCGGAAAGAATATTGGTAAAAGAACGGGTGGCAAAATGCTGGAATTCGTCCACAAACAAGAAAAAGTCCTTTCTTTCCTCTTCCGGCATGTCTACCCGCGACATAGCCGCCATCTGCAGTTTGGTAAGCACCAGCCCGCCCAAAAGATAAGCAGCATCTTCTCCCACCATCCCTTGGGAAAGGTTGATAATGAGTATTTTCCCCTCGTCCATCACCTTCCTCATATCAATTGAAGAGCGAACCTGGCCTACAATATTTCGCACAAGAGGAGCGGAAATAAACTGACCGATCTTGTTTTGAATGGCGGCCGTGGCCTCCACTGCGTACTGTTGGCTGTAACGGGCAAACTCCTTGGTCCAAAAGGCCTTTATCACCGGGTCTTCAATGTGTTTCAACACTTTCTTTCTGTAATCAGCGTCCCCCATCATCCGGTTGATCCCCAAAAGGGTGGAACCGGGGTATTCCAAAAGGGCTAAAAGCGTATTGCTTAAAATGTACTCCATCCGGGCTGACCACACATCAGGCCATATCTTTTTAAAAACCCCCAAGAGACCGGAGGCGACAAGGTGTTTTTCTTCTAAGCTCACCTCCTCCATCACGTTAAAAGAGATGGGGTGCTCTATATCAGCCGGATTGAAATAGACAACATCGTTTATTCTTTCCGAGGGCACGAAATCCAAAAGTTCTTCAGCCGCCTCGCCGTGCGGGTCAACAAACCCTACCCCCCGGCCGGCCCGAATATCATTAATGGCCATTGTTTTTAAAGTATGGGTTTTCCCCATCCCCGTCTTCCCGATAACATAAAAATGCCGGCGCCTGTCTTCTTTTTTAATCCCGAATTTTTTCTCTTCGTTGCGGAAAGTCGTTTTGCCAAAATAATTAACTTCAGACATTGTTCTTAACTAAATTTATTCCTCCACGGGGAGGGTGGGCGGCGGCCCGCCTCTTTTGTGTTCTATCCTCTCCATCGAAGGCCCCGGCGCCACGACCCTGCTCGGGAAATGGAAAAGAGTAGCAAGCTCATCAGGTGTTAAAACGGAGATCCCGCCTTTTCTTGGGAACTCCGGGCCTGTCCGCAGCTGGTAATTTCTAAAAACCCTTCTTTTTTTAAGAAAAGCTTTCCTTTTATCAAGTCCAAAAACTTTAAACACACTTTTAACCTTGGTCATGCTGGGCCCATAAGGTTTAAGATACTGGTCGCCGGTGCCCAAACTGCTTAAAAAACTAATAGGGATCCCGATGTGCGGTTTGTACATTACGTCTTTGCGGGCTAGATATACAATCCGCACTCCTACTTTGTACCCCTGTTTAACCATTTTTTCTTCAATCTGGGAAATCGTTTCTTTTTCCATGGGGGTAAGCCGCATTTCCGGAGGCATAATATCTTTGGGTTTTTCTTCCTTCTCTTCTTGAATCCCAAAAAGAAGAATATCTAAGGCGTCTAAAATTATTGGTTTTTGAGGCGCAGGTTCTTTCTTTTCTCTTCTTGCCAGTTCGTCTCTTATCTTTTCCCCTTCTTTTCTCCAATCGTTACCCGCATCTCTCACAGTAAACTGAAGCCACACCTGCTCCCCCTTTTTAAGGCGGGCAAACCCTTCAAAAATCCGGGCCATGGGGTCAACCAGCCCTTCTTCTTTGTATTCCGACTCCGCTTTAAAATCTTTATAAGTCCTCAAAGGATAAACGCTGTTTTCACTAAGTACCCAGTCCTTGGCCTCCAAATCCCACTCCTCATTGGGAATATCTTGGGGCACTCTTTTGGTATAATCCTCCACCGGCCTGAACTCTATGTTCGGATACTGGGCGTGAAAAATGGACTCCACGGTATCCCGCAAATTTCTTTCCAGCCAAATAAAAAAGTGGGCCTTCCCGTCAATACCCACTATCTCCAAACTAAAAGTAGTGTAAAGCTTGGAATCCTCCCCTTCAATCCATTCCTCCCGCTTCACAGAAGGGGAGTGCTCCAGAGCAACCCCGTACATAGAGGTGAAAACGTCTTCCATAGCCCGAATCGGTTTTCTTATCTCTTCCGGCAGCTTGATTTCTAAAAGAATCCAATCTCTTTCCTTGTAATTTTTAAGCCGTCTCCAATGAAGCCACGCTTTCCAGGCCGACTGAACCAGAAGAAAAGGGAGGGGAACCCACCACCAGGCCTTAAGAACAGGAAAAAACACATCCTCAAAAATGCGGCTCACCTCATTTATTGTCTCCAAAATTAACCTCGCATTGTCCATAGAATTGTTTTTTAAGAGGCCAAGGTATATTTCCCGTCTTCACCGCGTACAAAGTTTTCTCCGTTACGCAAATTAAGAAGAACCGTGTTTCTTTTAACCATCCTCCTTTCAAGCACCTCTTTTACAAGCTCCTCCTGCTCCATCGGCCCGTTCTCTTCTAACAAACGCTCAATTACCTCTTTTACCGTACCCGGCTTGTAGCCCCACTCCCGGAGAGCATAAGTACCTCTCCCCACAAGAACGAATTCCGGGTGTTTTATAAGTTCGTTGTGCACCGTTTGAGGGTGAATCTTCGTCCCATTAGAAAAGATACTCCCTTCATTTATAATTTTTGCTATCTCCCGGAAATGAAGCGGTTTCCCTTTTTCTTTAAGCACGATGTAGCTTCTGTCTTTTGTTCCTCTCGGCTTGATAAGAGACCAGTCAGAAAGACCCCAAAGCCCTTGGGGGCCTCTAGCTACTTTTTTAGAAGCATTAAGAACCTCTAAAAAGAAGGGGGAGTCCGCATCAACTATTTGGTAGAGCTCTCTATCCTGCACCGGTTTACCTTTTTTCTCCAGTTTTTTAGTAACAAAATCGAGCGCTTCCTGGGCATCCTCCAAAAGTGAGGAGTTGTGGGTCCAAAGAGTATAAAAAGATTCTGTTTCCCTTACCCTTTTAAGGCTTTCTTCAAGCATCAAAAGAAAAAAGATGTAATTTTTCTGTGTGGAAGGGCCTAAAATGGAAAGGTAGATGTCCTCCCGTCTTATCCCGCCAGCTACCCGCAGCTGATTGCCGAAAAAATCATAAACAGAGTTGAATTTTCTCCTTCTGGGTTTCACCTCGGAAAGCCCTGAACTTTCAATCTGTCTTATCCTTTCCCGGGTCACATCGTAATCTTCTCCAATTGCCTGCAGGGTCTCTTTATTGTCATTCCCCAGCCCGAAACGACGCACCAAAACCTCCCGGGTGCGGGGTTTAAGACCGTCGAGCACATCTTCGGCTATGTTTTTGTAATCATAAATCATTTTAAGCGGATTTTATAACTATTATCCGTTCTATTTAAACATTTTAGAATTGGTTTGTCAAATAGCTTACCCTTTTTTTAGAATCTTTTTCCCTACCGAGGAGGCCAATTTGCTCTGCTCTTTTTTTTGCCTCAGGTTAACCGCTGCGTTAACAACCGCTTCCCGGGTTTCCTCCATCATCCCTTGGAAAATCTCGTACCCCTCTTTTTTGTATTCTACCACAGGATCCAACCCCCCGTAAACACGCAGCCGTACCGAATCCTTAAGCCAATCCATGTCTTCAAGGTGCTGCATCCAATAAAAATCCATAATTTGAAGCCAAAGTCGATGTAAAGCTTTAAACACCCCCTCTCCCAGCTCATTCCTAATTTCTTCAAACTTACCCTCCCCCGGCCCCTGCTCCTCAAACATCTTTTTTATTTCTTCAGCCACCTCTTCTTCCGACATGCAAAGCACCTCTTCCCGCTTTCCGTAAAAAACCTCCCGGTGCCTGTTCAAAACATTATCATACTGAAGCAGATGGCGCCGAGCATCAAAATGAGCGCCTTCAATCTTTTTTTGAGCCGCCTCCACCGCTCGGTTGACAATCGGAGCTCGGATCGGTTCGTCTTCGGGTAAATTAAGCCGGTCCATAACCATCCGCACCCTTTCTCCGCCAAAAACTCGAAGCAGTTCATCTTCCAGGGAAAGGTAAAACCGGCTCGAGCCCGGGTCTCCCTGCCTGCCGGCCCGGCCCCGAAGCTGATTGTCAATTCTTCTTGCCTCATGTCTTTCCGTGCCGACCACATGCAGCCCTCCCAACTCTTTTACTTTTTCCGCCTCTTTTTTGTCGGGCGGGTTGCCCCCTAGGACAATGTCAACCCCTCTGCCGGCCATATTGGTCGCCACTGTCAGCCCTCCCAACTGACCTGCCTGAGCAATAATCTGGGCTTCTTTTTCATGGTGTTTAGCATTTAAAACCCGGGGGTTTAGCCCCTCTTTTCTTAAAACTCGGGCCAATTCTTCATTTTTTTCAATGGAGCGGGTGCCGATCAAAAGGGGCTGGCCTTTCTTATGCCTTTTTTTAATATCCTGCAGGAGGGCGCGGTATTTACCTTCTTTTGTTTTATAAATAGCATCATCCAAATCCTCTCTAATATCCGGCCGGTGGGTAGGAATGCAGATAACATCCAATCCGTATACCTTGTCAAACTCCTCCGCCGCACTGACAGCCGTTCCTGTCATGCCTGACAATTTATCATACATGCGGAACAAATTCTGAAAGCTAATCTTGGCCATAGTCCTTGACTCGGGTTGGATCTCCACCCTTTCTTTGGCCTCCACGGCCTGGTGCAGCCCTCCGGACCAGCGCCTTCCCGGCATCAACCGGCCTGTAAATTCATCAACAATAACCACCTCCCCGTCTCTTATGATATAATCTCTGTCTTTTGCAAAAAGGGGCTTCCCGTCCTTCGGGTTAACCGCCTGGGCCCGAAGCGCCTGCTCCAAGTGATGCAGGTAATCAATGCCTTCTTCCATAAAGATGTTTTTCTTCCCCAGCATCTCTTCCACCCGGTCTATACCCTCCTGCGTGAGAGAAACCGTTCTCTTCTCCTCATCAACCTCGTAATCTCTTCTCGGCTTCAGCTTTTTAACCAACCCTCTGAATTTTTTGTAAAGGGCGGAAGGTGTGCGGTCCGGGGAAGAGATAATAAGCGGGGTCCGCGCTTCATCAATAAGAATAAAATCAATCTCGTCTAGGATAGCAAAATTAAACCCCCGCTGTGCTTTATCCTCCGGGCGCTTAACCATGTTGTCCCTCAAATAATCAAACCCGAACTCGTTATTAGTGCCGTAAGTAATATCCGCAGCATAGGCCTCTTTTCTTGAGCAGGGCTCAAGAAAATCCTCCACCACTCTGAATCCACCCAATCGGTCCCGCACCTTGTCTTTCCCTTCATCCGGCTTTTTATACTCCGGATTGTAAATAAACGCCTGCTCGTGGTTGAGGCAGCCCACACTAAGCCCCAGTAAATTATAAATCTGGCCCATCCAAACCGTATCCCTCCGGGCCAGATAATCGTTAACCGTTACCACATGCACCCCCTCCCCGCTTAATGCGTTGAGCGTTGCAGCCAGAGTAGCAGCCAAAGTTTTCCCCTCTCCCGTTTTCATCTCCGTAATTTTCCCTTCGTGGAGCGCAACCCCCACCGCGAGCTGTTCGTCATAATGACGCTGTTTGAGGGTTCTTTTCCCCGCTTCTCTCACAAGGGCGAATACTTGCGGCAAAACCTCTTCCAGCTTTTCCCCTTTTTCCACTTTTTTCCTTATCTTTTCTACCCTCTCTTTTATCTTCCCATCAGAAAAATCCTCGAACTCAGGTTCGAGGTTGTTGATTTCTTCTATAGTCGGCTCTATTGAGCGGAGGTAGCGCTTGTGCGCATCTCCGAATATTTTACTTAAAATCGACATAATTCTCTTGTGCAACACCTGGTATTGCACAGTTGCACGCCCATCCATGAACCTAAATTAATATGGCCTGGCAGGTATTGCACGGTTACGCGAAGAATGTGGGTTACATTTGTTTTTTGGCGCGGCGCCCGCCTTTTTCAAGCTTAGCCCTTTTCTTACCTTTAAACTCCTTGATCTGACGCTGCAGCTCATCCTTCACCTCTACCACCGCCGACTTTATATCACTTTCTATCGCTTCCGAGCGAAACAGCTTGCCGGACAACAGGAACTGCGCCTCAGCTCGGAAAATCTTGCCTTTTCTTTGGTCCGGCCGGGTTTTTTCCAGCTCCACCTCCATATCCACCCTTTCTTCCATTCCGTCCCCCTCCAGCTTGTCTCTTGTCCGTAAATCTTCGTGGAACTTTCGAAGCGAACCGAGCTTCTCTTCCACAAACTCCCTAAGCGCCTTATTGATTTCTATATTTGTCCCCTGAATCTTAAGCTTCATATGTTTTATTTACTAACCTTATATATTACATAATAACAGATTTCAGGAAATAAATTAAGTAGAGAGAAAAGGTGGCACCCTCGGTGCCGCCCAATAAATATCCTGCTCTCCTAAACCTTCACGCCTGCTGCCTTGAAAGCAAAGAAGCGGACGAGTTTAAAAACAGGGCTCCGTCCGAGAGGGAAAAACTGGATGAGAAATTGAGCGCTCCGCTCCCAAATGCTTTCTCGCATCTCAGGGACGGAAGCAACAAAGCTCAACTTTTTAATCTTAAGCCGGTTTCCTTCGAGAAGATGCTCAAGAATCCAGCTTGCTCTCTTGCGGTGCCCGAGAGAGGTTGCAATCACAATCACCTCTGAAGGTGATTTTTCTCTAAGGATGGGAAGAACCGCTCTCAAGTTCTCGGTTGTGTCCCGGGAAGGGAAGCACTCTTCCTCAATCATCTCATGAGAAACACCCCGCACCACCAAATATTCTTTCATGGCCCGAGAAACCGGCTTCGCCCCAAAAAGATGTCCGCCGGTCACCACCGTCAGAATTTCTTCTCTCTCTTGCTGCTTTAATATAGACAAACACTCTTCACATGACTGCCGGGTGGCAGAACTTAAAAAACCTCTCTTTTGAAACCCTCCACCGTTAAGAACAACGAGCACCTTCACCTCAAACCTCCTCTTCTAGTTCATTCTATCTAAGTTATACCAGAAGAATAAAAGTTAGTCAAGAACCTTCAAACCCCAGATACTTAATCTCTTCTTCAAGCTCTACCCCAAACACTTTTTTCACTTCCTTTTTTGCTTTTTTTATAAGAAAAAACACATCTTCCGCACTGGCCTCCCCCTTGTTCAAGATAAAGTTGGCGTGTTCTTTAGAAATTTGAGCGTCTCCCTTCTTCTCGCCTTTAAGCCCAACTTTTTCAATAAGATAACCAGCCGGCGCGATCCCCTTCTCGTTAAACTCTCTTAAAAGCGGATATCTTTTAATTAAATCTTTGTCTTTGATTTCTCCTTCCACGTTTTTAAAAATACATCCGGCTGAAGCGTGTCTTAAGGGGTGATTCTTCTTGCGGTAGGCAAGGTGGGCCTCCATTCTTTCTTTTATCTTCTCTTTCCCGCCTTCTTCAAGCTTAAACTGCGCACTTAAAATCACCAATTCAGGGTTTTTCTTAAAAATACTTTCCTTGTAGCCAAACTCACAATCTTCGGCCTCTAAAAAGCGCTTCTCCCCTGTCTGAGCGTCAAACACCTCCACTGCACCAACCACCCCCGCCATATCCCCGGAGAAGGCGGCTGCGTTGCCTCTCAGGGCGCCGCCTACGGTGCCCGGGATGCCCGCTGCCCAACTTAAACCCGAAAGCCCTTCCCGGCAGGAAAAATCAACAACTTTTCTAAGGGGAGCCCCGGCCCCAACACTTAAAACGTTTCCTTCTCTTTTAATCTCTTTGTTTTTGATTCTTAAAACAAGGCCGGGGAACCCACTCTCCGCAACTAAGATGTTGCTTCCTTCTCCCAAAACAAAAAAGGGCAAATCATGCTTTTTAACCGTCTTGAGAGCTTTTATAATATCTTCCTTGCTTTCTGCAGCACAAAAAAGGCGGGCGGGCCCGCCAATTTTAAAAGTAGTATAAGGGCGAAGAGAAACATTTTCGCGCGTTCCCGGAAGTTCTTTTTTTACCTTTTTAAAGTTCATAAAAAAATGAACCGGAGGAGTAACTCCTAAAATAATTTTGAGTGCGTGCCCCCCGGTTCATTCTCATTTTATCAAAAAATAAAAAGAGGGCAAGTACTCCCAAAACAAAAGACCCTCGGGGGAGGGCCTTTTGCATCTTAGGAGCATTTCGCACTCGCCTCTATAATAGCAAATAGAGGGCAACTTGTCAAACTAAAATTTTTGCTATCTTAACGGTCAGCTCCCCCCTCTTAGCTTACTCTATCTCTCTTTTAATCCTTTCCAAGACCTCACGGGCAATATCCTGGCCGCCAAGGCCAAAAGCAAGCCCGAAAGCAATAACGAAGAAGCCAACTACCCCCTGGAAAAGAATCAACACTAACTCTTTTGCAATCCCCAGCTGAACCAGGATAGCCAACAAAGAAAAGCTCAAAACAGACCAACGGACCAAAAGCCCTGCCAACTTAGTGTATCCCAGGTTAGCCTTTTCCAAAGAAGCTATCACTATCTTCTCCAAGATATCGGAAATAACAACCGCACTGACAAAAATCAAAACAGCAACTATAACATTCGGAATGAAAGCCAACACGCGGCTCAGGAAGCCGGCAAATTGATTGAGCCCCAAAATCTCCACCGCCATCGCCAGGAAAACAAAAACCAGAACCCACTTAATCACCGCTCCCAAGAAATGGGAAACATCTACTTCTATCTCAGCCCGCTCTAAAGCTTTTTGCCAGCCAGATTTTCCAAAAAACCTGTTAAACCCCATTGATTTAAGAAGCCCGCTCACCAGCTTGCCTACACCGCTAGCAATAAGCCAGCCGACCAAAAAGACAAGAGCAGAAACAAAAAGCTTGGGTATAAAACTTAAAATTTCTTGCAAAGCAAGAGCAAAAGATTGAGGAGCAAAAACAGAATACCATTCCTGCAACAACCTTTCCCCTGTCACCGAAACTATTTTAGAATTCATATTTGTATCTTTTTTTATTTTTGATTAAAGACCTTTTTGTTTTTACGCCTATCCTTTTTAAAAAGAACCTGTAAGCCCCAATTAGTCGTTATTGTTTAAATATTAACCTCGTTTCAGTCCTAGTTAGTTAGTATAGCAAATTTAAAAAAATGCAACAAGAAGCCGTACGCTCCCACCCCTCAATAAAATGTCGGTGTTTAAAAGCTTCCGCCCCAAACTCTAGAGTCATAAACCCTCTTCAGTTATAATCTCAACCCCCGCCTCTTCAAGAAAAGAAGCAGCTATGCCTTTGCCTCGAATAATTTTGCCGGAAAAACTCCCGTCATAGATCTTGCCGTACCCGCAAGAAGGGCTTTTTTGCTTTAAAATTGCTTGCTTCACGTTTAGCAGCTTAGCAATTTTTAAAACTTCTCTCGCCCCCTTGTTAAAGTTAGAGGTGACGTCTTTTCCTGATTTTAAATAAACCCTTCCCCCTTTTTGCTCGGCCGGCTCCCTCGGCGTAGAAAGCCCTCCCAGCACCTCGGGGCAAACAGGGATTAATGTCTTTTCTTGGAGCAAACGAATAACTTTCCTGCTAAGCTTGCTCCCGCCGTCATACCTGCACTTTATCCCCAGCAGGCAAGCACTGCAAAGCATAACTTTCTTCTTTTCTTCCACCACAAGCTTCTTAAACTCTAATTCGTTTTAAAACTTTAAATTCAATATTTTCCCAAAAATTTGACTGGGCAGACACCAAGCAGCCCAAGGAATCAATCATCCTCTTTTGCGTCTTCAAGAAGCCCCACAATCATCACCGGAAGCTTCGGGCCGGTAGCCACGAAAAATATCCCCATCCCGAAAACAGCGACAAGGATGTTCCCTCCAATAAAATCAAACCCTGCCTGCAAAAAGAAATAGCCGAGCCCTGCCAGAATAGCTAAAATAACCCCGATCACAACCCCTATTTTTGTCTCTTCTTCCATGTTTATTTAATTAGTCCTTTGCCTTCAATTTAATTGTAACGTTAAAAAGGACTTCAAGCAACAACATCCCGGGTTTCCTTCTTTTTTCTTTTGCTTTTTTTAGGTTTTACCTAAATAATCACAAACCACGTTCCCAAACCCAGATTTCATGGCTTTAGACGCTTAGCCCAAAAACAGTTAGCAGATCCGCTCTTTTAAGTAAGAAAGCAGGGGTTCCCGCAAATCTTCTCTTCTTAGCGCGAATTCAAACGTACATTTTAAAAACCGCAATGGGTCGCCGGTTGTCATCCACTTCCCCTTGATTCTTTTTACCAAAACCTTGTGCTCTTTGGCTAAAGCGTCAATCGCATCCGTAAACCAGAGCTCATTGTCTTTGCCAATGTTTTCTTCGCTTAAAAAATCAAATATTTTGCTGCTTAAGGCATACCTTCCAAAAACCGCCAGGTTGGAAAACTCCTCCCCCGGCTCCGGTTTTTCAATCTGTCTTTCCAATTCTTTTTTGCTCCCCTCTTTAAACTTAACAGTCGCGTACCTTTGAATTTCTTCCTTTTCCACCTCCTGCACTGCAACCACCGCCTCGCACTCGTTCTGCTCAAATTCGTCTTTAACCTGTTTAAACACCGGATTGTTCTCATCCTCGGGGATAGTCAAGTCGTCCCCATAAGCCATCAGGAAGTTATCATCCCCGATGAACGGCTTGGCAGCCAGAATTGGCGAACCATTTCCATAGGGAAGCTCCTTTCCCTGCCGCACAAAAGCAATGTTGGCCTTTTTCATCACCTTCTGGATTCTTTCCAACCGGTCCTCCTTCCCTCTTTCCTCCAAAAAGCTCTCAAGTTCCGCTAAAGAGTCAAAATGGTCCTCAACCGCATCGTTGCCGTACCTTGTAACAATGATTATGTCTTCGACCCCCGAAGCCACCACCTCCTCTACGATGTATTGAAGAATCGGGGTATCAATTATGGGGAGCATCTCTTTGGGAACGCTTTTCGTAGCGGGAAGAAACCTGGTGCCGTACCCCGCCGCCGTGATAACCGCTTTTTTTATCTTTCTCATAAATGATTTTTAATGTTTTAATTAAATCTTTTTAATAGTTTTCGCCTTTAATGTCAGTTTCGCTCTTCCCCCAAGAGCTAAAAAGCAAAAAACCCATAAAAATGGGTTTGCTAATTAAATAAATTATTAACTATTTTTTAACCCCGGTCATTTTAATATGTCTTACCTCACGCGTTTTCCTTCCACCACTCTGCAAAAAAGGCGATGAACACACCTGAAAAAAGCGCCAAAACTCCGGCAACCGCCACATTGAGCTTCGTGTTCGGCCCCACGGGACTCTCATGCACTAAAGGTTCTTTCACCACTTTCGTCTCCTCCGCTCTGTTTAAAACATTTTTCAAATTGGAAACCCTGATCTGCAAATCAGAAATCCCTTCCGTATATATTTTTTGGGTTTCAATAAGGGTCAACTCGTCTTGAATCTCTTCTATCTCCTCTTCCGTCTCCTCTACGCTTTCTTGAAACTTTTCCCTGTGCTCCTCGATAATAATCCCGTTTATTGTTCTTAAAATTTCCCGGGCCTTTTCCGGCTCAGATGATTCCGCCTCTATTTTTACAAGTTGAGTGTCTTCCGGGTTCTCCGCTTTTATCTCCGGGTATTTTTTCCCCGAAAAGTCAATCCTGCTCCCCGCCTCAGCCCCGTAAACAGATGTTATCTTTTCCACTACTTGAGCGGGCGGTTCCAAAGGGCCCCTCATCTCACCTATCTCTAGAGAAGTGGACACCTTGTACGCTTTAGGCATCAGGGAGGTAACTAACCCGGCAACAACAACCGCGGCCACAAAAAGCCCGATAATCATCCATTTCCACTTTAAAACAACCTTCACGTATTCCATAAGGTCCACCTCTTCGTAGTAATACTCGTTTGATTTTTTAGATTCTTCCTGCATGTTTATTTAAAATATTTAAACCTATAATACCACATTCCAAAATATTCGTGAAGGGCTCGGTCCGAGTTTAAAAGATTAGCAGGATCGGGCAAAAAATCCAAAAAATTAGAACGTTTTTCCTTTTTAAAATCACAAGGTGCGGGAATCGGCTCCATGTCCAACTTTTTAAAAGTTAGAAGAGAGCGCGGCATATGATAAGCGCTTGTTACAAGGAAAAACGGTTCCTCCCCCACCATTTCTTTAATGTTTTTTGCGTTTTCAAAAGTGGTTCTTGACTCTTCTTCCACCTCAACGTTTTCTTCTTTTACCCCTCTCTCCGCTAAAAATCTTTTTACCCTCCTGCCACTTTCATCTTCCGCGTTAAGCGGGTCCCGCCCGGCAATAAAGATTTTTACATCTTTATTTTTCTCAGCAATCCTTAAAACCTCCACCGCTCTTAAAATATCTGCCTCCTTCCCGCCAAGAAGCATCACTGCTTTTTCTGCCTCTCCCAAACCCTCTTCCTCTAGGGGCCGGTGTCTGCCTTCAAGCCCTTCAACTAAAAAGTTAGCGGTGGGAGTTGAAGAAAAAACAAGGTAAGACAAAAACCCGCAAATAATCAAAACCCTGCCCCTTTTGCGTTTTTTAAAAAAGAGCAGCAAAATCCCCAAAAATATCAATGTCGGCGCAAACACACTGGGAAGAATAAAAAGCTGAAGAGTTTTAAATAAAAACATATTATTTAGAATGGGAGTTAAATTCTTCAACTTGTTTTAGATAAAGGTTCATTAAAAACAAAAGTTCTTTTTTCAAATTTTTCCTGATCCAATGTTTCTGTTCCTCGCCCACCATTTCTCCCAGACCCTGTAAAATATATTTTTCATCAACCTTTTTCACTTGTGAAATACACTTCTTAAGATATTCTTTAGCCCCCTTTCCTGTCCTTGCTTTTATTATCTTCTCGTTTATACCCCATTGGTTTTTCATGAAAAACCAAATATCAAACAGATCTCTATTAGCTATACCTTTTCTTTTAGTAAGAGCTACCAACTTATGGGCAAACATATCTTCTTTTTGCATAACAAGAACGGAGATCCCTAAATAATTTTTTACCCCGTAGGAGCTTAGAGATTTTCTTTTAGAGATTTCAACCTTGACATTTCTTTTTCCTCTCCCGTAAGAAAGAAGAAAGAACAAAGTAAACCTTTTATTCCTTTGATCCTTAACCTCTCCGTATTCTTCAACCGTCTTTCTCACTTTATTAAAAACCTGATTCCCCTTCCCTGGATCTAAGAGATCAAAATCCAAATCAACAGAAAAGCGAGGAAGATCATAAAAAAGATAACAGGCTGTCCCGCCTTTAAAACCCAAAAGCGAAGAAAGCTCCATGTCAGCATAAATATCTTTTAAAATCTGGACTAAAACTGCCCTATGTTTATTAATATCAATCATTACTTAAATAAGCCTTTACTCTCTTTTTAAGCGCTTTATTCTGATAAATATTAACAAGCGTCTTCGCTTTTTGCCGATTTAGGGCCTCCAAATTGTCGAAATGGTAATTTTTGTAAAGATAAAGCACATCTAAAAATGCCCTTTCTTTTTGAGCAATAAAATAATTCTCTCTTTGCTCAATGCCCTTTTTATTGAACAAAACTTCCTCTTTAATCCTGCGGAATCTGATATTGTGCCCGTCAACTTCTATCTCCCGAGAAAGATAGCTGATTACAAAAATAGTTTCATAATGTTGAAAAACAATTCCTTCCTTTTCTAAAACCGTTTCCAGGCTGATATAGGAGGGAGTATATATTTTAGTTGCAAGCTCCAACGGGTTATAACTCGGTTTAACATAAATTCCTCTCCGGACTGCCCGGAGTACACCTTTTTTAACGTAATAATTAAGCTGGGACTTTAAAGCATCACGCCTCGTTTCCTCCAAAAGCAAGGCAACATCTTTAGTATTAAAAACTGTCTGACTTGAACTGAAAAGTTTTATTTTTAAATCTTTAGTTGTCATAAACTAAAAGTAAGATTTTTTCTTACCTTTAGTTTAAGAAATAATATCCCCGTCGTCAAGAGATTTTAAAAAACTAGGCAAATTAACTTTTAAAAAAAGCATATTCATTCCGCAATATTAAAAAGATCACGAACCACAATCCTTGCTGTTTTTAAAAGAATACTCGCGTCAAGAGCTAAGGAGCGATTTTTAATGTAGTAAAAATCATATTTCAATTTTTCTCTCGCATCTTTAACGGAAGCCCCGTAAGGGTAATTAATCTGCGCCCAACCGGTAATCCCCGGCCGCACCGAGTGGCGGATATCGTAAAAAGGTATTTCCTTTTTAAGTTTTTCAACAAAGTGGGGTCTTTCCGGCCTGGGCCCCACAACAGAAAGCTCCCCTTTTAAAATGTTAACAAGCTGGGGCAGCTCATCAAGGTGGGTTTTTCTTAAAACCCCGCCCGTTTTTGTCACCCGCGAGTCATTTTCCCCCGACCACTGGGGCCCGTTTTCTTCCGCCCCCTCTTTCATTGTCCTGAATTTGTAAAGCGTGAACTTTCCTCCCCCTTTCCCCACCCTAACCTGCTTGTAGATCACAGGCCCTCTGCTTTCAAGCTTAATAGCGAGCGCGATAAGCGGGCATAAAAAAACGCCAATCCCCGCACCAAAAAGCAAAAACCCCATATCAAACACCCTTCGAACCATCTTTTCTACTTTACTTTCTTTTTTGGAAACGTTTTCCAAAAACCAGGCCTCATCCACCTTCCCGATAGGCACTTTTTTTGTCACCTCCTCCCAAAAATCAGAAAACCGCACATAATTAAGAGAAAGCGGCAACGTGCTAAACTTTTCCTTCAACCCGTCTTCTCTTTTTAAAAACTCCGGCAAAACTACTACCGTGTCCGCCTCCTCCAACTCGTCAACTATTTTAAAACCGGCTCCCCCCACCTCTTCCCGGGAAAACTCAACCCCTTCCCCCAAAACCTTTACTTTTTCTTTTGAATTTTTTAAACTCAAAACTTCTTTTAGAAGCAACCTTTCCGCCAAAATAGCAGCGCAAAAGAAGAAAACATGCAAAAGAAGAATAGTTTTGGGCGTAATCTTTTTCTCCGGCTGGATGTAGAAATAAAAAACGGCAAAAACCCCGGCTAAAAAAGCAAAAATAAAAATGTCGCATAAAAAATAAAATATGTTTTTAACGGGTGGAATCCGGTAAAAATCCAAAAGATAAAGAAGAAGAAGCCAAATCGGCATCACAAAAGCAAAGTGCCACACGAATACCCGGGTGTTCGGCCCCGGCAAAAAACTAAAATCACCAAATCTTATCCCTAAAGCCAAAAAGAGAGTAAGAAAAATAAGGGCCGCGTCAGAGAAAAGCAAAAATATTTGTAAGATTCTTTTTTTCCTAGACATTAAAAAACACTATTTTTTATACTTTGCCCATTATATCTAAACTGTCCCGCTTCAACAAGAGCAACCTTGAACTCAACCCACCTTCGTGCTACCATCCAGCTAGAAAGGAGGTGATAAAAGATGAAAAACATCTTTAACATTGTCGCCCTTGTTCTCCTTCTAGGAATAACTATTACTCTCAGGGAAACAGGGACGATAAACCAATCTGCATCCCGCATAATCTCCGGAGCTTCCTCAGCCATTATGGCCGTGATTAACCTTTTCGGAGAAAGAAAAAGCTGGACTGCATTTTGGGTGGGGATAATGCTTTCATATATTCTCAGTTAGAACAAAGAGGGGGCGAGCACAAAGCTCGCCCTTATTTTTTTAATTAAGCTTTTTTGTCTACGATATCCTTCCCGTCTCTTTTAACTCTTTTTTTATCCACTGGTAGGTTTCTCTCATCCCTTCTTCCAGAGAAACCTCCGGTTCCCAATCCAAAAGCTTCTTACAAAGAGTATTGTCTGAATTTCTGCCCCGCACACCTTGCGGCTTGGATAAATCATGCTCTTTCTTAATTTTCTTCCCGGCAATTTCTGCTATCAGGTCAACAAAATCGTTAATGGTTATTAACCTGTCAGAACCGATATTTAGCGGCTGCTCAATATCCGACTGCATAAGTTTGTAAACCCCTTCCGTGCAATCATCGATATAACAGAAAGAGCGGCTTTGCTTCCCATCGCCCCACACCTCAACGGAATCTCCGTCACTAGCTAAAGCAACTTTTCTTGCCAGGGCGGCAGGCGCTTTCTCTCTTCCTCCCTCGTATGTCCCTTCCGGTCCGTAAATATTGTGAAACCTTGCTATCCGCACATTAAGGTCAAAGTCCTTTTCGTAAGCTTTGTAAACCCGTTCACTATAAAGTTTTTCCCAGCCGTACTCATTATCAGGGTCAGCCGGGTACGCGTCTTCTTCCTTAAGAGCTGTAACATCCGGGTCAGTCTGCTTGCTTATGGGATAAACGCAGGCAGAAGAGGAAAAGAACACTTTTTTCACCCCCTCTCTAAAGCACGCCTCGGCCGTGTTGACATTGATTAAAACATTATCCCGCATCACGTCTGCGTTGTGGAAAGTGATAAACCCTATTCCTCCCATATTGGCCGCCAGGGCGTAAACATAATCCATGCCGTGCACCGCTTCCATCGCATTTCTAAAATGTCTCATATCTAAAAGCCGGAACTCATCAAAGTCATCCAAATCAGAAAACTCGGGATACTTTATATCAACTCCCCTTACCCAATACCCTTTCTTTTTTAAAAAGCGAGCCAAATGATGTCCTATAAATCCACCCGCACCCGTTACCAATACTTTTCCTTTCGCCATAAATTATTAGTTATTTGTTAATAAATTGATTAATTTTTCTCCCCAGTTTTAAAAAAATAAAAAACGGAGAAACCTTAAGCCCGTTCGCCCCCCAAGATTTATAACACTCCCAGTTGCCTATCACTACCTGCTTAATGCTTCTATTACTGTTCCCTCCTCCTCTCATTTTTACCAAAACCTCAGGAATATAAGCGGACTTTATTTTATGCTTTTCCAAAAAACGAAGCATTAGCTCGTAATCTGCCGAAACCTTCCTAAATTTTTTATTAAAGCCGCCGTATTCTTCATAAATCTCTTTTTTTACAAAAAAAGTAGGATGAGGGGGCATCCACCCTTTTTGGAACTTCCCTCCCCTGTAAGGTGAAGATTCCCATCTCCTTATTACTCTCTCTGTATTATCGGGGCCTACATAAACCAAATCTCCCCAAAGGCAATCAGCTTTTGTTGCTCTAAATTTTTCTACTACCTTTTTTAAAACGCGGGGCGAAGCATAAAAATCATCCGCGTTTAATATCCCAACTACCTCACCTGTAGCCATCTTTATCCCTTTGTTCATCGCATCAAAAATCCCTTCATCCGGCTCTGAGACAATCTTATCTATTCTGTCTTTGTATTTTTCAACTATCTTTAAGGTGCCGTCTGTCGACTCACCGTCAATAATTATGTACTCAACGTCAGAGTGGGTCTGCCCCAAAACAGACCCTATAGTATCCTCTATCGTATCCTCTGCATTAAAACAAACTGTAATAATAGAAGCCTTCATGGCTTTTTATATCCTAACGCCTTTGCGGTTTTACCGCAAACATTATCAATTATTTCCAATTCTTTTCTAGAAATTTCTTTTAAATACCTGCTGTTTACATCCTTTTTTAAGGGATACCACTTCTTATCCGGGAAAGACCTGGTCCCTAAACCAGGTTTATTATTTTTTGAGGGTAACATTTTATCTTCAAAATCAATCTCAACGGACTCACAAATTTCTTTTAATTTTTTCTTTGGTTCTTTTAAAAAATCCTCAAGCTTCACTGTTAAAAAAGATTGAACTTTCTTTTCATCTTCCAAGGCAAAATTTATGGAATTATTCCAATGCTCTGCAGCAAGCTTTAAAGTTTTTTCTTCCCCCAAGCTTCTCTTTACTTTTTTAAGCTCCGGAGCTTTTCCTTTTTTAAAAACAGACCGGTAACAAAGGGCATAAGGGTTCCGGGTGATAAGAACAAATTTAGGGTCAGAGTTTTTTAAAATTTCGTTAATAAACGACACCTTTATCGTGAAAACCTGGCTCTTGTCGGTAAATCGAACCCCTTCACCTTTTCCATGCCTTGCTATTAACCATCTTATTATTTTACTAAACTTATCCTTAAACTCCGGAGTCACATCTTTTTCTGTCATCCGGTAATAATTTATTAATTCATTTGTAGCATACAGCCACCCCCTGGGGGTTATAAACTCTCCGCCATCGGGATACCTGTATTTTATCCCCGCAAACTCTACCGGCAAAATAGGCCAGAGCACATTTTGCATCTCGTCCGCCCCGTACCAGTACTTGTAATCCCCAGTTACTGAGATAACCTTCTTGTTACGTCTGAGCATTCTTGAAATCAAAGTAAGCCCCGCACCCTGCACCCCCAAAAAGAAAATAGGTCTATCTATTTCTACCCTCTCGTAACTCTTGAAAGGCCTGAGAGAATCAAACACCCAATTGTTACGTTTGTATAGATAATAAAAGTAGCTTAGTATATTTTTGCCTTTTTCTAAAACCTTCATTGTTCTATTAAGGTTTTTAATATCTCTTCTATTCTTTTTTTTCTTTGTTTATAAGAGAAATTACCAACTATTCTATTCCGCATCCTCTTGCTCGCTCTAAAACGAAGCTGATCATTCCCCAAAAGGTTAATTATTTTCTGGGCTAAATCTCTTTTGCTAGAAGGATCTACATAAAAGGCTTCCTCTCCTACTACTTCTGGCACGGCAGCGATCCTGCTT
>CAYNXY010000003.1:39942-56276 GCA_964401285.1 uncultured Candidatus Saccharibacteria bacterium | reverse complement strand
AAATCCCGGTGGGGTCGCAGACTAGAGAAGTTATGGACAAAACAGGGTGAGAACAAGCATGTAAAATTGAAAAGCCGGATTTGAAGCCGTAAGGAGGTTTTAACTGCTAGTTGCTAGGCAGATTACCGGTTACTAACCCATCATATATAAAGGCATGGATTATCTTAGAGTCGGTAAAGCAACCGATTTGAAGGACGAGAAAGAAAGGAAGGTTTACCGTTTTTTTGAAATAGTGCAGGGTGCTCTTTCGTGGGGCACCATTTTTTTAGCTTTTATCTTTTCTTTGGTCGTGCCCACGGTTGTACTTTATTTTCTTCTTGTTTTTGTAATTTTTTGGTTAGTAATAAGCATTTATTACTCTATTCATCTTTATTTGGGTTTTAAAAAGATGAGAGAAAACATGGAGGCCGATTGGATAGATAAGCTGGAGGGGCTTGAAGGATACTCTCTTGATGTAGACGACTGGAGAGAGATATACCATGTGGTGATACTTCCCAATTATAAGGAGCCAATCGGGGTGATAAGAGACAGCTTGGATGCTTTAGTGAGTTGCAGTTATCCTAAAAACAGAATGGTGGTAGTTTTAGCTTTTGAAAAAAGAGCCGGGGAGGAAAGAAAAGAAGTTGCTGCTCAGTTGAAGCGGGAATACGAAGACAGGTTCTTTAAGCTTCTTACTACTTTTCACCCGGATGACATTGTAGGGGAGATTAAAGGGAAGGGGGCCAATGATGCCTGGGCTTCCAAAAAAGTGAAAGAAAAAATCATTGACCCGCTTGGGATCTCCTATGAGCGGGTGATTTGTTCTTCGTTTGACGTTGACACCCAGGTTTACCCCCAGTACTTTAGCTGTGTGACCTATCATTATCTTACCAACCCCAAGCCAACCAGGACTTCATACCAACCCGTTCCTCTTTACAACAACAATATTTGGGAGGCGCCGTTTTTCTCTCAGACAACAGCTTTCACTGATATTTTTTGGCATATAATTTGTCAAGAAAGACCAACTCAGCTTATCACCTTTTCTTCCCACTCCATGAGCTTTAAAGCACTTAACGATGTTGGTTTCAGGCAGACGAATATGGTTAACGAAGATTCAAGAATATTCTGGCAGTGCTTTTTTTACTATGATGGTGATTACCAGACCCAGCCCATTTACTACCCTGTTTCCTTAGATGCTAATGTCGGTAAAAATTTATGGCAGACAATAAAGCAGGTCTACAAACAACAGAGAAGGTGGGGGTATCCGGAAAACTCCGCTTATTTTTTGTATGCCTCGCTTAAGAATAAAAAAGTCCCTCTTGCAAAAAAAATAGCTCGAGGAGTCGAGCTTATCGGGGGCAATTGGAACTGGGCGGTTGCCTCCATTCTTATTTTTACTCTGGGTTGGATGCCCATTATTTTTGGGCAGGGATGGTTTTCTCAATCTCTGGCAAGCTACACTGTTCCTCGTCTGGTGAGCAAGATAATGACTTTTGCTATGTTGGGGCTTGTGACTTCGGTTTGGATAAGCACTGTTCTTCTTCCGCCTCGGCCCGGGGGAAAAGGACTTCGTCGTTATTTATTTTTCCTCCTTGGTTGGCTGTTTGTGCCTATCCAGCTTTTGATTTTCGGGTCCTTGCCCGTTATTGACGCACAGACCCGCTACCTTTTGGGCAGGTATATGGGTTTTTGGGTCACCCCCAAGAACCGCTCCTAATCATTCCAGGTGAACTTTTTCCCTGAAGCGGTTGAGGCGTTTTCTAAGAACAGGATATTTTTTAAGGTCGGGTGACTCTTCTAATAAGTTTTTAGCGCAGGCGCGGGTTTTTTTGATTAAATTAGTGTTCTCCAGGGAACTCATAGCGAGATCTGGAATTCCGGACTGCCGGTTTCCGAGAAAGTCCCCGGGGCCTCTTATTTTTAGGTCTTTTTCTGCTAACTTGAATCCGTTGTTGGTTCGGGCTAGTGCTTTTAATCTTTCTTTTTCCGTATCCTCAGAAGAGGTGGTGAAAAGGAAGCAGTAGGCCTGGTGTTTGGACCGACCGATTCTTCCTCTGAACTGATGGAGTTGAGCCAACCCGAATCTTTCCGCGCCTTCGATAATCATCACGGTAGCGTTGGGCACGTCTACTCCGACCTCCACCACAGAAGTGGAAACCAAGATGTCCGTTTCTCCTTTTTCAAAGCTTTTCATTATCTTTTCTTTTTCCCCCGGCTCCAGTTGTCCGTGGAGCATCTTTATTTTTAAATTAGGGAATACTTCTTTTTTAAGTTTTTCATATTCTTCTTCAACGCTTTTTACTTCTTCCCAGTTTGATTTTTTGTCTGTTGTTTTGATGCGGGGGCAGATAATAAAGGCCTGGTGTTCTTTTCCCACCTCTTTTTTAACTATTTCATAGGCCCTTTTTCGGTTTTTGGGCGGAACGATTTCGGTTTCAATTTCTTTCCTGCCCGCCGGTAGTTCGTCAATGAGGGAGATGTTCAGGTCTCCGTAGGCGGTGAGGGCCAAGCTGCGGGGGATGGGGGTGGCAGTCATGCTTAAAAGATGCGGCACCGGTTCTACTCTTCTCAGTTTCGCTCTTTGGTTAACCCCGAAGCGGTGTTGTTCGTCAATAATTACCAGTGCTAGTTTTTTGAATTTAACCTTTTTTTGAATTAGAGCGTGGGTGCCGATAAAAATTCCCGGCTTCCCCCTTTTTATCTCTTTTAAAAGGTCTTTTTTGTTCCATTCTAGTTCCTGCTCTTCTTTTTTTGTTCTGCTTTCAGAACCGGTTAAAAGAGAGACGGGCACGTTAAATCCTTTTAAGATGCCGGTGAAGCTTGCAAAATGTTGGCGAGCCAGGATTTCAGTGGGGGCCATAAGGGCTACCTGGAAATTTTCTTTACTCGCGTTAAGCGCAGCAATGGCTGCAACTATAGTTTTACCTGCTCCCACATCTCCCTGGAGAAGGCGGGACATTGGCTTTTCTCTTTCCATGTCTTGAAGGATTTGCCACGCGGTTTTCCGCTGGGCCCCGGTAAGCTCAAAAGGGAGAGAGGTTACAAACTTTTGTACTGTTTTTTCGTGGAAAGGAACAGGCAGGGCTTTTTTCCGTTCCGTTTTTTTCTTTTCTCTAAGCATTTTAAGTTCTAAAAGGAATAATTCTTCAAAAGAAAACCTGGTTCTTGCCTGCTGAGCTTTTTCTTCTGAACTGGGCCAGTGGATTTCTTTTAGTGCCTTTTTAATCTCCATTAGGTTTTCTCTATCCCTTATCTTTTCGGGTAGTGTTTCAGGGATTTTTGGCGCGTATTCATGGACAAGAGGGTAGAGTATGTAGCGCAGCCACCGCGACGTCACCCCTTCTGTTTCGGGGTAAACGGGCACCAGCCGTCCGGTATGGATCTGCGGGGTTTTCCCCAGCTTTTCATAAACGGGGTTGGAAAGGACGGGGCCGTCTTTTCCTAATTCAAACTTTCCGCAGAGGCAAACCTCTCTTTTAGTATCGAGAGTTTCTTTTAAGTAGGGTTGATTGAACCAGATGGCCTGCACCGGGCCCGTTTCATCTTTAAGTGTCACTTTGGTGATATTTACTCCTTTTTTCGGAGTCCGGTAACCTTCTACTTCGGTTACTTCACCCTTGACGCACACTTCTTGGTTCAACTTCAAATTTTTAACTTGTGAAATCTTTGAAAAATCTTCATAGCGGTGGGGAAAATGAAAAAGCAGTTCGCCTACGGTTTTTATACCTAGCCGTCTTAGTTTTTTTTGATAACCGTTTGATATTCTCGGCACCTTTTTAACAGAATCTTTCAGATTCATAATTTTATATGACTGCGGGTGCAGAATGCATTTATGAATTAGGCAGTGACGAGTTTTTAAGGTTTAATTTTCTTTTCTTTTGCATGTTTTTAACCAGGCCGATGGTTTTTCTTGCAAACCATTCCTGTTTTGCAAAAATTTCAAAATCCTCTCTTGTATGGGAATCACCGCCTCCGGATTGAAACATATTGTGTTTTTGAGTCAAACCCTTCATTGCCTCCATGTCTTTTAACACCTCTTTATTTTTGGAGTTTTTGTGCGCTCCTAGTCCGAAAACAACCTCGGCTCCATCCAGTCGGTTTTCTTTAAATAGCTTCTCCACCAAGTTTTTATCTACTTTGTGGTTGCTGAAGCTCCAGTGTGCTAGAAGAGCGATGCCGCCTGCTTTTCTTATAAGTTTGACGCTTTCGTCGAGGGGCAGCCAGTAAAGGTAATTAACAAAAACGTCAGGGATAAACGCATCCGGGCTTAAGAAAAGCTGGTAGGGGTACTGCTCCGGACCAGCTTTAATCATTTTTTCATATTTTTCTTTTATTGCCTTGTCTTTTCTGGCTGCTTGGGCCATCTTTTTTTTGAGCTCCCCTATAAGTTTTAAATTGTGCTTTTTTTTCGTGAGGGCGGCAACGATGTGAGGCCTTCCCACCGCCTCGCCTCCTGATTCTTTTAAGCATTCCTCTTTTTTAATTCGGAACCCCAGCTTTCTTAAGTTACTTGTCATTTTTTCCATTCTTTTCCTTCGGCCGGCCGCTGCTTTCTTGCAATGCTTCTTCAAGGCGTTATTGTGCGGGTCAACGAACAAACCAACAATATGAAAATTTGAAGCGGGCCCTCCAATTTCTTTAGGATAACCGGAGGAGATTTCAACTCCAATAACCCATTTCACCGAACGCTCCTTATTTTTATTAAGTATTTTTAGAGGTTTTTCCCCGGGAAGAGAGTCGTGGTCGGTGAAGGCAACAATCGAGATGTTGTTCTCGGCACAAGTTTTAAGCACCTCCCCGTAGGATAATTCTCCGTCGGAAGTTTTTGTATGGACGTGTAGGTTTTCGTATCCTTTTTGCATATAGTTTATTATATACCATATAAAAAAAGCCCGCTTTCGCGTCGGCTCTAATAAGCTCTTTTAGGTGGAATTTTATCTGGCGGAGGAGGTGGGATTTGAACCCACAAGCCGCAATGAAGCGGCACAGTTTAGCAAACTGTTCCCGTAACCATTTGGGTACTCCTCCATCTTCAGCTTAATTTTAACCACTTTATCCCTTTAAGTCAAATAAAAATTGTGGTTTAATTGAACAAGATGCGCCCATAGCTCAATTGGATAGAGCGTTGGCTTGCGGAGCCAAAGGTTGGAGGTTCGACTCCTCCTGGGCGCGCAGATTAAGCAGATTAGTAAGAGTGAGCCGGAGGGTTGGCAGAATGGTAATGCGCCAGTTTTGAAAACTGGTGGGTGTAAGCCCTTGCAGGTTCGAATCCTGCACCCTCCGCCTTGGATAACTTGGAATTCATTGTAGAAAAAGTGGGCAAACAGGGGGAAGTGGCAAATGGAACTGAAAAAAATTAAAAAGAAAAAGGTAAGCGGAGCTTGGTTGGTTGTTGCAGGCGGGCTAACCCTCGCGCTTTGTTTTTTTATTCTGGGTGCAGGAGCTGAGATAAAACTTCCTGTGCTTCCGACACGATCAGAAGAAAAAAATGCCTCAGAACTTTTGGAAGAAGAGAATCTTTCAGGCGATGCGGAGGTTTTTGATACCCCGGAAACAAATAGCGAGTTGCGAGAAGGAATCCTTAAATTTGTGCGCAGGGTGGTAGATGGTTTCTATGGCGCAGAAGAAGTTGAGGCCCCTTCTTTTTTGAAAAGAGAAGGGGGGTGGAGAATCAAAACAACACTTTACTTAGAAGGGAAGATTGTCGCCCGCCGCGAGCTTACGAAAACCGGAGAAATTTCGTCTGTTTTGAGGCAAGCCGTTTTGGACGCTCTAAAAGACAGCAACCTTTCTTCAAGCGAGGCGGAAGCGGCTCGCTTTCTTATAGAAATAGGTGGTTTGAGAGGCGAGACCTTCTCTCTTTTAGAATACGCGGGGGAGGCCTATGAAGTTAAGGGCGGCGTCGTGCCGGTAAGAGTTTTAACAAAAAAACTCATAAAAGAAGAGATAGAAAGTGGAAAGGATTATCTTTACAGGGTCATCCACCCTGAAAAGGGCGGGGTTTATAAATATTATTATCCCGAAGAGGATGAGTTTGACAACCGGCTGCGAACCACCTATACGGCAACCCTTCTTTATTCTCTTTTGAAAGCGGACGAACTGGAAAAAGATGAGCAGATAGAAAAGGTTATCCGGGATGCGGGAGAGTTTATCTTTTTTATGCAGGAAGAGGAATTAAAAAAAGCAAAGGGTGCTTTTCATTATTCTTTCAATTTGGAGGACGGACGGAAGGACGACAAGTTCGTGGTGGGGACTAACTCAAAAACCATTTACACCTTGTTAAAGCTTTACGAGAGAACGGGTGATGAAAAGTATTTAAGGTCCGCGCGGGGAAGTGCGGATTGGCTTCTCGAGATGCAGGAACCGAACGGGAAAATGAAGTCATATGTTAGGCGTAGAGACAACAAATGGTTTTATTCGACCAAATATTCGGTGCTTTACAACGGGGAGGTGCTTTCTGCTTTGTCGCGAATGTATCGGGCGACCGGCGAGGAAAGGTATCTTGAAGGAGCAGAAAAGATAGCTTTGAATTTCCAAAATATGGTTGAAACGGAGGGTTGTTATGTGGGGGATGATTATCGGAATAAAAACCCAATTTCCAGTGCGTGGGTAGTGATGTCACTTTTGGATTATTACCGTGCAAGTGGTGAAAAAGAGTATCGAGAAATTGTTTTTGAGTGCAGCGATGCTCTTTTAAAAAGGCAGTTCACGGATAAAGAAGAAATACTTTATTACGGCCGATGGCCGGGAGCTTATTCTACAAGCGGGAATGGCTGGATGTGTGAGGTTTTTTCTGAAGTCCACGATTTTTGTTTGGAACAAGGAAGAGAAAGATGCTCAGATTACAAGAAAGCCGTGGTCCTTGCGGCAAGGTGGATAATGGAGAGGACTTATGACCCGGTTAATTCTTATTTTTTCAAAAATGAAAAAGCACTGGGAGGCGCTTTTTGGAACAGAAGCGACAATTATGTTCGAACCGACAGCGTGGCTCATGCTCTAAACGGTTATGTTAATACTTTCCCTCATTTTACTTCCGCTGAAATTTTATCTTTACCGGAAAGTTCTTTCGGCGCTTTGCTTGAAAGTACAGATTAGAGCTTGTATCGCTTTGCCGCAACCAACCCGTATATTTTAGACGCACCTGCTCGTTTTAATGTCCGCGCTGCTTCGGCTAAAGTGGCGCCGGTTGTCGAAACATCATCTACAACCACTACGTTTTTACCTTGAACTGCGGGGGGATTAAGACAGGAAAAACTATTTTTAACATTGGTTCTTCTCTTTTTTTGAGAAAGATTCACCTGCACCCCTGTTTCTTTTGTCTTTTTTAAAGCTTTCAGTAAGGTGAGCTCGTAATAGGCAGCGATTATCCTAGCTATGGCTTCGGATTGGTTAAAACCCCTCCACTTTAATCGCTTGCGAGTCAAAGGGATAGGTACCAGGCAGCAGTTTGTTTTTTCTTCTAAAAAAGGGGGGCTCTTTTCTAAACTCTTCAAATGAGCTATAATAAGCAACGATAGAGGTTTAGCCAGAGCTTTAGCAAAGGGAGGGTATTTGTATTTTCTGATTATTTTCCGAATAAGGGGTTGTCCGTAATCAGTTGCGAAATACAATTGGGATAGTCCCGCATGGTTTGTGAGAGGAGGGTGGTGTACCTCCAAGATGGAAAGGCAGTCGGGGCAGAGATAGGTGCCTTGTTTCGTGCAGCCGAGGCATTTTTCAGGAAAAAACAGATCCAGAAAAAAATCTTTCAGCTTTCGAGGTGAGAACATGGGTTTGTTTTCAAAATATTTTTTTTAATGATATAATAAAACTAATTCTCATACTAAATGAAGTTTCCGTTATTTAAGAAAACCCCCGATTCCATATTAGGAGTTGATGTAGGCACCGCCAACACCAGGGTAGTAGAGCTCAGCAAGCATGGTCAACAGCAAAAACTGGAGAATTATATTAAGATTTCTCCTTTAATGGAACCTCGGTTTCTAGGAGGGGCAACAAAAGGTAAGTTGCTTTTTTCGGACAGACGGATTGCGGATATGTTGAAGGACGGGTTGGAGCAGGCCGGAGTGGAAGCCAATCACGCTTATTTTTCAATACCTGATTTTTCTACTTTTTTCACCATCTTTTCTCTCCCTCCGATGGAAAGAGGAGAATTAGAAGAAGCTGTTCGTTTTGAAGCAAGACAAAGAGTGCCTCTGCCCATAACGGAAGTGAGTATTGACTGGGTAGTAACAAAGGGCGGGTTTGTTCCTCGAACAAGAGAGCAGTTGGAAATTCTTTTGATTGTTGTCCCCAACAGGGTGATTGATAGGTATACTCATATCGGGGAGTTGTGCGGCTTGAAGCTTAAGGGGGTGGAACCGGAAGTATTTGCTGTTCAAAGGGTGGAAAAAGACGAAGAAGGAACGTTGGGGCTTGTGGAGATAGGAGCTCAAAGCACCACTATAAGTATTGTTGACGAAGGAATTCTTAAGGCCTCTTACAGTTTTGATATAGCGGGACATAATTTAACGCGGAGGGTGAGCAAGATGATGGATCTGCCTTTCGAAAAAGCAGAGGTAATGAAAGAAAATAAAGGGCTTTTGTCAGACACGGTGAAGGGGCATCTCAAGCCCGTTTTAGCCAGGATGGTGGAGGAGATTACTAAAGTTACCGATAACTTTTACAGAGAGCGCGGCAAACAGGTTAAAAAATTTGTAGTTGCCGGCGCTACAGCTTCCATGCCCGGCTTTGAAAAATATTTAGCTTCGGAGTTTGATAAGGAAATAAAGATAAGTTTTCCTTTCGAAGGGATGGTTTATCCTTCAATTTTGGAAAAGGAATTAAAAAAAATCGGCCCGGGGTTCACGATAGCCACCGGTATGGCCCTCAAGGGTTTAAAAGAACTTAAATAAACATATTCATATGGCAATAGAGTTGGCGCCCAAAAAAAAGACATCCGCTAAAGGTCCTATTGATTTATTCACTGTTGCCTTTTATTTATTAATCGGGTTGGCAGTGGGGCTCACTTTTTCCTGGCTCTTCTTACACTATTCCGAAACAAAAGCTCAAAAAAGATTGGATGAAATAGAGACCACTTTAATTGAATGGAGAAGCGGAGAGATAAAAAAATTGGAGGGAAAGGTCTTGAGCACTAAAGAAAAGGTGGAGGTTTACGAAAAAATATTGGCTTCCCACAAGAAGAACTCTTTATTCTTCGACTTTATTTCCAAAGTTTGCCATAAAAACGTTTACTTTAGAACCTTGGAACTTGATTCAAATTTAGGGAAAGCTTCTCTTCGCGGCCGGACGGAAGATTTTTCTGACTTGCGCGAGCAAATTTTGATTCTAGAGAGTATAGAGCCGATCAAGCAGGCCGCTATAAACGAAGTTTCTTTTAACGAAGAGGGAGGCCTGGATTTTTCTCTGGATCTCACGCTTGACCGGAATGTTTTCCAGGAAGAATTCGAGCTTGAAGAAGAGATAGAAGAAAAAACAGAGTCGTCATCCGAAGAAGGAAGCGTAAGCTCTTTCTGGGATGTTTACAGAAATTACGTTAGTGTTCTGCGGGAATCAATCAGCTCTAGAGACAGTGAAAAATTGTCCTCCTTAGAAAGAACTTCTTACAAGATTGGGAGCCGCGAATACGAGAACTACATGCAGGAATGTCCGGAGGAGTTTGGTATGTCGGAGGCGGGATGTGAAGAGTCATTCTGGAACACGATGGAGTCGCTTCTGGAATCAGCTACCCTGCAGGAGGGCTTATCGCAAGGGGACTTTGAAAGCAGAGAAGAAGATGAAAATCAAATTATAATCTCTACGGGCTTGAGGGCCTCCCAAGAGGGTTATTCAAAAAACTTTTTGTACTTTTTGAAAGACGGAGACCAGGTTCTTTTTCTTTCCGCTTATGAGCGCACTTTGGAAGCCCTTGATGGAGAAGCAGAATCAGCTCTGGAGGATAGTGATGGGGACGGCCTGCCGGACAGGGAAGAATCACAAATTACACTCAGCCGGGATGTGTGTGAAGGAGGGAATTTTCAAAAATGGGATATGGAATGTGTTACCACCGACCCTAACCTCAAAGATACGGACGGGGATGGATTTTGGGATGGGGTGGAGGTGCAAGCAGAAACCGACCCCAATGATGGTGGAAGTTATCCCACCCTTGAGTAAGAAAAAGATTTAGATGTTAATTTTGACAACCAAAACCAAAGATGAAAAAACTTATTTTAAAGCAATATGTCTAAGTTATTAATACTCATTTTATTAATCTCCTATACCCTTAGCTTGACTTTCGGTGCTCTGCTCCCCAAGCAGAGAAAGGTTGAGGAAATACAAAAAACACTGGCCAACAAGGAAGTTGTGTTGGAAACAAGGGGGCAATATGTGGCCCAACTAAAGGAATATTCTAGTAGAATAGATGAGCGCGAGGAAGAGATAGAAAAAATGAATTATGCGCTTCCTTCCCGTTCGGATGTTTCTTACCTACTTGAATTCTTGAATGAAGCGCTTTCTGACAGCGGCATTGTTTTCAGGGGTGTTGGAGGGCTTTCGACAACGCGTGCGGGTAAAAAAGAGGAGACGGGACGGGTGGAGATCTCACTTAACCTTACTGGTACTTACGACTCTCTTCTTAGTTTTCTCGAGAGGACTGAAAAAACTGCTCGGTTGATTGAGGTTGATTCTCTTTCGGTCGCAAAAGAAAAGAGCAGGGTGGAGGGGGAGGAAGAAGAGTCCGAGGGGCCGTCTCTTTTCACCTTTCACGTAACCCTCAGCGCCCCTTATTTTCCTTCTTCAAAGGAGGAATAGTTTTTAAAAGTGTAATTATTGATAAAAATGAATTTTAGTAATATAAGGTCACAATTGGAGCAGAGAAGCAAGCTTGTTTCTGTTTTTCTTTCCCTGTTGGGGCTTGGAATCGGGGCTTTGTTTGTTTTCAATAATCTGGGTGCTGAAGCCGATGAAGCGGTAAAGTCCGCAAAGCCGCCGCAGGCAACAATTAATTTTAGCGTTTTTCAAAGAGAAGAATTTCAAGTTCTTGAGATTTTTGAAGGAAGCACCATGCCGGAGGAAAAGGGACGGGAACGACCTTTTGAGATTTATGTTCCCGAAGAAGAAAGGGAAGAGGAGGAAGAGGTGCCGGAAGAATCTCAACCGGAAGGCCTGATGCCTTCTTAATCAGAAAAAAGTGATATGGATTTAATCCAATATTTAGCTAAACAAGGCCTTATAAAAGAAAGAACCGCTTCTTCTCTGGAGTATGAGGTCCAAAGCTCCGATAAGAAGGCGGAGTATCTTATTTTAGAGAAAGATCTTCTGGACGAGAAAGAGCTTTTTGAAGCAAAAAGCGAGATGATGAATGTCCCCCTGAAGAAGGTCTATGCCAAGGAGATAGACGAAGAGGCCCTGGAAATTATTCCCAGGAAAACAGCAGAGCAGTACAGGTTGGTGCCTATAGGCAGAGAAGAAGACACCTTGCTTATCGGGATGGTTCATCCGGAGAGCAAGGAGGCCTTGAATGCTGTGAAGTTTCTTTCCCGCCAAAAAGAGTTTTCTTACGAAGTGCGCCTTATCACACCTTCTGATTACCGGGAAGTTTTAAGGCGGTACAAGGGGTTGAAAAAAGCTGTTTCTCAGGCCCTGGAAGAGATGAAGTCAGAAGAAAAGAAAGAAAAAACAGCGAAGGCAGGGAAAAGAAAGGGGAAGGAAATGAAAGCGGGAGAGTGGGGCCGATTAGCACAGAGAGCTCCCATTTCCCGTGTTGTCGATGTTATCCTGCAGAATGCTTTGGAAGGGGATGCTTCTGATGTTCATATTGAGCCCTTCGGAGGGCGCTTAAGGGTTCGATTCAGAAGATTGGGGAAACTTCATTCTTCAATACTGCTTCCGGCCGAATACCTTCCTTCCATAGTGGCCCGAGTGAAGATACTTGCTGATTTGCGGATTGACGAATCCCGTATCCCTCAAGACGGTAGGTTCTCAAGAGAGATCGAAGGGCGTAATATTGATTTCCGTGTAGCTACTTTCCCCACCGGTACAGGGGAAAAGGTTGCCATCAGAATTTTGGACCCCAATAAAGGGCTGAAATCGTTCCACGAATTAGGGCTTTCAGGTAGAAACCTGGAAATAATTGAGAAAACGGTTAGGCCGACCTCGGGCATGATACTTGTAAGCGGGCCAACCGGTTCCGGGAAAACAACTACCCTTTATGCTATTTTACGTTTGTTGAATGACGGAGAGGTTAATATTGTTACCTTGGAAGATCCAATTGAGTATTTAATAGATGGGGTCAACCAATCGCAGATTAAACCTCAAATTGGGTATAACTTTGCTCAGGGGCTTCGGTTTGTACTGCGGCAGGACCCGGATATTGTTATGGTTGGAGAGATAAGAGACAAAGAAAGTGCAACCTTGGCCTTTCATGCCGGGCTGACCGGACACCTCGTCTTATCTACCCTTCACACCCTGGATGTTTTTAGTATTATTCCTCGTCTTGCTCGTTTGGGGGTGGAAAGATATCTTTTCCCGGTGGCTTTAAAGGCAGTTGTTGCCCAACGGTTGGTAAGAGAATTATGCGACAACTGTAAAAAGGAAGTGGAAGGGGGCGAGAAAAAAAGAAAAATAATAGAAAAAGAGTTGGAGAACTTACCTGCAGAGGAGAAGAAAAAGATTGATTTGGAGAGCCCTTTGAAGCTTTGGGAGCCGGTGGGGTGCAGGGAATGCGACGGAAAGGGATATTCAGGCCGGACCGGTGTTTTCGAAGTTTTAGAAATAGATGAAGCTTTAAGTGAGGTTATGCTGGGAGAAAAGCTTGAGGAGGAAAGAATAAAAAAGGTAGCCAGAAAGCAGGGGATGGTGACAATGAGAGAGAGCGCGATGTTAAAGGCCTTGAACGGGATTACAACTTTGGAAGAGGCCTTGAGCGTGGGAAAAGAGTAAAAATATTGATTAAATTTCTAAGATGGAAAAATTAAAGAAAAAAATATTGTTGGTAGAGGACGACCCTCTTATTCTTCAAATTTATAAAAATCGTTTGGTAAAAGCCGGATTCGAAGTTGTTTCTGTAAGCAGTGGAGAAGAAGTGATGGGGAAGCTTAGGAATGAAAGGTTTGATATGGTGCTTCTTGATATCGTTCTGCCCGAAAAGAGCGGTTTTGAAATTTTAAGAAAAATGAAAGAAGATGGAGAACTGGAGAAAACAAAAACATTGATTCTTTCCAACATCGGAGAAAAGGAAAAAGTGGAAAGAGCTTTAAATATGGGGGTTGTAGATTATTTAATTAAAGCCCACCACACACCAAGCGATGTGGTGAGTAAAATAGAAGAAATTATATGAGAGATTTTGCATCAGCGCTTAGAGAAATTTTACGCCTGAGTATTAAAGAGCAGGCGTCCGATGTTCATTTTTCTGTGGGGCACAAGCCCGTTTTAAGAATAGATAGGGAGCTGGTTCTCCTTAATAATTGGGACGAGTTGGACGCACAGGACACAAAGGGGATTGCTCAAGTCCTCCTCAACGAAGAACAGAAACAAAGATTAGAAAGTGGGAAAACGGTGGAGCTCTCCTATGCAATGGAAGAGGGGGCCCGTTTTAGAACCAGTATTTTTTATCAAAGAGGTGCTCTCTCAATAGCTATGCGGCTTATCCCGTCCGAGATAAAATCCGTGGAAGAGCTTAACCTCCCCCCTGTCCTTCACAGCTTTACACAGGCCTCGCAGGGTTTTGTTTTGATTACCGGGCCTTCTTCCCATGGTAAAAGCACCACTCTAGCCGCTTTGATAGAGGAGATTAACATTAAAGAGGCCCATCATATCATTACGATTGAAGACCCGATTGAGTATTATTTTAAAGATAAAAAATGTATCATTGACCAGCGAGAATTAGGCCGGGATACCCTTAGTTTTTCAGGAGCATTGAGAGATAGTTTTCGGCAGGACCCTGATGTAATCATGGTCGGGGAGATGCGGGACCGTCAAACTGTGGCTACAGCTTTGTCGGCGGCTGAAACCGGTCATCTTGTTTTTTCCACTCTTCACACAAATAGCGCTGCCGAATCCATTCACCGTATTGTGGATATTTTTCCCGGTGAGCAGCAGAGTCAGATTAGGGCCCAGCTGTCTGCCTCCTTGCTTGGTGTTGCTTCTCAGAGGTTGATTCCTCGAATGAAGGGAGGTCTGATTCCTGCCTGTGAAATATTGATTTCCACGCCGGCGGTTTCCAACCTGATTAGGCAGAACAAAATACATGAGATTCCTTTGGTTATAGAAACTTCAGCGGACATGGGGATGATTACCCTTAACAAATCACTGGCTAACCTGGTGAGAAGCAAGGAGATAAGTTTTAAATCGGCGGTTATGCACTCTTCGAATCCGAAACAGCTTGAAAGATTAACAAAAGGTTTTTAATAAATTATGAAGTTTTCCTATAGAGCAAGAACTGAAGAAGGAGATGTGGAAAGCGGAGAGATTGAGGCCTCTTCTAAAGAGGCCGCTTTGGAGATCATCCAGGAATACGGGCTTTACCCCACCTCACTTGTTCCGGTTAAAAAGCCGTTTTGGAAAAAAGGTCTGCCTTTTCTGGGTGAAGTTTCACAAGGTCAGATTATTCTTTTTGCCCGACAGCTTTCCATTCTTATTGGGGCAAACATCTCAATTGTAGAGGCGTTGGAGATAATTGCCCGCCAATCATCTAATGCAGTGTTTAAAGAAAGAATTTTAAAAGCCGCGGAAAAAGTGGAAGGCGGTGGTCCTTTGTCTGATGCTTTATCTGAATACCCGGATATGTTTTCTCCTTTTTATATCGGGATGATTCGTTCTGCGGAGAAAGCGGGCCGGCTTCCGGAAGTATTGAAGTACCTGGCTGAGCATCTTGAAAAAGCAAGAAACTTAAGGATGCAGATAATTGGTGCGCTTACTTATCCCGCTTTCGTGGTTGTCGTCTTTTTGGTAATGATTTTTGCGATGAGCATCTTTGTGATACCGACCTTTGAAGAGGTGTTCCAGGATATGGGGATTGAATTACCTCTTTTGACAAGGATTGTTCTTAACGCCTCCGAGTTTTTGCGAAAGTTTTGGTGGCTTTTTCTGCTTACCATTGGAGGTGCGGTTATTTTAATAATGTTTTTGCTCCAGGATGAAAGCATCAAGCGGGAGGCGGACGAGTTCTTGTTGGGGGTCCCTCTTATCGGCCCGCTTCTTAGAAAAACTTATCTTTCTCAGATAGCTCTAAACCTTTCCACTTTGATTTCAAGCGGGGTTCCTATTAGTGAATCCCTGGAAACAACAGCGGAGCTTATGACAAACAATATCTACAAGGAAAGGATCGAGCAGGCGCGCAAAGACGTTAGGATGGGGAAAAGTATTGTCTCTGCTTTTACGGTGTACCCGGAATATTTTTCCAGCTTTTTTATCCAAATGGTTGTTGCCGGTGAAGAAACAGGGACCTTGGAAGAAACATTAAAAAGTGTAGTAAGCTTTTATGAGCAGGAGGTATCGGTCGCTTTGGAAAGAATGCTTAAGTTTATTGAGCCTATTTTAATTGTGTTTTTAGGTGTTTTGGTTGCCGTTTTAGGGTTGGCCTTGTTTATCCCCTTGTTCCAAGGGGGCGGCCTTGCGGTTTGAATTTCTGTTTTAGCATTAAAAATGTTATAATCACTAATTACTAGGATTATCCTTATCTATGCTTCAAAAAGGAAAAAGCAGCACTGCAAAAGAAAAAACAAATCGCGCGGGGTTTTATACCCGCCGAGGTTTTACACTTATTGAGCTTTTGGTTGTTATTGCCATTATTGGTATTTTGGCAAGCATGGCTTTGCTTTCTTTAAGGCAGCTCAGGTTCAAAAGTGAAGACGCCCGAATTATTTCGGATATGAGTCAGATCAGGGCCTTAGCTGAGATCTTATACGCCAACGGTAGTTATTCTGAAATTAGCTGTTCTGACACCAGTAACTGTAATTGTACGAATGGTAAGGTGGCTGCGCTTTGTGAGGATATAAATGATTACAATCCAGATGCAAATTTAGTGATATATGTTGGAGATGGTGAGTATTGCGCAGCGGCCACTCTTAAAGAAGGAGACCGTTTTTGCATTGACAGTGCCGGCCATGCCATCCAAGACGCGCAGACAAACGTGAGCTGTGATACCTCCGACTATAATTGTTTATAATGTTTTTGTTGGAATTTGCTGATGATTTATTTTAAAAAACGAAAAGGTCGCAAAGGTTAAAAGGTCAAGATTAAAAAGGTCAAAATAATTAGAAAAAAAGTTATGAACAGAAAAAGAGGTTTTACACTTATTGAGCTTTTGGTTGTTATTGCCATTATTGGTATTTTGGCTTCAATCGTGCTTGTTGCTCTTCGTGGAGCACGCAACCAGGCGA
>CAYNXY010000003.1:0-39842 GCA_964401285.1 uncultured Candidatus Saccharibacteria bacterium | reverse complement strand
GGTATTTTGGCTTCAATCGTGCTTGTTGCTCTTCGTGGAGCACGCAACCAGGCGAAAGATGCTCGTATTATTGCCGAGATGAGCCAGCTTCGAAGTATTGCCGAGATGGCTTATTCGGACGGTAGTTACAGTGCATTTACTGACACTGACGTTGATGGTGACTATACCTACGAAGGGGTGCAGGAGATTGTTGATGATGTCTTAGAACAAAACGAGAACGCTGCCTATACAGCCTGGTCAAACGGAGATTATTGTGCATATGTAACTCTGAATACTGGGGACTATTATTGCATTGATAGTGCGGGGAACGCGATTGAGATAAGTGAGAGTAGTACTCCTGCTTGTGCTGATGGTACTTACACTTGTGAGTAGTAAGAAGGGAAAAGGGCTTGGTTAGCTAAAAACCCCCCGTTCTGGGGGGTTTTTGTGTTAAAATATAAAAAACGTGTTATTAAAAGTAGGGTTTCATGTTGAAGAATGATTAAATTTATTTTTACGGGCTTATTGGGGGTTTGTGTGGGGTCTTTTCTTAACGCCTTAATCTACCGGCTCAGGAGCGGGGAAGGGATTGTTTTTACCCGCTCGCACTGCCCAAAATGCAACCACAAACTTTATTTTTGGGACCTGGTGCCCGTTTTAAGTTTTGTCTTTCTTTTGGGGCGGTGTCGCTATTGTGAAAAGAAGATATCCTGGCAGTACCCTTTGGTTGAAGTGGCAACCGGAACCTTGTTTGTATTGGTGTTCAGCAAGGTGGGGGTAACCCCCGCTCTTTTTCTTCACTTAGCTGTTTTCTCGCTTCTTATTGTTATTTTTGTTTACGACTTAAAGCACTACATTATCCCCGACAGAATCATTTACCCCGCTATCGGTCTCGCTTTTTTATATCGGGGTTTTCAACTTGCAAACTTTCGGTTGCAACCTCTAAGTTGCGAGCTATCGGTTGCGAGCCCCGGGGCTTTTTCTCCTCTGTTTGCCGGAATTTTTACAGCCGGGTTTTTCTTTGTGATTTACCTTCTTTCCGGAGGAAAGTGGCTGGGGTTTGGCGACGTTAAGTTTGCTTTTTTTATGGGGCTTTTTCTTGGGTTCCCCACCGTGATGGTGGCTCTTTTTTTAGCGGTTCTTATCGGCTCTTTTGTGGGCTCAGGGCTTGTGCTTTTTGGTGAAAAAGGATGGAAAAGTGAAATTCCTTTCGGTCCTTTTTTGGTGAGCGGAACAATCATCGGTTTTTTATGGGGAGGGGGTATTCTACGGGCATATTTCGATATTTTCCTTTTAGTGTGATATAATTTTAAAATGAAAGTTGAACCTAAGTACAAAAAATAATATTTCACAACGTGGTAACGCTTCTTAAAAAAAAGACCGCTTTAAGCACTAAAAAAGAAAGAAGAACCGGCCCGAGGGGGTTTACTTTGGCTGAGGTGATGGTTTCTCTTTCCATTGTGGCTCTTATGGCGGCTGTTGTCATGCCCCGCTACCGCCTGCTTCATAAACGCTCTCTGCTTCTTCAAGATGCACATACACTTTCGGAAAACCTTAGAAAAGCTCAAGAAATGGCCCTTTCAGGTAAAAAAGAGGAAGGCGCGTTCCCGGAAAGTTATGGGGTTTACTTGGAAAAAAGTGACAAGGAGTATTATATTTATGCTGATATGGATGGAGACAATGATTATACGACCGCGGATTTGCTCATAGAAACAGTTGAATTGAAAACAGACGTGTTAATTAAGAATCTACCTGGGAGTCCTTCTAGTATTAATTTTTCTCCGCCGGATCCGGGAACGGAGATTCAAAGCGACTACTCTTCGTATGATGAAATTTTTATTGTGTTGGGGATAGAGGGGACAAGTTACGAAAAAAGCGTTTATATCAACAAAGCGGGTCTTACCTATGTGGAATAAAAAAGCTAAAAAGAACGCGCAGGGTTTTATGCTTCTTGAGCTTTTGCTCGGGATTTTCATCTTGATTGTGGGGGTTGCCGGGATCCACGGCTTTATTTCCCGCTTTTTCGTTTACAACCGCTTTCTCACCTCCAAAATGACAGCCGCCTATCTTACCCAGGAAGGGATTGAGATTGTAAGAAATGTACGGGACACGAATTGGGTCGAAGGAAATACCTGGGATGAGGGAATTTTTTGCTGCGAGTCATCCCCCGGGAATTGTTCCAGTGCTCCTTGTGAGTGTAATGAGTGTGAAGCGGATTACGATGACGTTCAGTTAAGCCAATCTTCAGGGTATAAGATGGATGTAGACGGGAACGGCTTCTTTTACCATTCTGGTTCCCCGGGCGCGACTGACTTTAAAAGAGTAATAAAGGTGAGGAGGGATAACAGTGAATATATCGAGGTTTGTGTTACTACGAGCTGGGAAGGCGGAGAGGTGAAGGCCTGTGATAAACTTTACAATTGGTATGGCGGTTGATTTTATGAATAAAAAACAAGCAAAAAAACAAAAAGAAAAAAAGGGGGTAAGAGCGATAGAGATCGGGAAGCGCTCAAAGGGGATGACATTAATTGAACTTCTTATCGGGATGGGGATATTTATTCTTGTGGTTGGGACCGGTTCAGGTGTTCTGGCCTATACTATTCGCACGCAGCGCAGTTTACTTACCTATCAAAGCATTACCTCCGAGCTTAATTTCAATCTGGAATATATGAGCCGAGCATTAAGAATGGTTGTCCCCGACGAAGACGGGTCGTGCACGGAGGCGGTAGGAAGAACTTACAAAGTGGATGGGAGCTCTCTTACTTTCATTAACCATCTCCAAGAAGGTGCCTGCCAGAAGTTTTTTCTGGAAGGCGGGACTTTAAAATATGACCCTGACACAACCACGTCCGGCGATATACTTGATATGAGCTCCCCCGACACCGAAATAGAGTCCTTACGGTTTGCGGTTTCCGGAGAAGACACGGGAGACGCTAAACAACCTCAAGTTACTATTTTAATAAAAGTCAGCTCAGATGAACTTTCCGACAGTGTCCGTTTGCAAACCACTGTTTCAGCCAGGAGATTAGATATCTAAATGTTTAAAGAAAAAAAACAAAAAGGAGTTTCTATTTATCTTATCTTCATGATAATGACGATTATTCTAGGAGTTTCTCTTGCTCTAAGCTCTTTGGTTTTCATTCGCTTCCGGGTGGTGGCAAGATCCGGCGGGGCTGTGACGGCTTTTTACGCAGCTGATGCAGGCGCAGAAGAGCTTCTTTACGACATTAACAAGGGGACAGTCCAGTGTGAGATAGCCGATGCAGGGTTTTCTACTTGGGCGGGGATCACCTCCCATTACGGGGTTACTACTACCTGTAGGGCGGACTATAGTGATTGCCCCGGCTGCGCAGCCACTTTAGAATGTGACGCTCCTCGATTTTGTATCTTGTCGCAGGGGTTTTACGATGGAACCCAGCGGGCGGTAAGGGTGAAGTACTGAGGTCCTATGGACAAGGAAGAAGCTCAAAAGAGGGTAAAAGAGTTAAGAAAGGTGATTAGACGTCACCGTTATTTTTACCATTCTCTGGGTAAGGAGGAGATTTCTCCCGATGCCCTGGATTCCTTAAAAAAAGAGCTTTCTCGCTTGGAAAATGAATACCCGGAGCTTATCACCCCCGATTCACCCACCCAAAGGGTGGCAGGTGAACCGCTTGAAAAATTTAAGAAAATGGCTCACCCTCGGCCCATGCTTTCCCTTAATGACGCTTTTTCCAAAGAAGATATGTCGGATTGGGAGGAAAGAAACAGAAAAATGATTACGAGTGCTGAAGAGGAAAAAATAAATTATTTTTGTGAATACAAGTTTGATGGTGTTGCCTTGGAGCTTATTTATCGGAATGGTGTTTTGGAAGCGGGGGCGACCAGAGGAGACGGAGAAATGGGAGAAGATGTGACCCAAAACATAAAAACCATAGAAGCAATACCCTTAAAGCTTAGAGAAGAAGCGGCGGGGGAAGCGAAAATGGACCGCGGGGCATCCGAGGTGGTGGTGAGGGGCGAGGTTCTTATTAAAAAAAGTGATTTTGAAAAGATTAATAAAAGAAGGAAAAGAAAAGAACTTGAACCTTATGCTAACCCGCGGAATCTTGCGGCTGGCACGATAAGGCAGCTTGACCCGAAGGTGGTTTCTCGGCGCAACTTGGATTTTTTCGCTTACGATCTTTTGGGGGCAGGGGAGACGCATGAAGAAAAACACCGCAGACTGGAAATACTCGGGTTTAAGGTAAGCCCCGAGTATTCTTTGTGCTCCGGGCTTTCTCAAGTATTTAAATTTTTTGAGAAGGTAAAAGAAAAAAGAGAAGAACTCCCTTATGAAATAGACGGGATAGTGGTTACTGTTAACCAAAACAATATTTTTGAAAAATTAGGAGTGGCGGGGAAAGCCCCACGCGGCTCCATTGCCCTTAAATTCCCCTTAAAAGAAGCTGTGACTCGGGTGAAGGATATTGTGGTACAGGTTGGGCGCACAGGGGTTTTAACCCCGGTAGCTATTTTGGAACCGGTTGAGATCGGTGGGGTTACCATTACGCGGGCTACCCTTCATAATGAGGACGAGATTGAGCGTTTGGGTGTCAAGGTGGGGGACGAGGTGGTGGTGGGGAGAGCTGGTGATGTCATCCCGGATGTTATCAAGGTTTTGCCGGAGATGCGAAGCGGAGACGAGAAAGAATTTAAAATGCCCGAGAAATGTCCTTCTTGTGGCCACAAAGTAAAAAAAGATGAAGAAGATGTTTTAACAAAATGCCCTAATCCTTCTTGCCCGGCTAAGAAAAGAAAAAGATTTTATCATTTTGTGGAAAGGGCTGCTTTTAATATTGAAGGGTTGGGTCCTAAAATTATTGATAAGCTTTTAGACGAAAAATTGATTCGGGACCCGGCGGACTTTTTTCAGCTTGAAAAAGGAGACCTTCTTCCTCTTGAAAATTTCAGCCACAAGGCCTCCGAAAATTTAATAAGTTCAATCCGGGCGAGCCGAGAAGTGTCTTTCCCCCGTTTTCTTTACGCTTTGGGCATCCCCGGTGTGGGCAGCGAAACCGCTTATGATTTGGCGCGGGAGTTTGGGTCCCTTGAGGGCCTTAAAAGAGCTACAAAAAAAGAGTTAGAGGGGGTGCCGGATATCGGCCCCAAAGTGGCTGAATCAATCCGGAATTGGTTCGGGAAGGAAGGTAATCAAAAATTTTTAAAACGGCTTCAAGATGCGGGGGTCAAGATCAAAGAATTAAAAAAGGAAGAGCAAAGGTTAAAAGGGCGCACTTTTGTTTTTACGGGAAGGATGGATTCCATGACAAGGCAGGAAGCAGAAAGAAGGGTAAGGGAGTTGGGAGGAGACCCGGCTGGCAGCATTTCCAGCGCGACGGATTATTTGGTGGCGGGTTCTTCGCCGGGGAGCAAACTGGAGAAAGCGAAAGAGCTTGGGGTTGATGTTTTATCGGAGCGGGAATTTTTAGAAATGATAAACGAATGAAATGTTAAAATATCTTAAAAAATTGGATTTTGGGGTGATAATTTGCGCTCTTCTTCTCTCCTCAATCGGGTTGGCCGTCATTTACAGCGCCTCTTTTTTCAAGGATGACTTTACGGATTTTAAAAAACAAAGTTTGTTTTTATGTTTGGGGCTTGCGCTAATGTTTATTATGAGTACTTTTGATTGGAGGGTTTTGCGGGCCCAGCCGTATTTTTTACTTGTTCTTTATTTTGGTTTTGTTCTCGGGTTGGCCGGACTTTTGTTTTTCGGCCGCTATACACGGGGGGTTAAAGGTTGGTACAAGCTGGGGCCCTTTTCATTTGACCCTCTTCCTTTTTGTCAGATAGTGATTATTGCTCTTCTAGCTAAATATTTTTCCGCGAGACACATTGAGCTTTACGACATTAAGCATGTTTTAATCTCCGGAATGTATGTTTTTATTCCTTTTGTTCTTGTTTTTTTTCAGCCGGATCTTGGGTCAGCCCTTCTTATTCTGGCTGTTTGGTTTGGAATCTTGATTGCTTCCGGGATAAAATTAAAACAATTTCTTTTGATTGGGTTTTTTCTTTTGCTTTTTTTTGGATTAAGCTGGGTGTTTTTGCTGAAACCTTATCAAAAAGAAAGGGTTATAAACTTTTTATGGCCGCACAGGGAACCGCAGGGGGCCGGTTGGAGTCGGAGGCAGGCCAAAATTGCGATAGGCAACGGCGGTCTTTTTGGAGAAGGGTTCGGCCAGGGAACTCAGCTCCAACTTGGTTTTTTGACACTTCCCAAAACAGATTTCATCTTTGCTGCCTGGGCGGAAGAGTTTGGTTTTCTTGGAGTAATCGTTCTCCTCGCTCTTATTTTGATTTTATGCCTCAGAATTGTTAAAGTTGCTTATGAGTCGCAGACGAACTTTCCCCGTCTTTTTGCTCTTGGGTTTTCTCTTTTGACTTTATTCCAGGCCTTTGTTCACATCAGTGTTAACTTGGGTGTGCTTCCGGTTATCGGACTTCCTCTGCCTTTTGTGAGCTATGGGGGAAGCGGGTTGGTTGCTTATTATATTGGGTTGGGGATATTAGAGAGCTTTAAAATCCATCCTGAAAAATGAGAAAGTTAATTATATTTTTTGTTTCTCTTCTTTTGGGCGCAGTGTTTCTTTTCGGCCTTTTTAGGTATGTTGTCAACTGGGAAGAATTGCAAGAAGAGTTAACACGCGTCCGGTTTTTAGAGATGGGCGCCATTGTGTTTTTTGCTTTTATCTCTCTTCTTATCGGAACCTTACGTTGGAAGGAAGTTTTAAAAGCGTTTGGCTCCTCTTTTTCTTTAAAGGAGCTTTTTCCTGCTCGGATAGCATCTTTCGGGATAGTATACCTCATTCCAATCGGAGTTTTTTGGGCCGACATTCTCAGGGCCAAGGCGATAGGCGTAAAAAAGAAAGCAGATTTTTCCATTAATTTCGCCTCGGTTCTTGTGGACCGTATTTTTAATATGATAATTAACCTTGTGCTGGTCAGTGTTGGTTTTTTGCTTTTTTTCCGAATGGCGGGGACGTTGTGGCTTGAGCTGAGGTATGTTTATCTTACTTCTCTTTTCTTTTTCTCCCTTGTGCTTTTCTTTATCATCTTTTTTATTCTTTCTCCGGAGTTTTCCGAAAAGATTGGTTTTTTGGACTTTTTTTTCAACTCTTTTTCTCACAAGAAATCATTGGTGAGGAAGACAAAAAAAGAAATTATTTCTTTTTTTAAAACACTGAAGCCGTCAGCTCATTTCAAGATTTTACTTTTTTCCGTACTTCATGGAGCATCTCTTGTTTTTCTTTCTTTTCTTATCATATCTTTTTTGGGGTATAAGATATCTTTTGTTTCTACCTGGGCTCTTTTCGGCCCCACTTATGCTTCTCTTGAGACACCGGTTTCGGCTGACCTGGGCAGCCACGACTTGGTGAGTGCTTTTGTGTGCGAAGCATTGGGGATGAGAAGAAGCACCGGGGTTGTTTACGCTTTTCTTTTCAGGGGCGCCAACTTGGTTTTAACTGCCGTCGGGCTTCTCTTTCTTTTAAAGATAGGGGTGGATGCCTTTAAAGATCATTTGTTAAAGCGTTTTTAACATGCCTCTTTATAACGAAAAATTATCTAAAATATTTTTTGAAATAGCAGACAGATTGGATATGGAAGGGGTGGAGTTCAAGCCGCAGGCCTATCGCCGTGCAGCCGGGAACATTAAAGACCTGGAAAAGGATGTTTCCGATATTTACAGGGAGGAGGGGAGAGAAGGGTTGAAGAAGATAAAAGGAGTGGGGGAAGCGATTTCCGAAAAGATAGAGGAGTATCTGGAAACGGGAAAGATGGAATATTACGAAGATTTAAAAGAAAAAGCACCTTTAAAAATAGAAGAGCTTTTACAGGTTGAAGGAATGGGCCCTAAAAGGGCCAGGGCGCTTTACAGAAAATTAGGGGTTGCTGATTTGGACGATCTGGAGGCAGCGGCAAAGAACGGCCGGATCGCACCCCTTGAAGGATTCGGAGAAAAAACAGAAAAAAATATTATTCAGGCAGTGGAGTTTTTAAAGGCCTCTAGGGGTAGATTCCTTTTAGGGGAGATTCTTCCTCGAGTAAGAGAGATGGAGCGACGAATTAGCGCCTTAAAAGAGGTGGAAAGGTTATCTGTGGTGGGTTCAGTGAGAAGGAAAAAGGAGACCATAGGAGATATTGATATTTTAGCGAGCCCCAAGGGAGAAAAGGCCTCTGGGAAAATAATGGATTTTTTTACCTCCCTTGAAGAAGTAGTGAAAATTTGGAGTAAGGGCTCTACCCGCTCTTCAGTTCGGCTTGAAAACGGATGTAATGTTGACCTGCGGGTGGTTGAGGCGGAAAGTTTTGGAGCAGCCCTTCAGTATTTTACCGGTTCCAAAGAACACAATATTGTAACCCGCGGGATTGCTAAAAGAAAGGGGATGAAACTTAATGAATACGGATTGTTCAATAAGGGTAAAAAAATAGCGGGGGAGGAGGAGACAGGAATTTATAAGGCGTTAGGGATGGAGTTTCCTCCCCCGGAGCTTAGGGAAAACGAAGGGGAAATAGAAGCCGCGCTAAAAGATAACCTGCCGGAACTTGTGGAGCTTAAAGATGTGAAAGGAGACCTTCACTGCCATACAAGTTGGGACGGGGGCGTTCATTCCATAAAAGAGATGGTAGAAAAAGCAAAAGAGCTGGGGTATGAGTATGTCGGGGTAAGCGACCATACTAAATATCTTCGCATAGAAAACGGACTGGACGAAAAGCAGCTATCTAAACAAAAAAAAGAAATAGAGGAGCTTAGAAAGAAAACCTCAGGAATAAAAATTCTTCAAGGGGCGGAGGTAAACATTTTAAAAGACGGTTCTTTGGATATAAACGAAGAGGCCTTGGCTGAACTCGATTATGTTATTGCCGGAGTTCATTCTCACCTTGGGATGAGCGAAGAGGAGATGACAGAGCGGATAGTGCGAGCTATAAAAAACCCTTATGTAAATATTATTTCTCATCCTACGGGCCGACTTATTAAAGAAAGGGAAGAGGTTGAGATTGATTTTGAAAAAGTATTAAAAGTAGCAAAAGAGCAGGAGGTTGCTTTGGAGATAAACTCTTCTCCAGTTCGTCTTGATCTCTGTGATAAGAAAATAAGAAGGGCTAAAGAAGCCGGAGTTAAAATGATTGTAAATACTGATTCTCACAACAAGGGGCACATGTTGGTTATGGAGCTTGGTGTATCTCAGGCTCGCCGCGGATGGGCTGAGAGGGAAGATATTATTAATACCTGGTCTTTCTCTCGGCTTGTGCAGTTTTTTGATAAATAATAAATAATTATTTAAATATTAATATCTATGGAAGAAGAACTTACAAAAAAATTAGCTGACAAATTAATGAAAACCGAAGGAGCAACAAGAGGTTTCAACCTTGAACACGACAGAGAGTGGATTTTAAAAGAAAAAGGAGAAGAGGGATTAAAAAAGGTGGAAAAAGAATTGGAAAGAATAGGGCGGCCTATCCATTACAAACAGCTTAAAACCATGGATTTTTACCCGGCGGGGATGAGAGCACTTTCTCTTTTAGCTATTAAAAAAGTTTTTGATTTAAGCAAAGAGGAAATAAAAGAGGTTTTCGTGTCTCACGCAAAAAGATCTCTTATCGTAAAGCTTTTTGCCAAATATTTTTATTCTCTTTCTCTTACTCTTAGAAAAACCTCGGAGATGTGGGAGAGGTATTGGACAAAGGGGGAGTTAGTTACGGAAAAGCACAGCCCCGAAGAAAAACTTGTTGTTTTGCGTCTTAAGGACTTTGAGCTTCATCCGCTTTTTTGTTATTGCCTGGAAGGGTATTTTGTCACTATTGCAGAGCTGGTAACAGGGTCAAAAGAAGTAAGATGCAGGGAAACTAAATGTACATTCGAGGGAGCTCCCTATCATGAATTTATAATTGAATATTAAAAAGCGACCCAATAAAAAAAACCACCTCCGGGTGGTTTTTTGTTTTCACCTTTTTTGGTTTTACTTCTTAACCTCTTCTACAATTTTTTGGAAAATATCGGGTTTTTCTTTAGCAAAACCGGCCAAAACTTTGCGGTCCAACTTAATATTCTTTTCTTTTAGAAGATGAATGAATTCAGAGTAGGGGAGACCGTTTTTTCTAGCAGCAGCATTAATTTGGGCTTGCCATAATTTTCTTTTTTCTCTTTTCCGAGTTTTGCGGTCGCGGTAAGCGTAAGTCAGGGCTTTAAGCCGGGCTTCTTTTGCCGCTCTATATTTTTTGCTTCTTTGCCAACGGTAACCCTTAGCTTCTTTTATAAGCTTTTTCTTTCTTTTTCTTCTGGGTACACTTTTTTTGGCTCTTGCCATATCACCCGGTTTTTAAAAGTCGCTTGATAATTTTTGCTTCGCCTTTTGAAACAGGGACCCAACCCTTTTTCTTTCTTTTTGCTTTGCTTTTCTTTTTGGCGCGAAAATGATTCTGGCCGGTAGCCCGCCGTAAAACTTTCCCGTTTTTTGTTATTTTAAATCTCTTTTTAAGAGATTTTCTTGTTTTTCCTTTAGCCATTTTATTCTTTTCTGATTATAGCAATTAATCCGCCTCTTTCCTTTTTCGTTCTTCTTTCCATTTTAATTCCCACTTCCTCGTCCAGTTGTTCTAAAAACTCCCTCATTTTTTCTTTAGCAAAATCAAGTAGAGCGTGTTCCCTCCCTCGAAGGCGCATTCTCACCCGAACCTTGTGGCCTTCATCGAGGAATTTGATTGTTCTTTTCTTTCTTACTTCAAGGTCGTGGTCTGAGATTTTGAAAGTGAGCTGGACTTCTTTTAGCTCTCCCGCCTTGTTTTTTTTGGTGCTTTGCTGTTTTTTCTTTTCTTGTTCGTAAGTGTATTTTCCATAATCTCTAATCTTACATACGGGAGGGGTGGCATTGTCTGTTATCTGCACAAGGTCTAAATCTGCTTCTTCCGCTTTTTCAAGTGCTTCTTTAAAGGGGACAACTCCAAGGTTGTCTCCGTTTTGGTTTATCAACCGTACCTCTTTTGCTTTTATTTCGTTGTTCTTTTTTATCTTTGCGATATTTTTGCGGAGTTTGTTAATAATAATGTGGAGATGGAGGGATTGAACCCTCGTCCAAAAACATTTCCCTAAGATGTCTACAAACTTAGTCCGCTTAATATTTTTTCTGAAACCGGAGTTTAAAGCGGACAAAATCTCGCGGTTTCATAGTCCTTTTTATTTCGAAACCCCCTTTTGGACAAAAAAGAAGTTTCTATCTCGATTTTGAACCCTTTTTTAGCTATCGAGAATCGCTAAGAGGGCCCCGCTCAGGCGTATGCCATAGCAGGCTCAGGTGAAAATAAGTTGGCACTTAATTTCTTCCTAATTGTTTTACCAGTACTTAGGAAACTGGGTTTGCGTCTTTTGGTCCTGTTTTTGTCTAGGCGTGCATCCCCTTTTTAAGCTCTCTTCTTATCCGTCTTTCCGCTTCTCTTTTCCTGATTTTCTCTCTTTTATCTTCTTTTCTTTTTCCTTTTGCTAGACCTACAAGGACTTTAATTAAACCATTTTTAGTATATACTTTCAAGGGTACAAGCGTCAACCCCTTGGTTACTGTTTTACCTGTAAGGTAATCAAGCTGGCTTCTTTTCAGTAAGAGCTTTCTTTCTCTTTGAGGATTGTAATTTTCAGGCGCGTTGGCTGGTTGATATGGAGGCACAACTGCTCCGACAAGGAAGGCCTCACCGTTTCTTATGCGTGCGTAGCTTCCTTTGATGCTCACCCTCCCGTTTTTTATGGATTTAACCTCTTGTCCGGTAAGAACAATGCCTGCTTCGTATGTTTCGAGAATTTCATAGTCATAATATGCTTTTTTGTTTTTAGCTAATGTAGGCATATATTTTAAGAATAAGTAATTAATAAAAAATAATCAAGCAGCAGGTTAAAACTTTTAATTTTTAAAAAAATGACTTAAGATGGGGAAAAGAAAAAAGAAAAATATGAATTTTAAAACACTACCTTCAAAATTGAATATACCCGAGGTGGAAGAAAAAGTATTGGACTACTGGGAGACCCACGATATTTTACAAAAGTATTTGGATAAGAATAAGGATACTACTAAGCGTTTTTCGTTTATTGACGGTCCTATAACCGCCAATAATCCGATGGGGGTTCACCACGCCCGGGGTAGAGCTTTAAAGGACCTGGTTCAGAGGTTCAAAAATATGCAGGGCTTCAAGCAGCGGTTTCAGAACGGATTTGATTGTCAGGGTTTGTGGGTGGAGGTGGAGGTGGAAAAATCTCTGGGGTTTGACAGTAAAAAGGACATCGAAGATTATGGTTTGGGGAAATTTACTCAGGCCTGTAAAGAAAGGGTGCGCAGGTTTGCTAAAAAGATTACGGAACAGTCAAAGCGCCTGGGTTATTTTATGGATTGGGACAACTCTTACTTTACAATGTCGGAGAACAATAATCTTCATATCTGGAGCTTTCTTAAAAAATGCCAAGAGAAGGGGCTGATTTACAAGAGCCATTCTGTCACTGCCTGGTGTCCGCGTTGTGAGACCGGCCTTTCCAAGCATGAGCAGGCGGATGGGTATAAAACTATTACTGAGGACTCTGTTTATGTGAAATTTCCTATAAAAGAAAGGGACAACGAATATCTTTTAGTTTGGACCACCACCCCCTGGACCCTGCCTGCCAATGTTTTGCTTGCTATAAACCCCGATCTTGAATATGTTGGAGTAGAGAGGGAAGGAGAGGTGTACTATTTGGGTAAAAAGGCGGCTGAGCACCTGGGTTTTGATGACGGGCATGAAGTTGATTCTAATGATTTGTTGGGGTTAAATTACACCCCGCCCTATCCGAATATCGAAGCTCAAAAGGAGGTTAAACATTTTGTTACCAATTGGCGTTTGGTGGATGAAGAAGAAGGAACCGGCATAGTCCATATTGCCCCCGGCTGCGGAGAGGATGACTTTGATTTGGGGAAGGCGCTTGAATCTCCTGTTCTTTCACCAATTGATGAAGCGGGAATTTTTAAGGAAGGGTATGGAGATCTTACGGGGATGCATGCACACAAAGTGAAAGATAAAGTCATAGAACACCTTAAAAAGAAGAGGTTGTTTTATAAATTAGAGCATGTGACACACTCTTATCCTCATTGTTGGCGCTGCAAAACAAAAACGCTTTTTCGCCTGGAGGAAAACTGGTTTATTGATTGTCAAAAAATAAAAGAGGACCTTAAAAAAGCAGCTGAAGCTGTAAACTGGATGCCTTTTTATGTGGGGAAAAGAATGGAGGATTGGTTGGAAAATATGGGTGATTGGATGATAAGTAGAAGAAGGTTTTACGGTTTGGCTTTGCCTTTTTACGAATGTAAAGAGTGCGGTGAGCTCACTGTTGTCGGCAGCAAAGAAGAACTTAAATCACTGGCGGTTAACCCGGGGAAAGTAGACGGATTGCCCAGTTTGCACCGGCCTTGGATTGATAAGGTGGAGATCAAATGTCCGCATTGCGGGAATATAGTGCAGAGGGTGCCCGAGGTAGGGGATTGTTGGCTTGATGCCGGAGTGGTTCCTTTTTCCACCCTTCATTATTTAGAAGATAAAAATTACTGGAAGAAATGGTTCCCGGCCCGCTTTATTTCAGAGATGATAGAACAAGTTCGCCTGTGGTATTACTCGATGCTTGTTTACGGGGTTATTTTGGAAAACAAAGCCCCTTACCAAAACGTTCTCAGTTATGATGCAGTGCGGGATGAAAAAGGAGAAAAAATGAGTAAAAGTAAGGGCAACGGCATTCCCTACGATGAGGCGGTTGAGAATATCGGGGCTGACGTAATGCGTTGGCTTTACTTTAAGAAAAACCCAAGTGCTCCTGTTAGGTTTGGGTATGAACTGGCGCGAAAAGTAAAAAGAGGATTTTTCTTCACTCTCTGGAACTCTTTTCGTTTCTTTTTGGGTTTTGCTTCCATTGAGCTTGACGAAAAAGATGCAGAAAAGATTGAAAAAAAGGAAAGTGAAAATGTTTTGGATCAATGGATTCTTGCCCGACTTTATAGTACGGAAAAAATAGTAACGGAGGCATTAGAGAAATATGACCCTGTTTCGGCCTCGACAAGCATTGAGGACTTTGTTGTAAAAGATCTTTCCTTGTGGTATATAAGGCGTTCACGAGGGAGAATAGGCCCTCAAGCGGAAGACAGGGAAGACAAGCTTGATGCTTATGCTACTTTTCTCTTTGTTCTAAGAACTGTTTGCAAGATGCTTGCTCCTTTTGTTCCTTTTATGGCAGAGAAACTCTGGTATCGGGTTGGAGAAGGAGATTCTGTTCATCTTGAGGATTGGCCTACTATCGAGAGAAAACATAAAAACGAAGCTCTTGAAGAAAAAATGGAGAAGACGAGAAAGATATGCAGCGTTGGTCATTCTCTGAGAAGAAAAGCAGGGATAAAAACAAGGCAGCCTCTGGAGATGGTACAGATAAGGGGCCCCTTGAAGAGAGAAGAAGGCTTAGTTCGACTTATAAAAGAAGAGCTTAATGTAAAAAAGGTATTTTTTGTAGGGGAAATTAATTTAGGGGAAGGAGAAGAAAAAAATAATTGGGTGCAGGACGAGGAAGACAAGTTTGCTGTGGCCCTTAGGACACTTATTACTCCTGAACTGAGAAAGGAAGGTGTTTGTCGAGAGACGATGCGAAAGATTCAGTATCTCCGCAAGAAAGCGAAGCTCAATCCGTCACAAAAAATAGAAGTATATTTTTGGGGCGATGAAAAGCTGGGGAAAATGATTGGTGGATGCAGAGAAGAAATAAAAAAAGAAACAATATCTTTAAAAGTGGAGAAAGTGTTTTCCAAACCGGAAGGGCTTACGGAAGGAGGAGAGTTGGAGATTGAAGATGAGAAGCTCCACGTGGGGATAAGAACGGCTTAAAATGAAAATTGTTATTCTTTCCGACAGTCATGATAACCTTCCCAATTTTAAAAAAGCTGCCTGCTGGGCTGAGAAAAATAAAGCTGAGCTCTTGCTTCACTGTGGGGATGTATGCCGGCCGAGTACATTGAAAAAGGCCTTGGAAGGTTTTTCGGGTCAGTTTAAAGTTTGTCTGGGGAATGCCGACGAGGGTTTTTTTTGGGAAGAGAAAAAGCGCGAAAATGACTGGGAAGGCAAAATTTTTAACGATTGGTCAAGTGAGAAAGTAGGTGAGGTTGAGTTTGCCTTTACTCATTTTAAGAAAAGGGCAAAACGACTCGCTCGAGAAAAAAATTTTGATTTCATATTTTACGGGCATACACATAAACCATGGAAAGAAAAGTTTAAGGGATCCGTTCTTGTCAACCCGGGGAATGTCGCCGGCATCACTTATCCTGCGACCTTTGCTTTTTTTAATGTGCAAACCGGCCGGTTGGAATTAAAAATGTTAAGAAATCTTTGATGTTTACTCGCTATTTCACTCCCTCTTTTGTGTTAAGCTCCCGGAGCAAAGGAGAAGCTGACCGGGAATTCACTTTATTTTCTAAGAAATTTGGCAGAATAGAAGCGGTTGGGAAGTCGATAAGAAAAATCGATTCCAAGTTGAGAGGAGGAATTCTTCCTTTTTCGGTTTCCAGGGTTGAATTTATCCAGGGTCGTTACTATAAGATTATTACTCATACCGAAACAGTTTGCGATTTTTCCCAGTTTAAGAATAATCTTTATAAGCTGCGTGCCGCCTACAAAATTCGAAATGTTACAGAAAAGCTTATCAAAGGTCAGGACGGAGACGACCGCATCTGGCAGCTGATTATTAATACTTTTAAGGTGCTTGAAAAGTTGGACCCTCATCAGGCGGGGCTTCTCTATCTCTTTTTTTCTTTTAAGCTTCTTTCCCTCTTGGGATACAGGCCGGAACTTTATACCTGCCTTGGATGCGATAAAAAATTACACCCTGGAAATCTTTATTTTTGTGCCCAGGGCGGGGTGGTTTGCGAGCACTGCTTGTCTTCGTTTAGAAAAGGTGAAACGATGGGAATAAGCGTTAACTGCCTCAAGGCGGTAAGGGAGATGGAAAGAAGAGGGGTTTCTTTCGCCTCTAAACTTAAAGTCGGGCAGGACGTCGTTTCCCATCTGGAAAAGGTTTTGAGTTTTTACATTTCTTATATATAATGAGAAAATATGAAATCAAATGAAGGTAAAATTATATTATTATTCCTCTTTTTAACCCTTGTTTTAACCGGTCTTCTCTTTTGGTACTTCAACAGAAATACCTATTCCAGCGAAGAACTAAAAGTTGAGATTTTAGGCCCCGAAAGCGTAGAAGCGGGGGAGGAGGTCCGTTACACCATTAAATATAAAAACAACGGCAATATCCGCCTGGAAGACGCTGAATTGGTTTTTGAATACCCTGAAGGTTCTTCACCTGCAGGTGAAGGGCAAAGAGTAAGAGAAGAGCTGGACGATATTTATCCGGGGGAAGAGAGAACCAAGGATTTCAGGATTCGCCTTTTTGGTAAAAAAGGAGACATAAAAACCACTAATGCCTCTGTTTCTTACCGGCCTAAAAATCTAAAGGCGGTTTATGAGTCGGATACTTCTTTTTCCACCCGTATCAGCGGGACGCCTCTTACCTTTGTTTTTGATGTTCCCTCCGAGATACCACTTGATAAGGAAACAAAAATTTCTCTTAATTATTACTCGAATATGGAGGCCCCGCTTTATGATGTTGCGGTCAGAGCTGAATATCCCGAGGGGTTCGAATTTACAAGGGCCAGACCGGAAGGGATAGAAGAAAACGAATGGCAGATAGGCGTTTTGAATGAGGGGGAAGGAGGAAAGATTGATATTTACGGCAAAATGATTGAAGAACCTGGAGGGCGAGGCGTTTTTAAAGCGGAATTGGGTGTTTGGATAGAAAACAGGTTTGTGCCTCTTAAGGAGATTAGCCGGGGGATGGAGGTTGTTCGGCCTCAACTTGTTATTTCTCAAAAGGTTAATGGGTTTTCCGAATACACCGCTGCTCCCGGAGACCTTTTGCATTACGAAATAATATTTCGTAATATCGGTTCCTCCTATTTTGAAGATGTGTTTTTAGTGTCCAAACTTTCCGGCCCTTTTGACTTTTCATCTCTTAGAACTCAAGACGGCGAGGTAACCTCTTCAAGCCGCTCTATTGTGTGGGATTGGCGCACTCATCCAAAATTAAGATATCTTGGCCCGAGTGAAGAGGGGAGTGTTGAGTTTTGGATAAACCTTGAAGAAGGAGAAAGCTTGGAAGGTTTAAGACAGCCGGTGGTAAACAGCCACGTCTCGTTGGCCCAAGTGGAACATGATTTGGAAACAAAAGTTAGCTCCAAGCTGATTCTTGATCAGAAGGCCTACTATGAAGATGAAGTTTTTGGCAACTCCGGCCCCATTCCTCCGGAGGTTGGGGAGAAAACCACTTACACTGTGATGTGGCAGATAAAGAACTTGTGCAACAACCTTGAAAACGTAAAGGTTAAAGCTGTGCTCCCCCCCGGTGTGAGCCCGACAGGAGAGGTTTTCCCGGAAGATCGGAAATCCGCCTTTGCTTTTGACTCAACCTCCCGAGAACTTCTTTGGGACGTAGGAAAGGTAGGGGCGGGCACGGGCATAAGCTCCTCCCCGCTTAATCTCAGTTTTCAGGTTGAGTTTATACCTCAGGAAGGGCAGAAGGGGTTGGTCCCTCCTCTTATCAACGAAGCAACGGTGACAGGTCGGGATCAGTGGGTTGATAAAGAAATAAAAGCAACTTCTCCGGCAATAGAAACCAGCCTGCCCGATGATGACAGTGTTGACCCGGAGGAAGGGATAGTGGATTAATTTTTACAATTATATGGACAGTAAGCTTCAAGAAATAGTTTCATTGTGTAAAAGAAGAGGGTTTGTTTATCCCTCTTCTGAGATTTATGGCGGATTGGCCGGAATTTGGGATTACGGCCCGTTGGGGGCGGAGATGATTCGCAACCTGAAAGAACTTTGGTGGAAAAAGATGGTGCAGGAGCGGGAAAATGTTTACGGTCTTGACGGTTCCATCATTATGCACCCTTCAGCTTGGGAGGCAAGTGGTCATGTTGCCGGGTTTACCGACCCGTTGGTAGAATGTAAAAAATGCAAGCGGCGATTCCGTCCGGACAAGCTTCCCGGCTGGAAATTGAAAAAAGATAATAAAACCGGTGAGTGGGAGGTGCTTGAGGTAGGAGAGACCAGCTGTCCCCAATGCGAGGGAGAATTGGGGACTGAGGTCCGCTATTTCAATATTTTGATGGAAACTTCACTGGGAGCGATTGAGGGCAAAAAAAGCAAAGCTTATCTAAAGGGGGAATCGTGTCAGAATATCTATTTAGATTATAAAAATGTGGTGGATTCGTTTTCTCCAGAGCTTCCTTTTGGTATTGCTCAAATCGGCAAGGCCTTTCGCAATGAGATTACTTTTGGCAAGTTTATTTTTAAAACTAGAGAGTTTGAGCAGTACGATGTGGAATATTTTGTTCGTCCGGAAAACGCCTCCGCTGCCTATGAAGAATGGAAAAGTATTCGTTGGGACTGGTATCTTGATAGTGTTGGTCTTTCTGAGGAAAATATTCGTTGGAGACAGCATACTAAAGAAGAGCGCATATTTTATGCCCGGGACGCCTGGGATATAGAGTATAAATATCCGTTCGGCTGGGACGAACTAGAGGGGGTTCACGACCGCTCGGATTACGACTTAACCCAGCAGGGGAAGTCCAGTGGAGAAGATTTGAGGTTTTTTGACCAAAAAACCGACCAGCGGTTTTTGCCTCACATCATTGAATCTTCGGGCGGGGTGGGCCGCACATTTTTAGCTGTCCTTCTGGACGCTTATACCAAAGAAGGGGCTTCCTCGAATAGCTCGGATGAACGCTTGGTGTTGAAATTGAAACCGCAGCTTGCACCTTACAAGGTTGCTGTTTTTCCTCTTCTGGCCAATAAAGAAAAGCTTGTCAAGAAAGCACGCAGTGTTTTTGACGATTTGAAAAAATTATTTTCTGCCACTTGGGATGCGCGAGGCAATATCGGGAAAAGATATTATTCTCAAGACGAGATAGGTACACCTTTTTGTATAACTGTTGACTTTGATACCTTAGAAGACGATACGGTGACTATAAGAGACAGAGACAGCAAAGAACAAATCAGGGTTAAAATAGAAGATTTAAAAGAAACGATAAAAAAATTGATAGAAGAAGAAATTGAGTTTGAAAAAGCAGGAATTCCGGTCAGTTAAGAATTCATTTATTTTTTTAAATAAATTTAAATTTTTATGGTTTCCATTCTTCTCGGGGGTTTTGGCGGCGGGTTGGTGCGGGGGCTGGTCGGCTACATTAAACATCAATATAGTTATAAAAATGTGGGTTTTGATGTCCCTTATTTTTTCGGAATGAGTTTTCTTTCCGGGGTTGTTGGGGTCTTGTGTGCAATAGCAACTAAAGAGCTGGGACTCACTTTCTTCGGGGGAGTTTTTACACCGGCTATTGCTTTTTTTGTAGGAATATGCCGGGGTTGAATTAAACGAAAAAACGCAAAAATTATAATGAAGAAACCTTCTCTTTATTCTTTCCCCACAGAGAATGAGTAGTTTAATTCTTACAATCTTGGCGGGGGGGTTAATTTTGCTTATAGTCCTCCTTGCCAGGAACGGAGTTTCTTTGATTGATATTGTAACCATTGTCGGCTTAATCTTGTTTTTGTGTTGGTATATTTTTATTAAGCAACCCGGGGAACTTAATGTTTTTGCTACGTTTCATGAATTTTTGTAAAAATACTTTCCGATTTCGGATTTTTATCTGTGCTGCTTTTGCTCTTTTTTTGCTTTCTCTTTCGGCGGGGTTTTTTTATGATAAATTTTCCGGCAGGGATTTTTTCCGAGCTGTTAGTTTGGTCCAGCTGGCCAGGCGGAAGATCCAAGCAACAGAAGGGTTGGGAGGTAGAATTATTGTTCTTTTTTTCTACTCTTCGTTTATTATGCTTTTTATTTATCTTTTGTCTCTTACGGGGGTGGGGATTTTATTTTTTATTTTTGTTCGGGGGTTTTTGACAGGAATGGTTGTTGCCCGAACCTGGACGGCACCCCTTTCTTTTTTTCTTGTTTCTCCTTTCGGTGCGCTGGAAACAGTTATTATTCTTGTCTCTTTCGGGGCCGGCCTTTATCTCAGCTGGAATATTTTAAACATGATTTTGGGGGCAGGGAGAGATAAAAAGGTGTTTATTGATATTGCCCGATTTTTAGGATCCATGACCCCCTTTTTAATTGCTTCTTATTTTATTGACACTTGGATTCTTTCTTTAATCTTTTAGTTTTATGAAAATAGTCGCAGACCTTCATGTTCATTCTAAGTATGCGCGGGCCACCTCGAAAAGAATGCAGGTCGAAGATATGGCTTTTTGGGCTGAGAGGAAAGGGGTTAATGTTTTGGGGACGGGTGATTTTACCCATCCCGAGTGGCTGCAAGAATTGAAGAAAGAATTGGCCCCGGCAGAGAAGGGGCTTTTTAGAAAAAAAGAGGGGGTTAGCGGAGTTCGTTTTTTGCTTACTTCGGAGATAAGCTGCATTTTTTCCAAAAAGGGCAAAGTAAGAAAAATTCACATATTAGTTTTTGCCCCTTCTTTTAAAAGTGTAAAGAAGGTTAATTCTTGCCTTGACGCTATCGGGAACCTTCGTGCGGACGGACGCCCGACTTTGGGGCTTGACGCGGAGAAACTTGTCGATATGGTCTTTAAGGCCTGTCCAAACTGCTTTGTCGTGCCGGCTCATATTTGGACTCCCTGGTTTTCTCTTTTTGGTTCCCGCTCCGGATTTGATTCGCTTAAAGGGTGCTTTGGGGAGCACGCTGATAAAATTCATGCCGTTGAGACGGGTCTTTCAAGTGATCCCCCTATGAACTGGCGGCTTTCCGCGTTGGACAAATTGGCGCTTATAAGCAACTCTGATGCACACAGCCCGGAAAAGATAGGAAGAGAAGCCAATGTTTTAGAAAGCGAGCTCTCTTATAGCGGGGTAGTGGAGGCGGTTAAATCCAAGGACCCGAGAAAGTTTTTGTATACCATTGAGTTTTTCCCCGAAGAAGGGAAGTATCATTATGACGGCCATAGAAAATGCGGTGTTTTTCTTTCTCCGGAAGAAACCGAAAAGTACGGCGGAGTTTGTCCTGTCTGTGGGAAAGAATTGACGGTTGGTGTTTTAAACAGAGTGGAAGAATTAGCGGACAGAGAAGAAGGTTTCCGTCCTCAAGGTTCTATTCCCTATAAAAGCTTGGTCCCTTTGGCTGAGATTTTAGCGGAGGTGCTTGAAGTGGGGGCGGATACTAAAACAGTAAAAAGGGAATACAATAAACTCATAAATGTTTTTGAGAACGAATTATTCATTCTTCTTGACGCGAGCAGAAAAGAGCTGGAAAAAGTTACCTTGCCCGAGGCGGCGGAAGGGATTTGTAGGGTGCGGGAAGGGAAGGTGAAGCTTAAGGCGGGTTATGACGGGGTTTACGGAAAAATTAAAATTTTTAACGAGGATGAAGGAAATAGTTTTACCAAACAAAAAAGCTTGTTTTAACGCTTGACAAACAAGAGCATTTATTTAAGAATAAGTTTGGTGTTTTGGAATGAACCTAATCTCCAAAAATTAATTGCCAAAGGTTATTTTAAAGGTCTTTCTAACATAATTCTTTAGTGGACGGGAAGGGCTGAAGAATAATTTTAACAAAGCAGGGTTCATAAAATTAAAGTTATTCTTGAACCCTTCTTGCAGTAGGGTTCTTTGTTTTGGTTCGTTTTATATCCAAAAGGGGGCGGATATGCCTAAGTCGGTAACTGCCGAGCTCAACGAGGTATTGGAAATGCTTGATCAGGTGGATGGTTCATCTGATCTCGCAGCTAAGTTACGGGGGCTAGAAGCAATAGCTCGGAATCGGGGAAGGGTTACAATAAGAAACTCAGTTCTTATTAACTGGGTGCAATCTCTCCGGCGGAATCATATTCATTCCTGACGGAGAGATAAGTTTTTACAGAGGGAGGCGGTTGTTATTCTATTGACCGCCTCCGTTTTTTTTAAGCTCTCAGAGAAAATAGGGTGGAGAGCTGTTGACAGGGCTTGCGAGAGGAGCTCTTTCTGAGAGATTGTTTGTTATTTTTCTTGACAAAAAGAGTTAATTATTTAAAATATTTAAAGACGAAAAAAAATATGGAAATATCAGTTTTAGAAAACATTCTTTTTATTGTTTATCTCCTCCTTTTTGAGGTCTTTATTGTCTTTGCGGGAGGATTGAAGAATGTTTTAAAGCCGGTGACAATCTCTTAAGATATAACTTTAAATTATTCTTCAGCCCTCCCAAAAACGGGAGGTTTTTTATTTTTTTATGGTGAGGAGGTACCTTATGTGTAGACGTCGACAAGAACAGCCGCAGGGACTACCGACTGACCGGGATGAATATGTAGGAAAGCTCCATCGAGAGAGAGTGCAGAGGATGGAGCTGGAGGGAGCACTGGAAGAAGATTCTCCTGGTGAAGGGGAGGACAATAGTTAACACGAAAAGCGGGAGGGCTGAAAGTTCGTATCAAGGGAGGAAAGCCGGAAAATACTCGGCTTTTCTCCCTCTTATTTTGATAAACAAAATTATGATTTGTGAGGCGAATAAAAATTTAAGCTTTATTTTTAGTTCTTTCTTCGGAACAGCTTTTTTCTATTTCTTTTTCTCCCGGAGAGGGTTTAAGAATGAGCTTAAGTTTTATTGAGTTAAAGGTAGAAAAATTTAAGAACAATCTTCAGCCCTCATCCGGAGGGCTTTTAGTTCTTTTAAGAAAGGAGCATTATGACAAAAGTTTTGGTTGTTGAAGGAAAAAGGTTTTTATTGGATTTTCAAGAAAGAAAGGTTATGCTCCCTGACGGTGATGCTAAGTTATTATCTGTACATCAATCTTCTTCCCGAGAAGGGAAAAGTTGGGTCACCGTTTCAAGAGGGGACAGGGTAGTATCGTGGAGTATTATAGGCAAAATAGAGGAGCTCGAAGACGAATAATGTTTCTTTTTTGGGGGCGCGGAGTAGGCCGCGCCCCTTTATTTTAATTGGAGATAAGTAAAATTTTATGTAAAATAACAAAAATGAATTTTCCTCAAATTAAAAAAGAATGGAAGGCGGTAGGGGTGCTTGTAGGTACCACCGTGGGTGCGGGGATGTTTGGTATCCCTTATGTTTTTTCAAGGTTTGGGTTTTTCCCTTCCCTCGTTTATTTATTAGTGCTTGCGGGTGTGATGCTTTTTCTTAATCTTTTGTATGGCGAGGTAATACTGCGTACTCCCGGGGACCATCAAATTTTTGGATACGTTCGTTTTTATCTTGAAGAGAAAACAAAGGTGTTGTCGTTCATCAATATTTTTAGTTTTTTTATTTCCATTTACGGAGCACTTCTTGCCTACGGGATAAAAATAGGGGAGTTCTTACAAATGATTCTGGGGTTTGGTTCTCCAGTTTTGTTCAGTTTACTTTTTTTCTTTTTTGCCTTGGTGGCTCTTTATTTCGGGCTGCATTCTCTTTCTTTTTTAGAGTTTTTAATAGTAGTTCTTGTTGTTCTTTCCGTTCTCACCTTTTTTCTTTTAAGCGTCGGCAAACTGGATGTTAGTAATCTTACCGGCTTTAGACCTCTTTATTTATTGCTTCCCTATGGGGTGATACTTTTTGCTTTGAACGGAACCTCCGTTATCCCGGAGATGGAGGAGGTTTTGCGAAAAAACCCGGAAAAGCTCGGAAAAAGCATTCTTGTGGGCATACTTATCCCGCTCGTACTTTATATTCTTTTTGCCTTGGTTGTTGTGGGGAACTGCGGGGCTTATACTTCAGAGGACGGGATTTCCTGTCTTTTCCCTTTTCTTCCGCACTGGGCGGTTAAACTGGGGGCTTTTGTGGGGATACTTACGATGGCCAGTTCTTTCCTTACTCTCAGCTACGTATTGAAAGAAAGTTGGTTTCGTGATTTTAAATTTTCCGAAACAGCTGCTTTTCTGCTGGCTGGGTTTCCCCCTCTTATCTTATATATTTCCGGAGTGCGTAGTTTTATCCGCGTTTTGGATTTTAGCGGGGCTGTTTCGGTTGGACTTTCGGGGATTCTTATTTTGTTGATGCACAGGGAGGCTAAGGTGAAAGGGAAAAGAGAGCCCGCTTACAGCTTAAAAGTTCCGCGTCCTCTTCTATTTTTTCTTTCCGGTCTTTTCATCCTTGGCGCTTTTTCTCCTTTCTTAACTAGAATTTATTGATTTGCTTTTCTCTTCACGTAAAATGATTAATTTTTGGATTTTGCTTTTTTTTGTGTTTCTTTTTCTTATTTGGATTCGTTTTGTTGAAACGAATAATATCCAACTTGAAAGGGTTACCCTTTCTTTTGAAAACTTTCCACAAAAAGAGCTTACCGCGGTTCATCTCACCGATTTTCATTCTTTTGGCTATGGAGATAAAGAAAGAAAAGTTGTAAAGATGGTAGAGAAAATAGACCCCGATTTTATTTTTATAACCGGAGATTTTATAAGCTGGAGGACAGATAGAGAGGGGATAAAAGAATGTGCTGTTTTTTGGGAAGACCTCACGCGGGGAAGAGAAGGCAGGGTTTTTGCTGTGTGGGGGAACCACAAACATAAGAGTTTAAGGCCGGAGATGGTGGAGCGGGAGGCAGCAAGAAGCGGCATAAGGGTGTTGGTTAACGAAAATATAAAGGTAGATTGGGGCGGTTCTTCGATCTATCTTGTCGGGGTAGACGATCCAAGGTTGAGGTATGATAGGGTGGAGAAAGCGATGAGGGGGGTTGATGGGGGGAAACCAGTTATTCTTTTAGCCCATTCTCCGGAGATTTTTAGAAAAGTAAAATATTACCACCCCAACCTTATTCTTGTCGGCCACACTCATGGCTGCCAGGTTAAAATTCCCGTTCTCTGCGATTGGGTTCTCCCCTTAGCTTATGATAAAAGATTTAAGCAGGGGCTTTTTCAAGAAGACGGTGTTTTGATGTATGTCAACCGCGGGGTGGGAGAAAGTTTTTTGCCCATCCGTTTTAATTGTCCTCCGGAGATTACGATTGTTAAATTTAAATCAAAATGATTGAAAGTTTTAGATTTGGGAAAATAAAAATTGATGGAGCGGTTTACAAAAAAGATGTGGAAGTTCGTTCCGGAGGGGAGGTTTTAAGTTGGCGCAGAGAAAACGGTCATGTTGTTTCAGTAAAAGACCTAAAAAGAGCACTCAAAGAAAACCCCGACATTATTGTGCTCGGAACGGGTGATTATGCCAGGGCGCGAGTGCCTGAAGAAACAAGAGAAGAGCTTAAAAAGCAGGGGATAAGGATTGTAATCGATGAGACAAGCGAGGCGGTTGAGGCCTTTAACGTTTTACTTAAAAAGAACGAAGGGGCGGAGCCGAAGCATAAAATAATAGGGCTGTTTCATTTGACATGTTGAGCTTTAAAGAAACTTTACTTCTTTTTTTAACCACGGCTTTTTTGGGAGTTCTTCTTTTTCGGGTGGGGAGTATTTGTTACGAAGTGGACGTGCTCCAAAGTGAGGTTGCTACTATCTCCTCTGCTTCCGCTTTACAAAAGAAGGTGAGAATGATGTTTGTAGGGGACATAATGCTTGACAGAGGAGTGGAGAGTTCAGTGCAAGAAAAAGCAGAAGGGGATTTTACTTTTCTTTTCAAAAACTCTGCCTCTTTTTTAAAAGGGGCGGATGTTTTGTTTTGCAACTTGGAAAGTGTTATTTCAGATAAAGGAGTAAAGGTGGGGACTATATATTCTTTCCGTGCTGAGCCGGAAGCAATGGAAGCTTTGGAGTTTGCCGGGTTCAATGTTGTCTCCGTGGCTAATAATCATGTTTTTGATTATGGAAGGTCAGCTATGGAGGACAGTTTCCGCCGGTTGCGGGGGAGTGATATAAAAGTAGTGGGAGGCGGTTTTTCAGAAAGTGAGGCCTGTTCACCTCAGTTTTTAGAAACAAAGGGGGTCAAAATTGCCTTTCTAGGATATACTGAGTTTGCTGCCCGCTGGTGGGTAGCGGGTGAAGATAGATCCGGAGTATGCTTTTTGGACGGGGGCATTAAAAACAAAATTGAGGAGGCTGCAAAAAAAGCGGATGTTGTGGTGGTTTCTATGCATTTTGGGGATGAGTACCAAGAAACTCCGAATCCAGAACAAAAAAGAATAGCCCGCTCAGCGATTGATTCCGGAGCGGATTTAGTGATTGGACATCATCCACATGTTGCCCAGCCCGTGGAAGAATACAATGGTGGTTTTATTGCTTATTCGCTGGGTAATTTTATCTTTGACCAGAGTTTTTCTGAAGAAACAATGACCGGGCAACTTATTGAAGCAGATGTCGGCAAGAAAGGAGTCCTAAGCGTTACTCCCCGTACGGTGAAACTGAATGAATTTTTTCAACCGGAGATAATACCTGAATTTTAAAAAGACCGGAGTCGGTCTTTTTAAAATTAAGTATGCTTTTTGTTTGTCAGGCCTGCCAAGCGATAAGATTGTCTTTTACTTCAAAACGACCGTCTAAAAACTTTTCGATCACCCACATGTTGGTTCTACAATGAGGAGTAACTCGGGAGACCTTTACTTCGCTTTTACCCGAGGCGAGGGCAAGATAGGGGAGGATTTGATCAGCGGTGTGTTGATCGAGACAGGCCTGGGAGCGGACTTCTTCTAAAAACTCCCGTGCTGCTTCTTTCCCCACCTCCTCGGATGATTTCCCCATTTTCCCCAGCTTATCTCTTCCAAAGACCGTGTTTTCGAGCCGGGCAATAATGTTTAATTGACTGCCGCTGCTTTCGGCTTCGTAGTACTCCACTTTTTCTTCAACCGGCAGCTGCAATTTGCTTAGAACCTGTTTTGTACCCGAGGCCTGTCTTTCAGCCACTTTTTTCTTTTTAAGATCCCTACTCGCTCCGGAGATAACGAGTATCTGTTGTAGTTTTCTCGGATTTTTGAGTGTGATGGGTTTTAGTTTAGAGTTTTTTGCTGGTTTTATTTTTACAAGCACATGAGCGTTTCCCTGAGGGTAGAACCCTCTTTTTTTAATTTTAACCTCCGCTTCGATTCCTGACTTCTGAAGAATTTTTAAAAAAACATAACGAAAATGGTCGATTGTGGGGGAGAAGAAAGTATCGGTTGCCCCGCCCACGAACTCTACCGCAAGAGGATTTTTTCTCAGGGCTGCAGGGATAAGCAGGCCGTGGAGAACGAGAGTAATGCTCCCGGCTGTTTTTATGTCGACTCTTATTTCCTTTCTGTTTTCCCCGCCCGGTTTAAAGGTAATCGCAGTTGAGCCGATTTCTGCTCCTTTAAGCTCCGCATTCGTCATCTTTTTTATAGCTTTCAGGGTGGCAAGATGAGACCTCGAGAGCCCCGGTTTTTTTCTTCCTTTTCTTATATTATTCACTTCACACGGTTTACCCGTAGCAGCGCTTAATCCAACTGCTGTTCTTAAAATTTGGCCGCCCCCTTCTCCGTAATTTCCATCTATTTTTATCATTATTTCAGTTTAACATAAAACAAATGCTTCTCCCAGATTTTACGGTGCCTAGAGGATGCTACGATAAGAACGTGTTATAATAAAAAAAGAAGCGCTGATTTTACTTGACACAAAAGTGTGTGGCTAGTATTGTTTAAAAAGGAGACCTTTTAGAAATATGGAAGATAAAAACTACTTAACTAAGGATGGAGTACAGGCACTCAAGGAAGAACTTGAAGAACTGCAAAAGAAAAAACTCCACACTATAAAGGAGAGAGCTCCGCAATCGCTTAATTATAGGGAGGCGGACGCTGATTATGTCAGCTATCAAGAAGATTTAAGCAGAATGGAAAACCGGATTAAAGAACTTACAAGGGTTTTGGATAATTACGAGTTGATCAACCCGCCCTCTAAAAAAGAAAGAAACGTTGTCCACTTGGGTGCTACGGTGACGGTTGAGATGGAGGGGGCGATTGAAGAGTTTATGATTGTAGGCACTTTTGAATCAGACCCGGTGAACCAAAAAATTTCCAATGAGTCCCCCTTGGGGAAAGCCCTTTTAGGCAAAAAAGTAGGCGAGGAGTTTCAAGTTAAAACACCTATGATTGACCAAGCGGGTCGTGTAATTAAAATAAGCTATGAAGGCATTTAAAAAGTTCAACGTAGACCTTTCCGAGCTTTCTTCTAAAGAAAAAGAGGTTTTAGGTTTACTTGAGGAAGCAAGTAAACTTATTGCTCCTTTGTTTGAAAGGCAAAAGAACCCGGAACTTGAGGGGGCTAATTTTTATCCTTCTGATTTGCCGCGGGAAGAAATAGAGAAGGCAGCTCGAAATAATGAAGATCTGCTTCATCCCTATACCTTTGTAGAAAAGAGCCGGTCGGGCGGACTAAAGCCGGTTTATTTCCAAAAGAAGTTTTCCAAGGAACTAAAAGAAGTTGCTAAAAAAATAGAAAAAGCGGCGAAGACAACGGAGGATGAAAAGTTCAGTTCTTATCTTAAAAAAATGGCTCAGGCCTTGCTTAAAACCGACTATGCAAAAAATGAGATTCTTTGGGTCAGGCAGCACCCAGGTAAATTTAATTTTATAATTGGACCGATAGAGCGTTACTTGGACCACTTGTTTTTCAGAAAATGTGCTTATCAGGCCTGGCTGGGGATTTTAAACGAGAAGAAAACGAGAGAGGCGAAAAAGTTTAAGGATATAATACTGGCCAGCCGGAGGAAGATTCTTCCCGATACGGCTAAAGTAAAACTGCCTGGTTTGAAAATAGATATCAACCGTACTGTTTGTTTCTCCGGCTTGATAGCCGGTCATATGTTCACGGGAACGAACCTGCCCAATGATATGGACCTTATGGAAAAGTATGGCTCGCGGCTGACAATATTTGAAAGTTCGCTGAAGGTTAAGTTTGAAAGCGACCAGCATCCTTTATTCCAGAAGCTTTTCACGAAGGAGGTTGAAGAAAACTTTTCAAAAGAAGAGCTTTACGAAGGGTCTTTAAGGTGTATTTTACTTCATGAAATTTCTCATTCCCTCATAAGGTATCAGGATGCCGAAGAGAGGTTGGGAGAACTTTTCCCCGTTTTTGACGAAATCCTTGCTTATATTATAGGCATCAAGGCCTGTTCTTCCCTTTTGCTTAAGGGGGTGTTGACGCAAAAAGAATTACAGGCGATTCTTTTGATGCACATTGTACGTAACTTTATTTGGTGGAAGGATTTCAAAAAGAACCCGGATGTCAAGCATTATACAATTGGAGCAGCGATTGCTACTACTTTCTTTTTGGAAGAGGGTGCTATTTGGGACGAGGATGGGTATTGTATGGTTGATTTCAATAAACTCTTTATGTCTATCGGGCGACTGTCACGGGTGCTTGAGTATCATTTAGCAACGGGAAGCCATGAGGAAGCAAAGGAGTTTGTCAAAGAATATGCTTCTTTGGATGTTTTCAAGGAGTGCAAGGAAAAGCTTAAAAATCTTTAACATCTTTTTAGCTTCTTTGCTTTTGGGAAAAGAGGGTTTTACCCTCTTTTTTAAATTGGCGAAAGTTGTTGTTTTTTGGTAGAATAAGCTCAACATGTATAAGGTTATTACTTTTGGCTCGGCGACTTTAGATATTTTTTTAGAACCCCGGAACTTTTTGGTTAAGAAAGAAAACAAGTTTAGAACGGGCAGAAGCATTTCTTTTCCGTTTTCTTCCAAGGTTGATGTAGATAAAGCAGAGCTTCAAACGGGCGGAGGGGGGACGAACAGCGCTTCCTTTTTATCTCACTTCGGGTTTAAAACAGCTTACTATGGAACAGTTGGTGACGATTTCGCAGGCAAAAAAGTTTTGGAAGATTTACAAAGATTTGGAGTTGATGACCGGTTTGTCGAAGAAAAGGAAGCAGTAACAAATTTTTCTGTTATTTTTTCTGTAAAAAAAGATAGAACAGTTTTTGTATATAGAGAGGCCTCGGAGCTTTTAGAAAAGAAAAATATTCTTAAAGATGAACTTGGAGCGGAATGGTTTTATCTAGCTCCTCTTTCCGGCAAGTCAAAAGAGTGTTTTGAACCTTTGGTTAGTTTTGCCCGAGAGAATGGAACCAAAGTGTTTGCCAACCCCGGTAACAGCCAGATAAGGATGGGTGTTTCCGAACTCCGGCCCGTTTTAGAAAAGATAGATATTTTACTTCTCAACCAAGAAGAGGCCTCCCTTCTTACAGATGTTTCTTTTAAAAAAGAAAAAGAAGTTTTTCAAAAACTTGACGAGTTGGTGCCGGGGCTTGCTGTTATGACTAAAGCTGAGAAAGGAGCTCTTGCCTCCGATGGAGAAACCTTATGGCGGGCGCCTGCTCTTGAAGCAAAAGTGGTGGAAAAAACAGGCGCCGGAGATGCGTTTGGATCTGGGTTTTTGGCCGGCTATCTGGAGAAAGGTGAGGTGGAATACGCCTTGCAACTGGGCATTGCTAACGCTGCCTCCTGCATTGGGAAGAAAGGCGCTAAAAACGGTTTTCTAAGTAAAAAAAGTGATTGGGAAAGAGTTAAAGTAGAAAAAGAAAAGATATGAAGCTTGAAAAAATTTTTAAAAAAACCGAGGAAGAAGAAAGAGCGATGGGGCAGTTTAATTTCTCTACCCTGGAGCATTACAAGGCCATAGTGAGTGCGTCTATTAAAACAAAAACTCCCGTTATTTTGGGAACATCTGAAAGCGAAGCTTGTTTTGTCGGGCTGGAAGAGGCGGTTGGTTTGAGAGATGCAGCCCGCAGGAGAGGAGCGGAAGTTTTTCTCCATCTTGACCACGGGAAAGATTTTAAGCTTATTAAAAAAGCGATTGAAGCGGGCTATGATTCAGTTCATTTTGACGGGTCGCTGCTTTCCTTTGAAGAAAATTTGAGAAAGACGGAAAAGGTGGTAAAATACGCTAAGAAGAGAAATGTTTTTGTGGAAGGAGAGTTGGGTGTTATCCGAGGGGGGAGCGATGAGAAAGAAACACCTGTGCTCCTCAAGGAAGAGATGACAAAACCGGAGAAAGCTCGTGAGTTTGTGGGAAAAACAGGAGTAAATAGTTTGGCTATCTGCATTGGTAATGTGCACGGCTCTTACGGAGAGATGCCACAGCTTGACCTTAAAAGACAAGAGGAGATAAGAGAAAAAACGGATGCTTTTCTGGTTTTCCACGGGGGTTCCGGTTTTTCCAAAGAGGTTTTGCAAAAAGTTATCAAGAGAGGTATTGTTAAAATCAATATCAATACTTCTTTACGTCGAGTTTGGCGGCGTTTTTTAGAAGAAGAGCTTGCCCGTGATAAAACGGTCAAACCCTACAAGATTCTTTCCCCGGTACGGAAAGAACTATTGAAAAAAGTTTTATATTTTATTAGTTTATTTAAAGGGTGATATATATAATATGAATAAATATATTCGAAAGGCAGGGGTAATTATTTTTCTTTTGACAGTTGCTGTTTTTACCTTTATTTTTGTGCTCGGCGGGGAAAGCTCCGTAACCATTGAGGCGGAAGAATACAAGGCAGGAGACGAGATGAAGATTACGGTCAAAAATAATTATCTTGCTTCGGAAATATGTTTTTCTTCCTGTTACCCTTATCTTTTTCAAAAAAAGGTGGACGGTTCTTGGAAAGAGTATTCGTATGAAGATTGCGACTTTGAAGATAAGATAGTGGAGTGCGTACCACCTCTCCGTCGAAAGACCTTTAGAGCTCGTGTTGACGAGATATCTCGAGGTACCCACAGGCTTTCCGTACCAATTTGCAAGGATTGTAATTTGGGGACTATTTTCCAGGAGGAGAAGCAGCTTTATTCCAATGAGTTTGAAATGAGATGAAGATTATCATTGACCGTAACAACTGCATAGGATGTGCTTCTTGTACTCGGGTTTGCCCGAAACTTTTTAAAATTGCGGATGATGGGAGAGCAAGTTTGAAGGGTGGAGAGGTGCAGCGTGAGGGTTCCGAGAAGGAGGAATTAGTAGTAAGCGAAAAGGAATGCGCCGGCAAAGCGGTGGAGATTTGTCCGGTTCAATGTATAAAAATAATAGATTAATCTTATAGCAATGTTGGAACTAAAAGCAAAAAAAAGAAAAAAAGAAGGAAAGGAGGTTGAACGTTTACGGGAAGAAGGCCTAATGCCTGCTGTTTTGTACGGCCCCGAGGTCGAGAATCTCAACCTGGTTCTTGAAGAAAAGGCCTTTAATGAAGTTTTTAAAAAGGTGGGAGAAGCAGCAATGTTTAGGTTGGAGATAAAAGGGGAGGATGAAAAACGACCGGTTCTCGTGAAAGAAGTACAAATTCATCCTTTAACTGATCAATTAATGCATGCTGATTTTTACCAGCCGATATTGGGTGAAAAGGTAGAAAGCACTGTGCCTTTGGTTTTTGAAGGAGTGGCCCCGGCCGTTAAAGAGAAGGAAGGGGTTTTGGTTAAAAACATTTCTGAGGTTGAGGTTTCTGCCCTTCCTACCGACCTACCTGCAGAGATTAAGGTGGATGTCACAGGGCTTAAGGATTTTGATGATGTGGTTTGCATTCGGGATATCGAAGTTTCCTCGAACGTGGAAATTCTAAGGGAACCGGGTGATGTTGTGGCTACCGTGAGCGCTCCTAAATCCGCGGAAGAACTTATGGAAGAGATGGAGAGAACGGAAGAAGAAGAGCTGTTTGTGGGCGAGGAGGTGCCAATAGAGGAAGAAACGGAAGAACTGGGAGAGGAGGGCGAAGAAGAAGGGGAAGAGCCGGGAGAACCGGGTGAACAGGAGGGGATAGAACTATAATGAGCGGCTTCAAGAAAAAAATTTCTTTATTAGTTTCTTGGGGGATATTGGTTTCCCTGTTTTTCCCAATTTACGTGGAAGCAGATGAGTTGGAGTGTGACACTATTGAGGAGTGTAAAGCCCTGCTCCAAGAGTACGAGGAAGAAATTGAAAAATATCAGGGGAACATTGAAGAAACACGTTCAGCGAAACAAACACTCCAAAATAAAATCTATTACCTCCACCAAAAGATTGACCAGCTTGATTACGAGATTAGAAGAAGCAACATTATAATAAATGACCTCGAGACCCAGCTGAGTGATACGGAACAATCTATCAAAAATACCGAACAAAAAATAGAAAAATCAAGAGAACAACTGGCTCAGATGATGCAGAAAATATATGAGGAGGAACAAAAGAGCTCGCTTGAAATTTTTCTAGCCAGCAAAGATTTGTCCGATTTTTTTGAAGATGTTTTTGCTTTGGAAAATTTATTGGGGCAAAGCTACGAATTACTTAATCAAATTAAAAAATTAAAAAGCAACCTGGAAAACCAGAAAGAAGAATTGGGTGAAAAACAAGAAGATTGGTTGAGCACAAAACAAATGCAGATTCTTCAGAAAGAAGAAAGTAGAAGTGTTAAGTCAGAACAAGAGTGGCTGCTGGAAAAAACAAAAGGAGAGGAAGCAGAGTATCAGCGGCTCTTAGAGGAAAACAAGAGAAAAGCACAAGAAATAAGACAAAGAATTTTCAGCTTAATCGGGGTGCCCGAGGCGCCGACTTTTGGTGAAGCACTTGAAATAGCCCGTTATGTGGAAGACGTTACCGGGGTGCGCGCCGCTTTGCTATTAGCCGTTTTAAGGCAAGAATCGGATATCGGGAAAAACGTTGGACAATGTTATCTTAAGAATTTTGAAACGGGCAGCGGTATAGTGGCCTCCACGGGAGAAGCGCGGCAGAGGGTGATGAATCCTAGTCGAGACGTTGCTCCTTTTAGGAAGGTTTGTGAGCAAAGCGGAAGAAACCCTAAAAACACCCTGGTTTCCTGTCCTATGAGTTTTGGCTGGGGCGGGGCGATGGGGCCGGCTCAGTTTATCCCTTCCACCTGGATTATCTATAACGACAGGGTGGGTGCTATCACTGGTCGTCCAGCCGACCCCTGGAATATCAATGATGCGTTTTTGGCAGCCGGTCTTTATTTAAAAGACGCCGGTGCGGCAAAAGGAACTTACAACGGAGAGTATTGTGCAGCAATGGTTTATTTCTCCGGTTCCTGCAGCTCGGGGTATGATTTTTACGGGCGTTCTGTTATGAACTTAGCTGCCCAGTATGAAGAAGATATAACTCAGATGGAACGATTTTCATATAGATAGACCAGACAACGGTTGAGTGCTAATGCGCCTTACGGTTTGTACCGTTCGCCTAATATTCGCTATGAAACGGCAAAAAAGATAATTAAAAAGCCCTTTTAAGGGCTTTTTAAAAATAGGATAAGATTTTTAATTCTTACTTGGCACTTAGTTTTTCGACAATCGGTTCGAGGTTGCCTTCCATAATTTCTTCTAAGTTATGCCAGCTTTTTTCCAGCCGGTGGTCAGTAAGGCGGTTTTGAGGGAAATTGTAAGTCCTTATTTTATTGGCTCTTTTTGCTCCTCCCATTTGATTTAACCTTTTTTGACCTCTTTTTTTTGCTCTTTTTTCTCTTTTTTTCTGGGCTAGTTTTGCCTTGAGGATACGCACTGCCTGCCTCTTATTTTTTGATTGGCTCCTGGCTGACTGGCAGGCGGCTACTATTCCTGTTTTTTTATGAGTGACCCGCACAGCTGTTTCTCTCTTGTTTGTATATTGGCCTCCGGGGCCGGAAGAACGGAAAGATTCAATTTCAACATCGCTTCTTTTAAGCTTCACTTGGTGCGGTTTAGCTTTGGGGAGCACCACCACTGTTGCCGTGGATGTGTGAATTCGACCCTTTCTTTCTGTTTCCGGTATTCTTTGTACACGGTGCACACCGGCCTCGTATTTTAATTTATCAAGCACGCCGTGCCCCTTGATTGCAAATGAAACCTCTTTAAGTCCGCCAAGAGATGTTGGCTCCCTGTTAAGCGTTTCAAGCCCCCAGCCCTGGTTTTTGGCGAACTTGGAATACATTTCAAAGAGGTCGGCAACAAACAGGCCGGCTTCATCTCCACCGGCCCCTGCCCTTATCTCCATTATAATTTCCCGCGCTTTGCTCATTTTACTCTTCTTGTTTCTTCTTTTTTGTTTTTTTCTTCTTCGCTTTTTTCTCTTTTGCTTCTTTTTCCTTTTTCATTTCTTCGTATTTTTCTTCTCTCTTTCTGTATTTTTCCACTCGGCCCAAGGTGTCAACTATTTTTTCTTTACCGGTGTAGAAAGGATGGCAGGCAGAGCAAATTTCAACCTCCAAATGTTCTTTTGTCGAACCAATTGTAAAAGTGTTACCGCAGGCGCATTTGACGGTTGCTTTTTCATAATATTTTGGATGTATTTCTTTTTTCATAGTGACTAAAAAACTTGCTAATGTTGATTTATTTTGTAACTTATCTTAACAGAGCCCTCCTCCAAAATCAAGGTTGAAAAAGGCTTGATTCATCGTCTTGTTGGTGTTATAGTAGTTTATACTTTTGGGTATTAATTTTTATTTGGGTATTAATTTTTATTTATTGAGATTATGGCAAAAAAAGAAACAAAAGATTTTGGAATAGATTTGGAAGAGATGGCCAAAGCTGGTGTTCAGTTCGGTCATAAGCCCTCCAAGCTTCATCCGCGAATGAAGGATTATATCTGGCGGAAAAAGGGCACGGTTTACCTTATTGACCTTGCTAAAACAAAAGAAAAACTAATTGAAGCCCTAAAATACGTGCAGGAGGTTACTAAAAAAGGCGGAACCATCCTTTTGGTGGGAACCAAGATACAACACAAAGAACTGGTGGAGGAGACAGCAAAAGAGTGCGACCTCCCTTATGTAACGGAAAGATGGTTGGGCGGGCTTCTTACTAACTTCAAGGTAATGCGGGAAAGGGTGCGATATTTTAAGGACTTCAGGGACAAAGTTAATTCCGAAGATTTTGAAAAGTATTCCAAAAAAGAACAGATGGAAATGGAGAGAGAGCTCCACAACTTGGAACGCAAGTTCGGAGCCATAGAAAACATGGAAGAAAGGCCAGACGCCCTTTTTGTCTGCGATTTGAGTAAAGACAACCTTGCTTTGCGTGAAGCGCGGAAAAAAGATGTACCGGTTATTGCTGTTTGTGACACGAATATTGACCCAACCTATGTTAACTACCCGATACCTGCTAATGATGATGCGCTTTCTTCTGTAAAATATATTGTGGACAAGGTTAAAGAAGCTATTTTGGAAGTTAAAAAATAAATATAAACTTTTATCATGGTGGAGATTGAAAAGATAAAAACCTTAAGGGAGGAAACTGGTCTTTCTCTTGGGGAATGTAAAAAAGCGCTCGAGGAGAAAAATGGAGACATGGAGAAAGCAAAAACTTTCCTTGCAAAAAGAGAAAGCCGTTTGGCTGCTAAAAGAAAAGGGAGAAGCACAAGGCAGGGGGTGATTACCAGTTATGTTCATAACAATAAAAAAGTGGGTGTTCTTCTGGACTTGAGGAGCGAAACGGATTTTGTGGCCAGATCGGATAAATTCCAAAAGTTAGCCCATCTTTTAAGTATGCAGGTGGCAGCTATGGGCCCCGAATTTGTAAGCAGGGAAAAGATACCGAACGGGGTTTTGGAAGAAAAGAAAAATGAGTGGCGCAAGGAATATGAAAAAGAGGGCAAGCCGGAAAAGGTAGTGGAAGAGATAATAGAAGGTAAATTGGAAAAATTTGAAGAGGAAGTATGCCTTCTTGCTCAACCTTTCATTAAGGATGACGAGCAGACAGTGGAGGACTTAATTGATTCTTACAGGGCGGAGTTTGGAGAAAATATTACGGTGGAAAGATTTACAAGGTACGAGATATCTTAAGGAAATGGAAACTATTATTGCCTCGTCATTTTTAGTAGGTAGTTTTGCCGGAATGGTTGTTATTGCTTTGAGAAATATTTCTGCGGTAAGGGAGACCGAACTTTCGCCTTTTTCTCTTTTTAGTTTTTTGGCCAAACGTTGGGTTGGGTTTAAAAACCGGGTTGCTCATTGGTGGAAAGAGTCCGAGATATTTTCTTGGAATATAATTCTTCAAAAAATTCTTTCTCAAATTAGAGTTGCTGCCTTACGGGTGGAAAGAAAAACCGGGGAATGGCTTTCCAGAACCAGACAAAAAAATAGAAAAAGAAAGGAGAGGGAAGAATACTGGAAAGAACTTTCTCGTCTTTCTCGCGACAAGAAAGATTAATGCTTTAGACAGCTCACGGGCTTTACTTACCCAGGTTTAATGGTGGGCAGGGCCAGCTCTTATGCCAGCGTAGCTCAGTGGCAGAGCAATGGTTTTGTAAACCATAGGTCGTGGGTTCAACTCCCACCGCTGGCTCCACTCATGGTTTATGGTTTGTTTCGGCTCTTGACATTGAACTGAGAGACGATATAATGTAGATGGAGTATGAAGAGAATCAGAACCGATTAAAAAAGAGTTTTGAAAAGTAGAAGGTTTTGGAAGACCACGAACCTTCGTGGTTTTTTGATAGCTCTTTGTCAATTTAGAGAAGTAGCCAGTTTTCTGAGTTGTTTCAGACCCGTTGGAAGAGTTTTTTAACTCTTCTTATTCGAGAGTTTGACTCTGGCTCAGGGTGAACGCTGGCGGCGTGGATGAGGCATGCAAGTCGAACGCTTCTGTTAAAAGTTCTGCTTTGCAGAACCCTGCAAGTTTACTTGCAGGATTTAGCAGGAGAGTGGCAGACGAGTTAGTAACACGTAGGTAATCTATCCCTAACACTGGTATAGTCCGTTGAAAGGCGGAGTAAAACCAGATGGTCCTCGCGAGCGAAAGCTTTTGCGAGGTAAAACTCCGGTGGTTAGGGAGGAGCCTGCGGCCTATCAGCTTGTTGGTGGGGTAAAGGCCCACCAAGGCTATGACGGGTAGGTGGCCCGAGAGGGTGGTCGCCAACGAGGTCACTGAAACACGGGGCCTACTCCTACGGGAGGCAGCAGCCGAGAATCTTGCGCAATGGGGGCAACCCTGACGCAGCGACGCCGCGTGTCCGAAGAAGCTCTACGGAGTGTAAAGGACTTTTCTGGAGGAAGAACCTTCGGGTGACTGTACTCCAGGAATAAGGGGGGGCTAATCACGTGCCAGCAGCAGCGGTAAAACGTGACCCCCGAGCGTTACCCGGAGTTATTGGGCGTAAAGCGTCTGTAGGCGGTTTGGTAAGTTTAAAGTAAAAGCCCTCGGGCTTAACCTGAGGAATGCTTTGAAAACTGCCCGACTAGAGGGTGTCAGAGGCTGATGGAACGCACGGTGTAGGGGTGGAATCCGTTGATATCGTGCGGAATACCAAAAGCGAAGGCATTCAGCTAGGGCAACCCTGACGCTGAGAGACGAAAGCGTGGGTAGCGAATGGGATTAGATACCCCAGTAGTCCTGGCCGTAAACGATGGATGCTAGCTATTGCAAGTGTCGACCCTTGCAGTGGCGAAGCTAACGCGTTAAGCACCCCGCCTGGGAAGTACAGTCGCAAGACTAAAACTCAAAGGAATAGACGGGGGCCTACACAAGCGGTGGATCATGTGGCTTAATTCGATGACAAGCGAGGAACCTTACCAGGGCTTGACATTCTAGTGAAGGCTATGGGAAACCATAGTTTCCACAAGGACACTAGAACAGGTGATGCATGGTCATCGTCAGCAGGTGCCGTGAGGTGCTCTCTTAAATGAGGAAACCTGCGAAACCCTTACTCTATGTTTTATGTGTCATAGGGAACTGCCCGCGTATAGCGGGAGGAAGGTGAGGATGACGTTAAATCAGCATGTCCTTTATGCTCTGGGCTGCACACATGATACAATGGTCGGTACAGCGAGTTGCGAAGTCGTAAGGCGGAGCCAATCTCTTAAAACCGATCTCAGTCCGGATTGGGGTCTGCAACCCGACCCCATGAAGTCGGAATCGCTAGTAATCGCGAATCAGCACGTCGCGGTGAATACGTTCCTAGGCCTTGTACTCACCGCCCATCACTTTAAGCGAGCTGGGAACACCCGAAGTGCCGCGCTCAGCGAGGTCCTAAGGTGGGCTCAGTAAGAGGAAAGAAGTTGTAACAAGGCACGGGTAGCGGAAGCTGCTCGTGGATCGAATAATTTTCGATTTGAGTGTCGATTAGGGTTGAAAAGCGAGAATTCTCTTTTTAACACTAGGCCGATTGGTCTCTAGGCCTTAAAAGAGACCACCCAAGGGTTTGAAGCAACTTAGAGCAACTGGCATAATCTGCCTGCTTGATGCTGGCAGATTTTTATTTTAGAATAACCTCAGTGAAAGTGCAGCATTGATTGAGCTGTGACTCAGTTATTCTGCGGGTGTGTAGCTCAGTTGGTTAGAGCACGTCTCTGCTTTTCGTAAATTTTGTGGGCGCGTAGCTCAGTTGGCAAGAGCGTATCTCTGATAAAGATAAGGTCCCAGGTTCGAGTCCTGGCGCGCCCACAAAATTAACGAATCTTTGAGTGAAGCGAGAAACTAAGGACGAGGTCCGTGGTTCGAGTCCACGCACACCCACAAAAATGTTAAATCTCCGAACGGAGTCAGGAACTAAAGCGGAGGCCCCAGGCTTGTCCCGCAGTGAGCGACAGCGAACTTTGCGGGGCCGTGCCCCGCGGCGAGTATCAATGAGTTTTGCGGAGTTCGAGTCCTGGCGCGTCCCACATGAGTAGAATTTATTATTAATTTTTAAATAGATCCTAAAAATATTATGGCAGTTCTCAAAAAGAGTATCTTGACCATTTTTTCTTAGTTTTTGTCTTGTTTGGATTTCTTATTGGCTGGCAATATGTTCTGTATTCGAGATTATCTGAGGAAGATATAAGTTGTGGGGGCGACTGGTCTTATGACAGAAGATGTCCGATTGGAACCTATTGTTATTCCATGGACGAGGGTCCTCTAGGTGGAGGACTATGCAAGCCGATCCTTTTCTCTCTTTTTGAGCTTTTCTTGTAAACTTCATCGGTCGGGCCGTTAGCTCAATGGCAGAGCACCTCGTTTGCATCGAGGAG
>CAYNXY010000002.1:0-60938 GCA_964401285.1 uncultured Candidatus Saccharibacteria bacterium | reverse complement strand
CAAAGAAAGAACTAATTACACTAATAAAATCATCTTTCTTCTTTTTTGTCAATATCAATAATTGTGTAATGTCAGAGAACAAATATTTATCCCCAACCCTCCAGGACCCTAAATCGAATATGTAAAACCAGAATTACACATAAAACGTTACCAGCTGTAAGTGCTAAGAGTAATTACTGTTCAAAGCGGTCCAAGGTGGGCCGAAGAGTTATCTCTTCTCCGCCCCGCAGCACTTTTAGAGTAACGGTGTCTCCGGGGCTGTACTTTCTTATTACTTTAGCCAAAGTATTCTCCAGGGTTAACTTCTGCCCGTCAAGTTCTAGAAGAATATCTCCTTGCCTGAGTCCTATCTTCCCAGCAGGGGAGCCGGGGGAAATCGCCTGCTCGGTTCTTTCCCCTTTCCCGTCGTAACCGATCCAGGCCCCGTTTTCAACGGGGAGCTCATGTTCTTCGGCTAGACCGGGGGTAATCATAGTGTAGTAAACCCCCAAAAAAGGATAAACGATTTCACCTTCCTTTTTAACCTGCTCAACCCCCCTTTTTGCCTGATTTATAGGAATAGCAAATCCCACGTTTTCAGCACCGAGCGCCATAGCGGTATTTATCCCCACCACTTCCCCTTTAATATTTAAAAGCGGCCCTCCCGAATTTCCCTGGTTTATAGCTGCATCCGTCTGAATTATTCCTTGAAGCTGCTCAACCATTCCTCCGCCCGAGGCAGTAACGTTTCGGCTCAGCCCGGAAACAACTCCTCTTGAAACAGAGTTTCTAAACTCACCCAGCACATTGCCGATGGCAATAACGGTCTGGCCCATTCTTAAGACGTCAGAGTCACCCAGGGTGACAACCGGCAAGTTCTCCGCTTCTATTTTAAGAATCGCTATGTCTTGAAACGGGTCCCGGGCTAAGACTTCGGCTTCATGTCTTTCGCCCTCATTGGTAAAAACAGTGTAGTCTGCTTCCTCGTCGCTTACCACATGTTTATTAGTGAGAACCAGCCCGTCGGAAGAAACTATAAAGCCCGTTCCACCGCCAACCTCCTGCTTTTCCATGCCTTTTTCCCGATAACGCGGAACTATAACGTCAAAATCCTCCCCCAGATAATCTTCAATGTCTTCAAAGGGGTTGTAATAATATCTTTCCATCACCGGGACATCTTTAGTGATAACAATGCTTACCACACTTGGTGAAACCTGCTCCACTGCCCGGACCATGGCTTCTTCATAGGAAAGAGCAGAAAGCTCTCTTTCAGAAATACCGGTCGGTTCTTGCTGCTCTTTCTCCTGCTCCTCTAGCCCTAAAACATCCTCCACCGACTTAAGCTTTTCCAGCGGGTAAAACTGGCTGAAGATAAAAACGCCCGCTCCAAAACCAAGAAGAGACATCAAAAAAGAAGAAAGAAGCACAAGCGCTACCAAACGCCGGTTTCTTGCTTTCCGCCGGGATGATTCCCGGGCTAAAAGACCGGAAAACTTTTCTTTACTGAAATTAGAAGTTTTTTCTACTTTATCATTCATCATAAAAATCTAAGATTTTCTTTAATTTTATCAAATCGCCCAGTTGCCTTCAAGTAGAAAATGCTGCTTTCACGCTTGGGGCTCCCGAAACGTGAAACTAAAAGACATAAGCGTTTCTGCGTTTATCCCGGAAAACAAAAAGGGCTAAAAGGAGGTAAAACAAAAGAGGGGTCCAGCTGGGGATTGAGAAATAAACTTCGGCCCAGGGTAAATAAGATAAGAAGCGGATAATACTTACGAGAAGTCCGAGAATAAACTGAGGCACAAGAGAAAGCACAATCCCCAGAGGGGTCGAGACAAGACCAAAGACCGAACACAAAAACCCGGCAATAGTTAAGAAAGGAATAAAGGGGAGAATAAGCATGTTAGCCAGAGGAGCCACAAGAGAAACCCTGCCAAAAGAAGAAAGAAGAAGCGGTAAAACAAAAACCTGGGCCGAAAAAGTGGAAACAACACTCTCTCTTAGAGCAAAAAAAGAAGGTATTTTCTTTAGAAAACGGGAGAAAAAAGGAGAAAGATAGATTAACCCTAAAAAAGCAAGAAAAGAAAGTTGAAACCCCAAGTCAAAAACAGCCAAAGGAGAAAAGAAGAGCATAAAGGCCAAAGTGAAAAGAGCCAGCCGTTCCGGCTCGGCAATCCGGCCGAAGTAAGTAGCTAAAAGAAGCAGTCCGGCCATTATCCCAGCCCGTACCGCGCAGGCAGGAGCCCCGATCATAATAATATAGATAAAAAGCAAACCGAGGGTGACCCAAAAGGCCTGCTTCCTCCACAACCCTAAAAACAAGAAAAAATTAACAACAACCCCGGAAAGAATAGTAATGTTTGTGCCGGAAACAGCCACGATGTGACGGACCCCGGCCCTATTAAACATCTCCTCCCACTCAGAAGGAATATCTTCTTCATTCCCGAAAATAAGGGCCTGAAAAACACCGGCTTGAGGACCGGAACAAATTTTTTCCAAACTACGCTCTAATTTGTTCTTTAAATAAACAGGAACGGCTTTCCAACTCTTTTTTTGCCCCAAAACTGTTATTTCAGGATAGTCGGTTAAAAAATAAATGCCTCTTCGGGCAAGATATGACCTGTAATCAAAATCCGAAGAAGATGTCGGCTCCTTGAGCGTTCCCTCAAGCTGCACCTTCTGCCCGTAACGCAAAGCGTCGAGCTCTACCTCTGCTAAGATACGACTACGAGGATAAAAAGCACAAATTACCGCTTTTTGAGAGAACTCTTCTTCAACCGGATCTTCACACACCCACCCCTCCGTTTTAACCCGCTTCCCATAAAAAGCAGTAAGCTCTCCGGGCCGCGCTAGTTTTTGTGCTCTGCCTATTCTCCAGTACCCCAAAGAAAAGAAAAGAAGAGGGATGGATAAAAGCATTATTCTTACTGCCCGGAACAAAACCGCTAGGCAAAAAAGTGCTGAAAAGAGAAAAAGAAAAAAAGCCCAGCCAAGGGCCTTTTCAAAAACAATACCGGCAAAAACCCCCAAGACGAAAAGAAGACAAGAAAGAAGAAAAACGTCAAAGCGAATCATCAAGCAGGTCTTAATTCACACTCTTCAAAAAAGGGTTCTATCGCTTTTAAGATTTTAAGAAAGTATTCGTTCTCGTAATCAGGTGTTTTAAAGTCCGGATTAACACTTTTTCCTTTCCTATATTTTTGCAGCACAAAGCGGGGGGCGGGGCTTACCCACTCGGCAATCTTTAAAACATCCTCCCGCCCGATAAGACCGGGGACAAGAGTTGTTTTAAACTCAAAATCAACTCCGCCATTTTTTAAAAAATCAATGCTATCTTCCACATGGTAAAGTATAGCCCTCCCGAAAAAGCCTTCATGGTCTCCATCGAAATAAGAGAAAAAGTTAGAAAGGCCGATGACCTCCAGATAACGAGCGGGGGGCGCCTTGACATCAAGAGCAAAATAGTCAACAAGATTTTTTCTGGCCAGTTTTCTTAAAAGAGTAGGGTTGGACCCGTTGGTTTCAAGTTTTACTGCATACCCCATTCTTTTCACTTTCTCGCAAAAACGAGGCAGATCTTCATAAATGGTCGGCTCGCCTCCACTAAACACCACTCCTTCAAGCTGCTTCCGTTTTTCTTTTAAAAACCGCAGTATTTCTTCTTCGGAGAAAGAGGGGGTTTTTCTAATCTTTTCCGGCACAACAAGTTCCGGAGCGTAACACCAAGGGCAACGAAAAGAACATCCCCCAAAAAGAACCAACGCGGCTAGTTTTCCGGGATAACGGTCAAGGGTTAACTTTTGCAACCCTTTGATGTCCATTATTTAATCTTTAACGTTTAATAAACTCTAGATGCATTGCCAAACACTTTCTTTTTTAAAAAATTCAAAGCAAGCATTCCGACCGCCTCGTAAGAGGCAAAAAGAACCGCTGAGTAAAAAAAGTGGGAAAGAAGGGAGTTTTTAAAGAAGGGAAGGGCGAGAAGATAACAACTCAAAAGCCCCGAAATGTTCTTCGGATACCAGGGGGTAAAAGCCCAAACTGTAAAGTTGGTTGCCGTGAAAAAAATCAAAGAAGAAAGAAAAGCAGCTTTGCCCACCCGAAACCAGCGCGGGTTTTTCTTAAGATAAGAGCCAATCAGAGCAGAGATGATAAAGCTTGCATAAACAGAAACCATAAGCGCCGGCTCATAAAACCCGATGAAAATATCAGATACGGCCATCACCGCAAGAGGCAAGATTAAAGCCGACGGCCGAGAAAGGTAAGCTCCTGCAAAAAGCGCAATCGCACCTACGGGTGTAAAGTTAGGAGGATGAGGTAAAAACCTGAACAAAACCCCGATAGCCACAAAAAGGAGGATTACAACAACCTCCAATGACTTTTCTTTTTTAAATTCTTTTTTCATCTTAAAAAGGGTTGCTTTCAAATTTAAACTCCACCACGCTCCCATCCTCAACCTTTTTCTTGTCACAAGCAACAGAAGGCATCTCGCCGTCAACATAATACATCCAGTAGCGGTTACCTTCTCCGTTTTCAACTCCTCCGACGGACTCAATAAAAACACCCGCCTCAGAACTGCTTGCCTCAAACTCCACTCCGCTCCGCTCTAAAAGGTCGAAAGCGGTCACCTCGCCCTTAAAAGAGAGTTTGTACTCTTCTCTGTCCCCGTCGGGCGGGTAAATATTAAGCACAGCTTGGTCTCGCCTTGAAAAAACTCCGGACGTTTTAGCAATAAGTTCCTGCTTTAAGACCTTCATCTCCAGAACGTTCTTGTAAGCAAACCAGCTTGCAGCAACTCCTAAAAGAAGAAGAAAAACAACTAAACCCTTAAACTTTTTATCCATATTCCAAATTTTTATTTTTAATACTCCCTACCCTTTTGAGCGCCCACCCCTTTGTTAAAATAATGTTTCACTTCTTTGAGCCGAGTTACAAGATCCGCCGCTTCTATCATCCTAGCAGAGCAACCCCTGCCCGTCAAAACTATATCAAGAGAAGAACGAGCGTTCTCCAAAAAACGAAGGACCTCGTTTTGCTCCAATAGACCGAAACTCATAGCCAAATTTATCTCGTCCAAAATCAAAAGGTCAACTTCCCCGCTTTCCGCACTTTCTTTTGCTAACTTAAAACCTTCTTCTGCGAGCTTAAAGTCACGCTTGGAAAGAGGCTCCGCCTTGTCTTTAAAAGCCGGGTTCTCGTCTAGAATCTTTTGAGGGAGGAAAAACCCTTCCCGGCCAAAAGAAGCCACCCCAAACCCTTCTACTTTTTCAAGCGCCACGTTTTCACTGCTTCCTTTTTTAGTTTTTAAGAACTGAATCATAAGCACCTTTTTCCCGGCCCCTGCTGCCCGCACTCCCATACCGACTGCCGAACTTGTTTTCCCCTTCCCCTTGCCACAAAAAAGATAAATCATACGCTGCACTTTCCCCAACCGCAGTCGGGGCAGTTTTCACACCCTTCACTTTTAACCAAAGTAGCACCGCACTTGGGGCACTTACCTTCCCTTAAGGCGGAGCGGTCAAAACCATTGTCATCATCACCCTCCTTTTCTTCGAAATCCTGGCCGAGAGAACCTTCTTCCTCATTAGCCCCCGCCTCTTGGTAGATAGTAGGGCCCTTGGCTTTCACGTCTTTAAGCCCCACTAAATCTTGTTCTTGCTCTTTTTCCTCTTCTTTTTCTTTGTCTTTCTCGGTAACACCGGCGCTAAACACACCCGTGATGGATTGATCTCTAAAAACCGTAAGGTCCTTGCACCCCAGCTTGTGAGCAAGAAGATAGGCCTCTTTCATGTCTTCAATCGTAGCATCCGCCGGGAAATTAATAGTTTTAGAAATAGAAGCATCAGTCCAGCGCTGGAAGGCAGCCAAGGCCTTAATGTGAGCTTCGGCACTCATATCCATCGCGGCTACAAAAACGTCTTTGAGTTCATCTGAAACATAAGGAAGTTTTTGAATGCTGCCCTTGTTTTCACAAACCTCCCTGATGAGCTCGTCATCAAACAACCCCCTTCTTCGCATTGTTTTTTCAAAAACAGGGTTAACGTAGTAAAATGTCCCGACAGCCACCTTCTTTTCGTAAACAAGAGAATAAACCGGCTCCACCCCGGCACTCGTGCCGGCAATCATAGCCCTGCTGCCGGTGGGGGCATGCCCTGTGGTGTGGGCATTTCTCACTCCACGCTCTTTAATCATTTTTTTCAACCCGGGCCAGTCCAACCCCAAATCTTCACCTGACTCAAAGGGGAGCTCCCCTTTTCTGCCACGGAAGGGAAGTTTACCTTCCGGGTAAAAGCTTTCCTCATAAAGCGGGAACGTCCCTCTTTCCTGAGCCAGCTCGCAGGAAGCAACTTTAGAGTGATAATTCATAAACTCCATCAGTTTTTCCATAAAGGTGAAGCCCTTTTTGGAGTTGTAGGGAATCTCCATTTCAAAAAGAAGATTGCCCAGCCCCATAATGCCCAGCGCAATCTTTCTCATGCTCAAAGTTGTCTTCTCAATCTCGGGCAAGGGGAAAAGGTTAGCGTCTATCACGTTATCTAGAAAACGGGTGGAAACCTTAATCACCTTTTCAAACTCCTCCCAATCAAACTCCACTTCCTTTCCACCTCCTTTGTTTTTCTTTTTTATAAAAGACCAGACGTTTATGGAACCAAGGTTGCAGCTGCCTCCGGGATAGAGCGGGATTTCACCGCATGGATTAGTCGATTTTATCGGCCCCTTGCTTTTAAGCATTGAGTTGTGGCGGTTGAGGTGCTCTTCAAAGATAACTCCGGGCTCAGCCGATTCCCAGGCCTGATAAACAATAAGGTCAAAGAGGTTGCGGGGGTTTACTTTTTTTACTACCTTGCCGGTTCTGGGGTTTACGAGGGGGTAGGGCTCACCTTTTTCGTAATAATCCCAAAAATTCGATTTAATAAAAACGGAAATATTAAAATTACGCAGCGCCTTGTTGCCTTCCTTGGCTTTTATAAATTCTTCAATATCAGGATGGTCCGAATCCAAGATGCCGATACTCGCTCCTCGGCGCACCCCGCCCTGCTTGATAACATCCGTCATCTTGTCAAAAAGAGTCATAAAAGAAATTGGGCCGGAGCTCTTTCCCCCGGTGCTGCTAATCTGATCTCCTTCCGGTCTCAGTTTGGAAAAATTATAACCGACACCTCCGCCCGCCTTGAAAATCATAGCTGCCTTTTTAAGACAGCTCATAATGCTTCCTAAATCATCATCGATATCTAAAACAAAGCACGCGCTGCCCATACCCAACGCACTACCGAAGTTAACCAGAGTCGGGGTGTTGGGTAAAAACTCCCGACGGGCCATCAAATCAAAATAATCTTCCACTTCTTTTGCGTAAGAATCAAATTTTCCTTCTTTTAAAAAACGAAAGAAAACAGGCCAGCTTACCTTCATCTGCCCTTTCTTGTTTTTTCTTTCGTACAGTCTCAAAAGGGTTTGCAGATGGTATCTATTCAGTTTAAACCTTCCGATACTCACTTCGTTTTCTGCCTTTTCCACATTAAGCTTTGGAGGTTTGTGTGAAAAATCCCCGTTTTTATCAAAAACACGCTGGTCGTAAAAAAGAGAAGGAATAGCGGTGTTAACTGCCACCCTTTCGAAAAGCTCCCGCACCGATTCCACCACCTCCCCTGCCTTGTTCTTTCTTAAATATCGAGAAACCAATACCCTTAAACTATTAAGGTCGAATCTCTTGTCAACCCTATCTATTTCTTTTTTGTTGAGAAGCTGCTGTTTTTCCCTTCTGATTTTTGTCCTCTCCCGACGATAAAGGATGTAGGCCTTGGCCACTCGAGAGTGACCGTTTTCGATAAGAACCTGCTCCACCTCGTCCTGAACCCGCTCCACAGTGGGTGTTTCCTCCTCTTTTAATTCTTCTTCCAAGTTGCCTACAACCTTGCCGGAAAGTTCTTCAGCCAGGTCATAATCCGGCTCCCCTACCGCTTCCGTTGCTTTGTAAATCGCAACAGTTATTTTTTCGGGGTTAAACTTTTCTATCTTCCCGCTCCTTTTTTCAATCTTTTGAATCTCGGCCATAAGAATAATAATTTAGCTCCTGTTTAAAATTTTTAAGAGTTCAAATTAATTAAAACCCGGTGGCGATAACAGTCACTTTAATGTTTCCTTTTTTCAAATCCTCGTCCTGGATAGCACCGAAAATCACCTTTGTCTCCTGCCCGCCGTTGCGGGTGATCTCTTCTGCGGCCTCGTTAATCTCGTGCAAACTGATATCTTCCCCGCCCGAGATGTTAAAAAGAATCCCGCTCGCTTCAGAAATGGAAACGTCAAGAAGGGGAGAGTTAAGCGCCTCTTTTGCCGCTTTGGCAGCCCTTCTCTTACCGTTAGCCCGGCCGATTCCGAAAAAGGCGGTGCCCGAATCCTTCATTACCGACTTTATATCGGCGAAGTTAACATTAACAATCCCCGGCAGAAGAACAAGGTCAGAGATGCCTTTTACCGCCTGCATTAAAACCTCATCACACTTAGAAAACGCATGAGACAAGGTGGTTTCGCTAGCCAAACCGCGCACCAGATTCATATTAGGAATCACTATCAAGGTGTCCGTCTCTTCCTTCATTTTTGCCCGAGCCGCCTCGGCTATATTAGCTCGTATTTTGCCCTCGAAAGAAAAAGGGATGGTAACCACCCCCACAGTCAAAGCCCCTTGTTCTTTTGCAATTTCTGATACCACGGGCGCCGCACCCGAACCCGTTCCCCCGCCCAAACCGGTCGTCACAAAAACTATATCCGCCCCCTTGAGGGCTTCTTTTATCTCTTCTTTTTGCTCTTCCGCTGCTTTCTGACCCACTTCCGGCCTCATCCCCGCCCCCAGGCCCCGCGTTAACTTCCTTCCGATTCTTATCTTTTTGTCAGCCTTCGTTTTTTCAAGGTCCTGAGCGTCAGTATTAACAGCAATAAGCTCCACATTTTCAAAGTTGTGGTCTTTCATCCGGCTTACCGCATTTCCTCCCGAACCTCCCACTCCAATCACTTTGATAACTATGCTGCGCATAAAATCAAGGTATAAAATCTTTTAATACTTTTTTAAACCTCCCGGCCCACTCGCCCTTGATAAGCCCTCCCCGGGCCGGGACATTACTTCCTTTAACCACCAAACCGCACGCCGCGGACCAGGCAGGGTCCTTTTGCTCCGGGGAAAACCCCCCGGGAGTCCCAATCCTTGTCACCATACCGAGCTGCTCCTTACCCATCTCTTTTATCTTGCTCAATTTAGCCCCGCCTCCGGTAATAACCAGACCACCCGGAAGTTTGGGGGAAGATATTTCTTTCATTTCTTTTTTGACCAGGTCAAAAATTTCCTTAACCCGTGCATCAATAATCCGGCCCAGCTTGGCTTGTGAAAATTCAATTTCTTCTCCGGAGCGCTCTTCTTCCACGCTGATCTTTTTTTTGTGGTCAAGAAAGCAGGAACCGTATTCAATTTTTATCCGCTCCGCCGTATCAACATCCGTTTTGAGCCCCCAGGCGATATCCTTGGTGATATTAAAAGACCCCACGGGAAGAACCCCCGCCCTGAGCAGAGTTTTTTCTTTAAAAACAGAGTAACTCGTAGAGCTAGCTCCAATATCCATCATTAAAACTCCCAATTCCCTTTCCCGGGGAGAAAGCACCGCCTGAGCACTTGCAAGCGGGGTGCTCACCACCTCACCAATATTACACCCTGCGTCAAGAATCGCCTTGGTTGCGTTTTCATAGTAGGGGACAAAATAGCCAATCATTAAAATTTCTGCCTCCAGGCGCACCCCTTTCATACCAACTGGTTCCTTTATCCCGCCTTCGTTGTCCACTTTAAATTCCTGGGGGAAGATTTCAAGGATATCCCTGTTCTGAGGCACGGGGAACGTTTTAGCCGCTTCAATCACCCTTTTTTTATCCTCTTCGGAAATAACTTGGTCTGCCCGGGATACGGCTACGGTGCCTTCGGAAGCAGCGGAAAAAATATGGCTCCCCCCCAGATTAATATAAACCTCGTCCACCATTTCTCCCGATTGCTCTTCAATGCGCTCCAAAAGAGAAACAATGAGTTCTGTAACCTCCTCGGGGTTGACCACCACCCCCTTTCTTACTCCCGAAGAGAGGATTTGGTCCTTGACAAGAACCTCGATTTTAGAACTTTCGGGTCTAGAATAAGCAGCCATTGCTTTAAGATGCATACTCCCGAGATCCAAACCTACAATAAAATTTTTGCGGGCCATAACTTTAAAACTATTTTGAAATATTTTTCTTCCACAAAGAAGATTTTCCCGCCGACACCGGTCGGCTGCTTCAACCCTCCTCGCAGAGAAGTTTTTTAACTATCTTGCTCACCAAAGCTCCTTCCGCTCTACCCTTCATTTGAGGCATTAAAACATTCATCACTCTGCCCATATCCTTCATACCTTCAGCACCCACCTTTTCTATTGCTTCTTCTGCTTTCTTTTCCACCTCTTCGGGAGAAAGTTCTTCGGGAAGATATTTTTTAATGATTTCAAGTTCTACTTTTTCTTTTTGAACTAAATCTTCCCTTTCCCCTTTTCTAAACTCTTCTATGGATTCCCTTCTTTTTTTAACCTCGGAAGAAAGAACCTCAAGTACTTCTGCGTCAGTAAGTTCACTTTTTTCATCAAGCTCTTCCGGGCCCAGGCCCTTCTTCCTTTTTGCAATCTGGTACCTTTTTTCTTTTTCTTTGTTCTTGATAGAAGCGCTTAAAAGGCGCAGGGTGCGCAACCCGTCCTTATCCTTCTGCTTCATCGCCTGCTTTAAGTCCTCTTTAATCTTTTCTTTTAGCATTTTACTTCCCCAGTTTTCTCATCCTTTCTCTTTCTTTTTGAATCTTCAAGCCGCGCAAGGCCTTTTCTTTCTTTCTCACCCTGCTCAATGGTCTCTGGTAATACTGGGCGTTTCTCACACTCCCCAGTATTCCGCTTCTTCTCATCGCACGCATAAAACGACGCACCACGCTTCTTGAGGATTCTCTTTCTTTTTTTTGAACTTCTAAAGCCATTTTTACTTTATTTTCTTTTTAATTTCTTCTAAAACCTTATCCAGGTCGACTTTCTCCTGGCTTTCCTCCTTCATATCCCTAATCAAGGCCTTGTCCTCCACCAGCTCTTTCTTAGCAAGGATTATCGTATATTCCGCACCCAATTCGTTAGCCACACTGAGCTGGTCGCTTAAGGAATCACAAGCAAAATCTTTAGCCACCCAGATCCCTTCTTTCCTCAACTCTTCCAAAAATTTCAAGGCCTCTCTTTTGGCGCTTGCACCGAGCTGAGCCAGAAAAACCTTTGGCTTTTCCTCGGGCAGCGGCTCAATCTTTTCTTTTTTCATTTCCTCCACCACTCTTTCTATCCCCAAAGCCGCACCACAGGCCGGCGTTTCTCTTCCTCCCAAAAGAGAAACCAGTTTGTCATATCTGCCCCCTCCGGCCAAGGAATTCTCCTCACCGGTGGGCACTATTTCAAACACGGTTCGGGTGTAATAATCAAGGCCGCGCACCAAAAAAGGGTCAAGTTCGTAAGGAAGGTCCAACGCATCCAAGAATTCAAGCACTTCTTTAAAATGCACCCTGCATTTTTTCCAAAGAGTGTCAAGAATTTGAGGGGAGTTGTTGATAATTTTTTGGCATTTTTTCGTTTTGCAGTCAAGCACCCGCAACACGTTTTTCTCAAGGCGCCTCTTGCAATCCGCGCAAAGCTCTTCTTTGTGGGACTTTAAATACTCTTCAAGCTCCTCCTCGTACCTGCCTCGGCAGCGGGGGCAGCCCAAAGAATTAATCTTAATCCTCAGGTCACTGAAACCAATCTCTTTAAGGATAGAATAAAACATCTGAATCACGTGGGCATCAATCACGGGTTCTTTTTGACCAAAAACCTCGGCACCGAACTGCCAGAACTGGCGGTAACGCCCGGCCTGGGGGCGTTCATGCCTAAAAATTGGGCCCAGATGCCAAAGCATAACGGGTTTAGGCCAGCTATTCATCCCGTTTTGGATATAAGCGCGCACCATCCCGGCAGTGCTTTCCGGCCTCAAGGCCAAGGGGTTTTTCCCTTGGTACAAAGTATACATTTCCTTATCTACAATATCCGTTCCCTCCCCGATGCCTCTTGTGAAAAGCTCTTTTCTTTCAAAAACGGGGACCTCAATCTGGTCGAACCCGTAAAAACGCGCCATCTCCTTGCATATTCGGGACACTTTTTTGAAATAACGCATCTTTTCTCCAAAAATATCGGTAGTGCCTCTCGGACGTTGAATTTTTTCCTTTTCAGGTGTTTTGTTTTCCTTTTCAGCCATTTTGTTAGTTAAAAGTTAAATTTAAAAGTGAATAACGAGGCCTCTCAATAATGGAAAAACGTGAAACGGGCCAAGCTCTGAACAACGCCCGGCCAATAATATTTTTCCGCGCCAAGGGCCCCCAGGTTCTTGAGTCAGAAGAATATCTTCTATTATCACCCAGAACAAAATATTCGTTGTCACGAAGCTCTACCCGGCCCGAGTAGCGAAGCACTCCCTCCTTTGAAAGATACGGCTCTTCAAGCACAAAACTCTCTTCACCTTCCGGAGTTATTGTTATCTGACCCTCTTTTATCTCCACTGTGTCTCCCGGCAGCCCTATAATTCTTTTGATGTAACGCAGAGAGGGCTTCGGGGGCGCCCTGAAAACAACAACCTCCCCCCGTTCCGGAGAACGAAGATAGTAAGAAATTTCATCGATAATAAGATAGTCCCCGTCCCTGAAGTTGGGGGCCATGGAGCTGCCGCTCACCACAAACGGTTGGAATAAAAAATAGCGGACAGGCAGTACTATCAAAAGAGCCAGCGCAGCCATTTTTAAAGTTTCCCATAAAAATTCTAGAAAATCATTCATATTCTTAAGCGCTTCTCCGGTCCGAACCGGTCTGCCGGGGAAGATCACCGTAAAGCTTTTCCTTTTATTTAGTTAATACTTTTCTCGCCCCCGGACAAATTGGGGCGAGGCAAAGTTTCTGTGTTTTTATTATAACCAAAATAAGAAGAATTGCAAAAGCACTTTTCTGCCTTTTATTTAACGGTTGCTTTTGCCGCCTACCCTTCCTCAAGCGCCTTGTCTCAGCTGGTTTTTTTACCACTCCCAGCAGGATATATTATCAAGCACCCACTTCTTTTGCTATAATAAAGCATATGTATATCGTAGCAGGCCTGGGAAACCCGGGCAAAAAATTCAAAAACACCCGGCACAACACCGGGTTTTATATGGTGGAAAAGATTGCAGGAGAAAAAGGTTGGAGGAAAAACAAAAAGGGGAACTGCCTCTACAAAAAAAAGCAAACAGGAGGAGAAAACACTCTTTTTGTGAAACCCCAAACTTTTATGAACAATTCAGGGGTCTGCATTCGCTTTTTAAAAGACAATTTCAAGGTTAAACCGCAAAATATTATAATTATTCACGATGACGCGGACCTCAAGCTGGGGCAGGTCAAAATAAGCAAAGGGCGGGGTGCAGCCGGCCACAATGGAGTGGGGTCCATTATTGAGAAGCTGAGTGGAAACGATTTTGTCCGAATACGGGTCGGCATCAAAACCCCCGAGGCAGAAAAGGAAGAGCTGAAAAAATTTGTGCTGCAAAGGTTAAAAACAAGCGAAAGAAAGAAAATCGAAAACACCGTTTCCGTGGTTAAAAAAGGGTTAATGCTTATAATCAAAGAAGGGCTGGGTCAAGCTATGACCGAGGTGAACGGTTTAAAGTAAAAAACCCGGCAAAACCGGGCTTTTTACTTTCTTTCCCTCTGGGCCAAGAAGAAGCCTCAGGGTTCAGAAAGCATAAGCTTTTAACCCTGAATTTAAGAGAGGGAAGTCAAGGAGGGGAAACTCGCCTCTCAACTTCTTCTCAGCCCACAAAGAACGAGATTTGTCAACTTGACAGCATAATATAACAGAAGAGTGAACTTGTCAATACCCCCTGACACTTCTAGCCGGCGCAGTTTACCAGGTGCTGCACAAGCAAAAATTACACTTTTGAACCTAAATGAACACGAATTAACGAGCAGCACGCACTTAAACAGGGTTTTTATGAAAGAAATAAGAGAAATAAAAATTAAGGACAAAGGGTATCCTGAACCTTTAACACACATTAATGACCGACCCACAAAAATATATGTCAGGGGGACAATTCCGCCTCCCCCCTATTTTGCGGTAGTAGGTACTCGACGCTACTCCGAATATGGAAAAAGAGCGGCCCTTGACATTACCGCCGGCTTAGCTCGTGCGGGGCTGGTAATTGTCAGCGGAATGGCCAAGGGAATCGATACTTTCGCCCACCGGAGCTGCCTTGAGGAGAATGGACAAACGGTGGCAATTCTTGGCACCGGCATTGACGAAAAGTCAATCTACCCCAAAGACAATTTAGCGCTTTCCCGCCAAATCATTAAGAACAACGGTGCCCTAGTTTCAGAATACAAGCCGGGAACCCCGGGGTACAAGTCAAACTTTTTAAAAAGAAACCGGCTCATCTCCGGTTTCTCCCTCGGTGTGCTCGTAGTAGAAGCAAAATCCAGGAGCGGAGCGCTGAATACGGCTCGGTGGGCAAAAGAACAAGGTAAAAAACTTTTCGCCGTACCGGGCTCCATTTATTCTTTAAACTCTCGAGGGACAAACACCCTTATCAAAAAGGGGGCTGCCCCCGTCACCTCTGCCCGAGACATAATTAAAGAACTGAGAATAAAGAAATTAAAACTAAGGAAAAAAAGAAACAAGAAAGAAGAATTGGGGAAAAAGGAAAGAGCAATTCTTAAAAAGATAGCTCAAAAACCCCTCCACGTGGAAGAAATAATAAAAAAGAGCGGTTTGAAAGCTGCCGAAGTTTGTAGTATCTTAACTTCAATGGAAAGCAAAGGTATTATTAAAGAATTCGGGGCTAACACTTACACAATTAATAAAAATTATGAAATTAGTGATAGTTGAGAGCCCGACCAAAACCAAAACACTCAAGAAGTTTTTGGGGAAGGGCTACAAAGTAAACGCAACCAGAGGGCACATCCGCGACCTTCCGCGTAAGAAGTTTGGTGTTGACCTTGCAGATTTCACTCCCACCTACACGGTGGTCCCCGGGAAAAAGAAGGTGATAACCCAGCTGAAAAAACAAAAAGAAGAGAGTGATGAGATTATCCTGGCTACAGACCTTGACCGGGAGGGAGAAGCAATCGCTTGGCACACAGCTGAAGCCCTAGGGCTGGATAAAAATGATTACCAAAGAATTGTCTTCCATGAAATAACCGAAACCGCCTTAAAACAAGCGCTTGAAGAGCCCAGAAAGATAAACTACGACCTGGTCAACGCCCAGCAAGCGCGCAGAATACTGGATAGAATTGTGGGGTACAAACTTTCCCCGCTTCTTTGGAAAAAAATAAGCAAAGGGCTTTCTGCCGGGCGGGTTCAGTCAGTAGCTCTCCGCTTCATAGTGGAAAGAGAAAGGGAAATAGAAGAATTCGAACCCCGCGAGTATTGGAGCATCTCCGCCCTGCTTGAAAAAGAAGAAGAGTTTGAAAGTAAATTAATAAAAATCGGCTCTGAAAAGCTTTCCCGCTTTGATATAAAAACAGAAAAAGAGGCCCAAAAAATAGCAGAAGCGCTAAAAGAATCAAGCTTTCGAGTAGAAAGAGTGAAGAAGAAAAAAAGAAAAAGATACCCCTTCCCTCCCTACACCACCAGCACTCTTCAACAGGATGCTTGGAAACGGCTCCATTACTCCTCAAAACAAACAATGTATTTGGCCCAGCAGCTCTACGAAAAGGGGCTTATCACCTATCACCGTACCGATTCTCTTAACCTCTCTTCTGAGGCAACTCGTGCTGCAGGAAAAGTAATTACCAGCCAATTCGGAGAAAACTACTGGCCGGGCAAACCGCGGTTTTTCAAAACAAAATCCAAGTCAGCTCAGGAAGCACACGAAGCCATAAGACCCGTCCAGCCGGAAAAAGACCCCGAAAAAATAAAAGCAAAGAAAAAAGAGCAAGAGCTTTACGACCTCATTTGGAGAAGGTTCATTGCCTCTCAAATGAAAAACGCTCTTTTTGACCAAACAAAAGCAAGGATAAAAGCAGAAAAATATCTTTTTCGAAGTAAGGGCCAAACACTAAAGTTTGACGGGTTTTTAAAGGTCTACCCGGTCCGCTACAAAGAAGACCGGCTTCCGCCTTTAAGCAAGGGTGACGAACCAAAGCTTAAGAAAATAAAACCAAAACAGCACTTCACTCGCCCGCCCGCAAGATACAACGAAGCCAGCTTAATCAAAGAACTCGAAAAAAACGGCATTGGAAGGCCTTCCACTTACGCCCCGATAATCTCCATCGTGCAACAGAGAAATTACGTAAATAAAAACGAAAAAAGAAGGTTTTTCCCCACAGAAATAGGAAAAACGGTCAACGACCTTTTGGTAAAACACTTCCCTAAAATCGTGGACACCGAGTTTACGGCCCGCATGGAGGAATCTCTGGATAAAATTGCTGCCGGAGACAAGGAGTGGAAAAAAGTACTAAAAGAGTTTTATGAACCCTTCAGTAAAAACTTGCAGGAAAAATACAAAGAAATAGAAAAAAAGGTGGAAAAAACAGATGAAGAGTGCCCCGAATGCGGCTCCCCGCTCGTAATAAGAATGAGCCGTTACGGAAAATTTTATGGATGCTCCAATTTCCCAAAATGCAAATACACCCGCCCCATAAAAAAAGAGGCGCTCATAAAATGCCCCGAGTGCGAAGAAGGGTCCGTAGTCGAAAAACGAACAAAAAAGGGAAAGATCTTTTACGGCTGCAACCGCTACCCCGAATGCGATTTCGCTCTCTGGGACAAACCCACCGGAGAAAAATGCCCTGAGTGTAATTCTCTTTTAGTAGAAAACAAAAACAAGATAAAATGCTCCAACGAAGAGTGTGATTATGTCCAAGAGTAATTCTTTAAGTTTCCCAGCCGGTTTCTTGTGGGGGGCCGCCACCTCCGCCTATCAAGTGGAGGGAGGCATAGAGAAAGCGGACTGGTCAAAGAATTTCCCGGCCGGCAAGGCCTGCAACCATTATCATCTTTACGAAAAAGATTTCACACTTCTTAAAAAACTCAACCTAAACGCTTACCGCTTCTCTATTGAATGGTCAAGGGTAGAGCCCGAACCGGGCCGTTGGGACAAAAAAACCATAAAGCATTACCGCACATATCTTGAAAAGCTCAAAGAAAAAAAGATAAAAACAATGGTTACCCTCCATCACTTCACCACCCCGCTTTGGGTGGCGAAACAAGGTGGGTGGGCTGATAAAAAAATAGTAAATTATTTTCCACGCTTCGCACAAAAAATATTCAAAGAATACAAAGACCTGGTTGATTTTTGGGTCACCATAAACGAACCCGTCTCCGTTTACGCCCTAATGAGTTACCTCACAGGGGAGTGGCCGCCCCAAAAGAAAAACCCGGTCCTCTTCTTAAAAGTAGTAAAGAATGAAATAAGGGCCCACAAAAAAATCTATAAATCTTTTCATGAAAAAAACCCCGACTGCAAAGTAAGCGTTGCAAAAAACAATACTTATTTTGAACCGTTTTCCAGCTCGCTTTTAGATAAAATGCCCGCCTTCCTTGCCCGTTATTTTTCCAATCTTTTCTTTCTCGAGCAAGTTAAAAACCAGCTTGACTATATTGGCCTTAATTATTATCTCCATGCCCGCCTCAAATTCCCGGGCCGGGTTAGAAACGAAAACAAAACAACAACGGATATGGGTTGGGAGGTCTACCCCGAAGGCATCTACCATGTTTTAAAAGAATTAAAACGCTTCGATCTACCCATCCACATTACGGAAAACGGGGCAGCTGACAGAAAAGACAGGATTAGAAAAGAATTTATTAAAAAACATCTTTTTTGGACCCACAGGGCAATAAAGGAAAACGTGGACGTACGCGGTTATTTTCACTGGTCCCTGCTGGATAATTTCGAATGGGCGCACGGTTTTACACCTCGATTCGGCCTGGCAGAAGTTAATTACAAAACCATGGAAAGAAAATTAAGAGGTTCAGCCCATTATTACGCCCGCGTGGCAAAAGAAAACACTCTTTATTTATGATGTGGCTCTACTTAACAATTCTTGCCTATTTCTTCTTCGCCCTCTCTTCACTCGTAGACCGTTGGCTATTATCCGGTCCCTTGAAACCGGGGACATATGCCTTTTTTGTAGGGGCGGGCGGAGGGCTGGCCCTTCTCTTCGCCCCCTTCGGCCTGAACGCGACATCTTTTCCTCAATTAGCCCTAGCTCTTGCGGCCGGAGCAATCTGGGTTTTCGCTATATTCCTGCTTTACAGAGCAATCTATGAAAGCGAGGTCACCAGGGCCGGACCGGCCGTGGGAGGACTGGTGCCTCTTTTTACTTTAATTTTAATTTTCTTAAAAGACCCTGCTTCTTTCAGCCCGGGGCTACCTTTTTTCACCGCTTTCACCCTTCTCACACTTGGAGGAATTACAATGTCTCTTGAAAAAAAATTCCTGCCAGAACACCTGCCCCAGTTCTTACTCCCCGCTTTTGCCTTCAGCGTTGGTTTTTTGCTGATGAAAAAGGTTTACGGACAGCAGGGTTTTATCTCCGGGTTTATTCTGATGCGGGCCGGCGGACTTCTAGCAGCTTCCTTCCTCCTCTTGAGCAAGAGTGTACGGAAAAATGTTTTCAAAAAGAAACCCTTACGTAAAACACAAACTTCGCTGCCCCTTGTAGGCGGTCAAATTTTTGCCGGCATCGCTTTTCTTCTTCAAAACTACGCTGTCTCCCTCGTGAAACCGAAGGAGCTGGCCTTTATCAATGCTTTAGAGGGGACACGCTATCTTTTTCTTTTCTTATTCGTTTTGACACTTAACAAGATAAAGCCCGGGCTTATCAAAGAAAAAATGTCCGGCCGTTTTCTAGCACAAAAACTTTTCGGTTTGGTTTTGATTTGCGCGGGATTAGTAGTTTTAGCTCTCCGCTGACTATGAAATATACTAAAAAAATATTGGCAGTTTTTGGAATAATTATTTTTTCCGTTTTTATCTTCTTTTTTGCAGGGAAGAAAGCTCCTAAAAAGGACGTTGAGTGGGGAGCAAACTTTTCCAACAAGCAGGCCCGGCTTTTAGGGCTGGACCCTAAAAAGACCTATCTTGCAACAATAAATGATTTGGGAGCAAAAAGAATAAAGCTCAGCACTTACTGGGACCAACTTGAAGTAGAAAAAAACAAGTATGACTTTTCCGAACTGGACTGGCAGATTAAAAAAGCGGAAGAAAATCAAGCAGAGATTCTTTTGGTGGTTGGGATGAAAACCCCCCGCTGGCCCGAATGCCATATCCCCGCCTGGGCAGAAAACTTGTCTCCGAAAGAAAAGGAAGAAAGAGTGCGCCTTTTAGTCAAAAAAGTAGTAGCCCGTTACGAAAAAAGCCCGGCCGTTTGGGCTTTTCAAATAGAAAACGAACCCTTTCTTGCTTTTGGTGACTGTCCGGAAAGACCAAAAGGTTTTTTAAAAAAAGAAGTGGATGTGGCGCGAGGAGAAACAGACAAGCCAATTGTTATTTCCGACAGCGGGGAATGGTCTTTTTGGTCAAAGGCCGCCCGAATAGGAGACCTGGTAGCAACCACCATTTACCGCACCGCCTGGTTTGATAAATTGGAAATTTATGCCACCTACCCCTTGCCCCCGGTTTTTTACCGGCGTAAAGCGCTTCTCGTAAACTGGTTTTTCGGTAAAAAAGTAATCTGCGGGGAACTACAGGCAGAACCGTGGGGCCCGATGCTGCTCAGCGAACTCCCACGCAAAGAACAGAAAAAAACCATGGACCGGGACAAATTTGAAAATATAATAAGCTACGCGCGGCGGACCCGGCTCAGCAGATTTTACCTTTGGGGCGCTGAATGGTGGCTCAAACTAAAAGAAGAAGGAGACCCTTACTTTTTTGAAAGAGCCCGCTTGCTTTTCCTTGAAAACAAATAACCTATCAGATAAAATAAAAAATAGCCGGAGTGGCGGAACGGCAGACGCGATGGATTCAAAATCCATTGGAGGCAACTCCATGAGGGTTCAAATCCCTCCTCCGGCACAACTTATTCTCCCCAAAAAGCTCCTCCTTAATTAAAGCAGTGTTTTTTTCTATTCCCCCTGCTAAGAGGTTTTTGGGTTTTAAAAATATTAGAAAAATAAAGGGCCGGGGAAACCAATTAGCTTTATGAAGGGTTAAAGCTTATTTTTCCTTTTCTTAAAACCTCGGGAGGTTCTTTGGTTAAATCAACCACCGTAGAGGCAACACCCCCGGGCACCTTCCCAGCGTCAAGAACCAGATCAGGAGCCGGTTCTTGATTTTTAAACTCCTTGATGATTCTCCCGGCCTCCAAAAAAGCCGGCTCGCCAGAAATATTGGCCGAGGTCTGTGCTAAAGGAAAATTAATTTCTGTTAATATTTTTTTAAAAAGAGGGTGGTTGGGAATCCTTATCCCGATTGTTTCTTTTGTCCCCACCCCCGCAGGAAAAGTTCTTGTTTTTCTTTTTTTAAAAATAAAAGTTACGCTGCCCGGCCAATACCTTTCAACCTCTTTTCTTGCCCCTTCATTTAAAACCGCATATCTTTGCACCATTTCTGAATCTTTTACAAAAATTCCTATCGGCTTGTGTTTCCCTCTCTTTTTAATGTCAAATATCTTGTCAACAATATTTTTTTTGAAAGCATTTCCAAAAAACCCGTAAACCGTATCGGTGGGAAGCGCGACTACCCCGCCTTTCTTCAAGCAATCTATAATTTCTTTTATATTGCCCGCCTTATCCTTTTTAATTACCCTCATAGATCTTTTAGAGCAATCTTAATAGCCCCCACTGCCGGCATCTCTTGAGGCCTGATAAATTTTACTTTCGGGGCTTCTTCCCCAACCCTGTTTTTCACCGTATCAAGCACTATTTTTGAATTAAACATGCTCCCCACAAGCACAAATGGAAAACTCCCCTTAAAATTCAGCTTTTTAACAAGTGTGAGGGAGGTTAAGGCCAGCTCTTCCCCCGCCTTTTTCATCAATCCTCTCGCCACCTCATCTTTTCTCTTACAGGCCGCATCACAAAAAGAAGAAAAAGAGGGTACTACCTCAAGCGGGTCCTTGTAAACAACATCCAAGAGCTCCTGCACGCTTCCCACTTCAAGCTCGGAGAAAACAATCTCTTTTAACAAGGTTTCCGGCCCTCGCCCGTCAAAAGCAGATAAAATCGCCTGAAGCACCTTTTGCCCCAGCCAAAAAGCAGAACCTTTATCCTCAAGCCATCCCCAGCCGCTTACCTTCGCCTCCCGCCCGCTGCGCCATCCGCGGGCCACACACCCGGTACCAGCAATAAGAAGCAGGCCGTCTTCTTTTTCTGTCCCGGCTCGAAAAGCAACCAGCTGGTCGCTTACAATCCTACTTTTTTTTCTCACCTCCTCCGGGAAATGCTTTTCAATTTCCTTTATGTAAGAGGGCTGCTCTTCAACGGAAGCAAGACCGATAATAATCCTTGCCGCTTCTTTCTCGTCTTCAATATCTTTAATAATTTTTAAAAGGGTTTTTGCAGCTTTTTCGGCCCCTATATTGCGCGGCGAGGTAGGGCCCGCCTCCACCCTGCTTAAAAGTTCTCCTTTTTTATCGGCGAGAAGCGCTGTCGTCTTAGTGCCCCCGCCGTCTATCCCTATTACATATTTCATATTTTTTTAATTTTAAAACTTACCTCCCCTTCGGCTTTGTTAGCATATTTTTTAGTTAGTTTTTTTGCTTTTTGAAGAGCTTTCTTCGCAGCTCCTTCTTCATACACTCTTAAAAGGGTCGTGGGGCCCGGTACACCCTCAAGCTCCACTAAAACGTCACCTTCTTGGGCAAGTTTTTTAAGTTCCACGTTTTCCTCGTGGTCCCTGCCCACAACGATTTTTACTCCCTTTTGCCAAAAATGCCGGCCCCTCTTAAGAAGCTTTACGTCGGCACTTTTTGCTCCCGGACATATTTCCAAAAGCTTTTTAAGTTTTACTGCAAATTCTTTCTCACACAAAATGCATCCCCCAGCAGGGGTAGGATAATCCCCAACCCCCAACTTTCGGGCAAGCTTTATTTGCTTTTTTCTTTGTCTGCCTCTTACATCAAAAAGTAGTTCTCTATCCACCCAACCCTTTTTTTCAGGAACACTCGGTTCCAAAAGTTTAGCAGAAAGCGGACGAAGCAGGTAGCCATTAAGCCCCGACTCTTCTTTAACTATTTCCATCGCCTTTTTATTCTGACTCATCGGTCTTTCACCGAGCACCTCACCGGTTGCAACAAACAAAAACCCTTCCTTTTCCATCATCTCTTTTGCTTTTTCAAGCATTAAAAGGTGGCAGTCAATACAGGGGTTTAGCCCCGAACCCCGCCCGTAAGCAGGGTTTTTAACTTTTTCTAAAAACTCTTCCGAAATATCGACTATTCTTAAGGAAACCCCGAGCTTGCGGGCGGACTCCTCCGCCTGCCGGGCACTAAAAAAATCTGTTTTAAAAGCAACAGGCAAAACGGAAACCCCTTGTTTTCTTAAGATCTCTACGGCAAGCATAGAATCCAACCCTCCCGAAAAAAGAACTAACGCCTTCTTTTTTGTTGCCATTTGTTCTTATCAATAATTACCCTTTTAAAATCACTTCTTTAACTTGCAGGTTTTAAAGCAAGAAAGCAAGTTTTTACTGTTTTTTAATTATAACAAAGAAAAAACCCTTCCACTGGGAAGGGTGCTAAACCTGCAAAGATATAAAAAGAACAAAAAACTAAGGCGGGGAAACAAAAAATGAAAACCAGAAACAAGAAAAGTGGTTAAGAGGGTGAAAGAGCGGCTTTCCCATTGGTTTCGATTCTGGTAGTTCCCCTCTCTCACCCCGTTTTCATTTTAAAAGACAAAAAAGCCATGTCAAGCAAAAAACTAAAATAGAAAAGACCCTTCCTGATGAAGGGTCTCTATTTAAAAATAAAGAACAAAGAAAGAACAAAAAACGCTAAGAGCAGGAAGGCGGAGGCAAGCAAGAAAGCAGGAATTGAGGTTTTAACCAAAGTGGTTCTCACTCTAAAAGGAGGTGTCTCGCCCCCACCTTCACTTTTATAATAAAAAATAAATAAAACCTCGTCAAGAACTGTTCTTGATTATCGAGTCGAGCTCGGAAAGGTTTTTAACCTCAAAATCCACCGCGGGCGGGGTGGACCGCTCGGTATACTTGCTCCCCTTTCTTTTCATCCTCACCGTCACAAGAGAAGGGAACAAGGGTTTCAAAGCATTTAATGGGAAAGGGTCGTCATCAACAAAAAACGCTTTTTCATCCTTAAAAAGATAGGGAGATAAAGCTTTAACTTTATTTCTTTCTTTTGAAACCGCCACTTTTTCTAAAAACTCTTTGAGCCCCGATTTTCTCACCTTTTCTTTCTGGAACCACTCGTCTCCCCACGTGACAATAATAAAAGAGGCCTCTTTTTGCCGTTCTTTTAAAAAAGGAACGGTATCTTCATATAAAAAATCAGAGGTTCTTGCCATCACCTTTTCAAACGTTTTTCTCAACTCTTCCAGAGCAAACCCCTCTTTTGATAAAAGCTTTAAATGTGTTTCAGGCCGATAAAGCTTGTCTTTTTTGCTTGCCCTATAGGTTTCAAGCAAGACATCTTTTTTTATGCCCAATCTTAAAAAAGATTCTTGAAAAAAATCCAAAAAGTCATCTGTGGAAAGCAGAGTGCGGTCCAGGTCAGAAAATACTTTTAGCTTATTCGTAGACATTTCTTTTAACAAGAGAATGAGGAGAAATGTGGCAGCCCGGCGCGACCATCACCCCGGGCATAAGGGAAACATGGATGCCGACTTTCACATTGTCTCCGAGAAAAGCTCCGAGTTTTCTTCTTCCCGTACCCACCAACTTTCCACAAACCATCGCTTTTACCTCTTTTTCATCAAAACGAAGATTAGCAATTACGGTGCCCGCTCCCAAGTTACAATTTCTTCCTACGACCGAATCTCCTACATAACTTAAATGAGCCACACGGCTTTTTTCTTGAAGAAGGGAAGATTTAATCTCCACTGCTTGGCCAACCCGGCACTTGTTGTTTATCACGCTTAAGGGGCGAATGTAGCAGTTGGGGCCCACATCACAGCCCTTCCCGATAAAAACCGGGCCTTTTACATAGGCGCCGCTGCGGATTACACTTCCTTCCCCCACAAAAACCTTGCCTTCAACTCGAGCACCCTTTTCTACTTTTCCTTTGATTTTTCTTCTAACGTCTTGGAGAAAAATCTGATTGGCAGCCAAAAGGTCCCAAGGGTAGGTAACAGGTTTCCAATCACGGGCCTCAACCCAGTAAACCTCCCTGGTCCGAGCAAGGTTTTGAGCAAAATCCGTTATCTCATATTCTCCCCGTTCAGACATTTCTATTTCTGCATCCAACACCTCTTTTGGAAGATGATAAACTCCAATATTCGCCCACTCAGAAACATTTTCCTTTGGTTTTTCGACTATTCCTTTTAGAAACTCGCCCTCCACAACGGCTGCTCCGTAATCAGAAATGTCTTTTACCTTTTTGACTAAAATACAAGGAAATTTCCCCAAAGCGTTTTCCAGCCCTGTCCGGCCGTAAATGTCATCTCCGTTTAAAACAAGAAACCTTTCTTTAAGCACTTTTTCTGCACATTTTAAAGCATGGCCGGTGCCTAAGCGTTCTTCCTGCTCCACATATTTTATCCTTAACCCCTTATACTCTTCACCTAAACCCTCCTTTATTTTTTCTTTATTCTTCCCCACTATAAGCACGGCTTCGTTTACAAAATCGGAAAGTATATCAAGCTTTCTTTCAATTATTGATTTCCCGAGAATAGGCAAAAACGGTTTCGGCACACTTGTAGTCAAAGGCCAAAGTCGTGTGCCGTTTCCAGCTGCCAAGATAACTGCTTGTTTGGTTCTCATAATTTAATCTATTAAAGAAATTATGGCGTCGGCCACCTTATCCGGGTCGTGCTCCAGAGGGCCTTCGTCCCGCATCAAATCTTCTCCTTTAAACTTATCAGACGAAAGCGGGCCGGCAGGCCTTACCATCCCCATAAGCTCAGGGTGGCTGCTTCTATATTCTTTTAATCTTTCCTTCCCGGGAAAATTACAGTTATAGAGCACAAAATCAAGCTCTTCCCCCAACCATTCTTCTATTTGGCCTGAAAAATCAGAAACACTAAAATTATTTGTTTCTCCCTTTTTGTTCATCAAATTCACCAGGTAAAGAGAGCGACCCTTGCTTTTTTTAACAGCCCGGGGAACCCCTTCCACCAAAAGTATTTGAGCTAAAGTAGAATAGAGGTCTCCGGGGCCGATAACAATTAAATCAGCACTCTCAATAGCTTCTAATGCGGGTTCATATCCCCGAGCCCGCGGCTCCAAAAAAATATCCTTAATTTCTAAATTGGGGTCGTGCTCCGGCTTGTCAATTTTTGTCTCGCCGCGCACCACCCTTCCGTTTTCCAGGCGGGCACAAACTTCTGACCTGTCAAGTGTTACGGGGAAAACTTCATGCCTTACGTCTAAAATCCTCTTGAGTTCCTCAACCGCGTCTTCATAATGGTCGCAGTTCAGCTCCAACGCCGTAATCAACAAGTTAGCAAAATTATGACCGGAAAGCTCCCCTGCTTTAAACCGCCAGTTAAAAAGCCGCTCCACTACAGGAGAGGTATTTGCTAGTGCGATAAGGGCCCGGCGTAGATCTCCCGGGGCTCTGATGTCGTAATCTTCCCTCAAGCGCCCGGTAGAGCCGCCCGAGTCAAGCATTGCACAAACAACAGAAAGCTCCACTTCTTTTTCTTTAAGGCCGGCAAGAACCGCCTTGGGCATTCCGTTGCCCCCACCAAGGCAAGCAATTTTAGGATTTTTCATGACAGGCCAGCTCAAGCGCTTTCATGTTGATATCCACATATTCCTGGGGCACAACCTCCTTTAGGGCCTCAGCAAGAGCTTCTCTGCTCACAGGGATCATCTCAGCGCAAACCGCTCGGGAAAGAAGATAAACTCCGGCCACAACCTCTTTCCCCAATCTTTCTTTTGCCACAGTTGAGGCAGGCACGACTTCTTTTTTAAGTGAGAGCTTTTCTATCTCTCCTGCAACCGTCTCTTGGTCCGGGCCGGATTGATACGCCACAAACTTTTCATTGATAATAAGCTCTGTTTTTTGGCTGGCGAAATCAACAGCTCTCAAGCCCTCCGTCATTTCCAAAGCCAGGATAAGGTCCGCCTCGCCTTTTTCTATCAAAGGAGAAAACACCTCATCGCCAATTCTTAGATGAGCTCTTACCGTTCCCCCTTTTTGAGAAAGGCCGTGCAGCTCCGACGTCCTAACTTCTTTCCCTTGGATAAGAGCCGCTTTGGCTAAAATCCGAAGCAAGGTTATCACCCCCTGCCCTCCGGTGCCGGTGATTATAAGGTTGAAATTTTTGTTCTCAGTCATAACTATCTAATAAAAAGACAAGGGCTTCGAGCTATAATAACCGAAACCTCGTCTTTTTCTAAAAACTCTTTAATCGTTGCCTTCAACTCTTTATTCTCTTTTACGGGATTGATGGTTTTAACATTTTCTACACCCAAGGCCCGCACCACTTTTTCTAGATCTATCTTACCTCCGGGGTTGGGCTGCTGCCCCGTCATAGCGGTGATTCTGTTATCCATAATCATGATAAGCGGGTTTGATTCGTTGAACACCAGGTTGGCCAGAGCAGGCATGCCGGCATGAAAAAAAGTAGAGTCACCAATAAAAGCAATAAGTTTTTGGTCCGGATTGGCTTTTTTTATCCCGTGGGCGATGCCCAAAGAAGAACCCATACAGGAAAGGTAATCCTGAAGCCCAAGAGAGGGAATGCCGGCCAGCATATAACAGCCGATATCCCCGCCGAAAACAATCTCTTCTCCTTCAGTCGCTTGTTTAACAGCCCCGAAAGCGCTCCAATAAGGGCAGCCCGGGCAGGGCCGAGGGCTGCGTTTCACAATCGGACTCACGGAAACTTTTTCCGGGGTTTTTTGTTTTTGTCCGGTAACCTCCGCAAGCGCCCCGGAAACCAGCTCCGGGTTCAGCTCTCCAACCACGGGCAGAAGGTCCTTACCGTGAATCTCAAGTTTGGGGTTTACGTTTTTAGCCAACCTTTCCACTTCGCGTTCCACCCAGGGTTCAAGTTCTTCGACCACAAGCACCTTCTCCTTCCCTTTCACGAATTCCCTAATCTTCTTTTCAGGCAAGGGATAAAAGAATCCAATTTTTAATATCGGAAGCTCTAGGCCGAGGTCTTTAAGTGCTTCCTTAACGTAAAGATAGGAAACACCGGATACAACCACTCCTGTTTTCTTTTCCGGGCCTTCCACCAGGTTGACGTTCGATTCTTCGGAGAAGCTTCTTATCTTTTCAATCTTTTCCAAGAGTTCTTTTTTCATCTCCAACACTCGGGGCGGCATAGTTACGAACTTTTCTTTGTCCCGCACGAACTTTCCGGGTTCGGGGCTGGTATTTACATTTAACTCTTCGAGCTCTACAGGCATTGTGGAATGAGAAACGCGTGTTGTAAGGCGAACCATCACCGGCACATCCCAACGCTTTGAAAGGTCAAAAGCCAACTCTGTAAATTCTTTGGCTTCGGCCGGGTCAGCCGGCTCCAAAGTCGGGATATGAGCAAGCCGGACAATAGCCCTTGAGTTTTCTTCTGATTGAGCCGAACTGTGGCAGGAGGGGTCATCGGAAACAACAACCACGGTTGCCCCTTTGGTGCCCGTATACATAAAGGGAAGAAGTGCTTCTTGAGCCACGTTTAATCCGAAATGTTTCATCGCCACCATTGTTTTGAGCCCTGAAAAAGAAGCGCCAACCGCGGCTTCCATTGCAACTTTTTCATTTGTGCTGTATTCAAAATAAAACCCTTTCCCCACATCGCTTTCTGTTTTTTGAATCGCATAAAAGGAGTTCCCAATCTCAGAGGCCGGAGTACCGGGATAAGTACTTACAAAGCGAACCCCCTTTTCCAAGGCGCCCCTTACTACCGCTTCGTTCCCCAATAAAATCTCTTTTTCTTTTTTCGATAATACACTGATCATATTTCTTATTATAACAAATTTTAAACTTTACTCCACCGTAACACTTTTAGCCAGGGAGCGCGGATGGTCCGGGTCCAACCCCTTAAGAACCGACACATAATAAGCAAAAAGATGAAGAGGAACCACGCTGAGCAGGGGAGAAAGGGGCTCCAGCGTTTGAGGAACACGCAAAACATCTTCAGCTAGTTTTTGAATTTTCCCATCGCCTCCACTTGCCAGAGCAATTACCTTCCCCCGGCGCGCTCTTACCTCTTCCACATTAGAAATCATTTTTTCATAAACAGAGTCCTTAAGACAAATCGCCACCACCGGGAAATCCTCGTTAATAAGGGCGATGGGGCCGTGTTTCATCTCAGCCGCACCGTACCCTTCAGCGTGGATATAAGATATCTCTTTAAGCTTTAACGCCCCCTCAAGAGCAACCGGAAAATTGTATTTCCTGCCTATAAATAAAAAATCCCGGTAATCTTTATATTTAGAAGCAAGCTCTTTTATCTCTTCCTTCTTTTCAAGAATCTTTTCAATTTTTTGAGGTAATCTTTTAATCTCTGCTATCAGCTTTCGGGCTTTTTCTTTTTTCATCCCTCTTCTTCTCCCCAAAAAAATAGAAACAAAGGATAAAACAGTAAGCTGGGAAATGAAGGCCTTGGTGGAGGCCACCCCTATCTCCGGACCGGCATGAAGATAAACACCCGCTTTCGTTTCCCGCGCAATGGAAGAGCCGACCACATTTACAACTCCCAGCGTCAGAAGACCGTTTTTATTCGCCTTCTTAACGGCTGCCAGAGTATCAGCCGTTTCTCCCGACTGAGAAACAGCAATGAGAGCCGTTTTTTCATCCAAGGGAGAAGAGCGGTAGCGAAACTCCGGGGCATATTCCACCTCCACCGGAATCCCCGCTAACTCCTCCAGTATATATTCTCCCACAAGAGAAGCATAGTAAGAGGTGCCGCAGGCGGTAAGAATCAAACGATTAACGCTTTCCAGCTCTTTGGAAACATCTTCCAGGCCTCCGAGCCGGACATTACCGTTTTCAAGATCGAGCCGCCCGCGCGAAGCGTTTCTCACCGTGTCCGGCTCTTCAAATATCTCTTTGAGCATAAAATGATCGAATCCGGATTTTTGAGCATCTTCAATATCCCATTCGATTTCATGGATAAGCTTTTCTTTTTCATTAAGCTCTCGGTCCATTACAACCACTTCTCCCGGAAAAAGAACTGCCATCTCCCCATCTTCAAGATAAATAACCCTTTTAGTTCTTGTCACCAGGGCAGAAGCATCCGAAGCGACCAAATTTTCTTTTTCTCCAATACCAATCAAAACAGGGGAGGAGTTGCGGGCCACTACAATTTTCCCCGGGTCGAGACGAGCCACAGCAGCCAAACCGTAAGTCCCGCGCACCAACTTTAAGGCCTTCATCACCGCTTTTTCCAAATTCCCCTGAAAAAACTTTTCCACGAGGTGGGCCAAAACCTCCGTGTCCGTATCGGAACTAAAGCGATGCCCTTCTTTTATAAGTTGTTTTTTCAAGCTTTGGTAGTTTTCTACAATCCCGTTGTGAACCAAAAATATATTCTTTCTGCAGCCGCAGTGAGGGTGAGCGTTATCCTCGGTAACCCGGCCGTGAGTAGCCCACCGGGTGTGATAAAGCCCGACATCTCCTTTCATTCTCACCTTTGAAAACTTATCATCCAGCTTGGATATCCTGCCTACCGCCTTAAGGCAACTTATCTTTTTTTCATCAGAATCCAAAACAGCCATCCCCGCAGAATCATACCCACGGTATTCCAGTTTTTTCAAAAGCTCGAGCCCCAGCCGTGGGTCTTGGTTTTCCCCAACACGACCAACTATTCCACACATTTATATTAAGAATCGCTGATTACAAAATTAATTAACTTGTCAGGCACAAAAATCACCCTTTCCACCCTTTTGCCTTCAAGCCATCCTTGAACCTTTCTGCTGGAAAGCGCCAGCTCTTTTGCTTTTTCTTCGGATAGGCCAGCCGGGGCTTCAATTTTATCTCTCACCCTGCTTTCCACCTGGACCACAAGTGTAATCTTTTCTCTTTTTACAAGCTCTTTTCCATATTCCGGCCACTCTTTTTGATGAACGCTGAAGTTTCCTCCAAGCTTCGCCCACAATTCTTCCGTGATATGGGGGGCAAAGGGGGCAAGAATTTTAATAAACTTCTTAGCGTCTCTCCGGGAAAGCCCTTCTTCGGAAGAACTCCAAGCGTTTTTAAATTTCATCATAGAGGCAATAGCGGTGTTGTATTTTAGTTCCCCGATGTCTTCTGTTACCTTTTTTATGGTGCGGTGCAGCTTCTTTTTAAGCTCTTTTGGGGTTTCCGCCTCTTTTTCTCCCGCTTTAAGCGAAAGGGTCCAAACATCGTTTAAAAACCGCCATGTTCCCATAATTCCGCTGTCCGTGAAGTCGCCTCCCTGGTCAAAAGGCCCCAAAAACACAAGGTATGTGCGCAAAGTATCCGCCCCCAATTTTTTAATGTAGTCGTCGGGGATAATCACATTCCCCTTGCTTTTGCTTATCTTGGCTCCCTCTTTTGTCAAAAGGCCGTGAGCGTAAAATTTTTGAAACGGCTCTTCAAAGTCAATAAGCCCCGCGTCGTGAAGCACCATGGTTATAAAACGGGAATACATCAAGTGAAGCACAGCATGCTCCGCCCCTCCGATGTACATATCAACCGGCAGCCATTTTTTAGTAACCTGCTCATTAAAGGGAACTTGGGAAGAGTTCTCAAGGTTAAGCGTGGGGTAACGCAGAAAATACCAGGCACTGTCCAAAAAATTGTCGGAAACATCCGTTTCCCTTTTCGCCGGACCTCCGCATTCTGGACATTCTGTTTCTACCCAGTTCTCAAGTTGAGCCAGAGGGGACTCCCCCGTCCCTTCGGGCTGGTAATTTTTAAGGTGAGGCAGCTTTACGGGTAAATCTTTTTCAGGGACAGGCACCCAGCCGCATTTTTCACACTTAACCATTGGTATGGGCGGCCCCCAATAACGCTGCCTCGAAATACACCAATCCCTCAGTTTATAAGTTGTTTCTTGCCTGCCGAACCCGTTCTCTTTTGCATAATCCGCCATCTTCTCCCGGGCTTCTTCGGAATGCATCCCGTTAAACTTAACCGAATTAACAAGCTCCCCTTCTCCGGTCCAGCAGTCGCTTTCAATCCTAACTTCAGTTTGAGCGCCCGAGGCCTCGTCAACAGCACTTTTGGAATAACTACTCAACGGTTCGGGGCGCACAACCTTGACCACAGGTAAGTCGTATTTTTTTGCGAACTCGTAATCCCTTTCATCATGAGCCGGGACCCCCATAACAGCACCCGTGCCGTAATCCATGATTACAAAGTCGGTTACAAAAATAGGAATTTTTTGTCCGCTAAAGGGGTTTACGGCTCTGCTGCCCGTTTTTACGCCGGTTTTTTCTTTTGCCAGCTCGGTTCTTTCCAAAAATGATTTTTTAGCTGCCTGTTTTCTATACCTTTCCACTTCTTCTTTTTGCTCTTCCGCTGTCAATTTGCTCACCAAAGGATGTTCCGGAGCAATAGCCATAAAAGTAGCCCCGTAAATAGTATCCACCCTCGTGGTAAAAACCTCAATCTCCAAATCACTTCCTTCCACTCCGAATTTCACTGCTGCCCCTTCACTTTTTCCTATCCAGTTTTTCTGCATCTCTTTTACCCTTTCTGACCAGTCAATCTTTTTCAAGTTTTTAAGAAGCTTTTCCGCGTAATCTGTAATTTTAAAAAACCACTGTTCGAGCTTTTTTTGCACCACCTCGCTGTCGCAACGCTCACACTCACCTTTTATAACCTGCTCATCGGAAAGAACCGTCTTACAGGAAGGACACCAGTTGACATTTGCTTTTCTTCTTTCCACAAGCCCCTCCTTGTAAAGCTTTATAAAAAGCCATTGAGTCCATTTGTAATACTCAGGGTCGTATGTTTCCAAGGTGTTTTCCCAGGCAAAACCATTACCGGTCGCCCTGAGCTGCCTGTAGAAATTCTTCTGGGTCCTTTTAGCCACCTCCCGCGGGTGCTCTCCCACCTTTAAGGCGTAATTTTCCGAGTGAATCCCGAACCCGTCCAGTCCGATCGGTTCAAAAACATCATACCCCTGCATCCTTTTAAACCTGCCGTAAATATCAGCGCCGGTAAAAGCATACATGTTCCCAACGTGGAGCCCTTCCGCAGAAGGATAAGGAAACATCATCAAATTGTAAAATGGTTTGTCCGCTTTTGTAACATCCGGCTGATAAGTGCCTTTTTTACGCCATTTTTTCTGCCATTTCTTCTCTATTTTTTGAGGGTTGTACTTGGGCATATTGATTATTTAAAAAGTTAAAACTTAGATTATTCCAATCCCTTTTGCTTCACAATTCCCTTTTACTTTATAGTCTGGGGAACAACGCTTCTCCTTTTTTAATCTTCACTTCCCAGGGCTTTGTCTCCTTTTTTATGCTCAGTTTTTTAAAAATCTTTTCTGAGGTTTCAGGTAAAAAGGGCCGGATAAGCTCCGCTGCTTTAATTACCCCTGCTAAAAGATTAGTAAGTGTTTTCTCGTCTTTTGTCTCCCAGGGTCTTTTTTTCTCAATGTAAGTGTCCATAAAGCTAATCATTCCCCAAATGGAAGCCAGCGCTTCATTAAAAAGATAATTTTCCATGTTTTTTCTTGCCCTTTCCTCCGTTTCGGAAAACAACCTCTTGAATTCCCGGTCCGGAGGGCATGAAACCTCTTTCTCAAAAACCTTGTCCGCCATAGAAAGCACTCTGCTTACAAAATTCCCCAACCCGTTCGCTAAGTCGGCATTGTACCTTTCTTCAAACCGCTCATAGGTGAAGTCACCGTCCCGGAAAGGGGAAAATTCCCGTAAAAAGTAATAACGCACCGGGTCTGAGCCGTATTTTTTCACCAGTTCAAACGGGTCCACCACATTGCCTAAACTTTTAGACATTTTCTGTCCGCCGGAAGTAATAAAGCCGTGAACTAAAACTTGAGAGGAGTTGGGAACTCCGGCAGACATAAGCATCGCCTGCCAGGTAGCCGCTTGCTGGCGCAAATTATCCTTGCCGGCTACCTGAACCCCGGGCCAAAAAGTGTTAAACTTTTCTTTTTCGTGGGGCCATCCGAGAGCGGAAATATAATTTACTAAAGCGTCAAACCAGACATACATAACCTGCTCCTCGTCTCCCGGGACGGGGATCCCCCAGGGCATCCTCTCTTTAACCCGGGAGACACTAAAATCATGCAATCCTTCTTTCACAAATTTACGAATCTCCTCGAACCTGAACTGCGGCACCACAAAACGAGGGTTGGCTTCATAAAAATCAAGCAGCGGTTTTTGATATTTTGAAAAACGGAAAAAATAATTCTCTTCTTCAATAATCTCCAGTTTTCTTGTGGGGTGAAGCGGGCATTTCCCGTTTTCAAGCTCCGAATCCGTTTTAAAAAGCTCGCACCCTACACAATATTTTGCCTTGTAATTCTTCTTATATATATCGCCGTTTTTTAAACTTCTTTTCCAAAACTCCTTAGCACTTTCAATGTGGTTTTCATCAGTAGTCCGGATAAAACTATTAAAACTTAAATTAAGGGCTTCCTTTAGTGACTTGAACTTAGCCGCATATCTATCACAAAGTTCTTTCGGGGTAAACCCCATTTTACGGGCTTTTTCGTAAATTTTTAAACCGTGCTCATCCGTCCCCGTATTAAAAAACACCTCAAACCCTTGGGCTCTTTTGTACCTTGCTATCGTATCCGCCTGAATCATCTCCAAAGCAAACCCGATGTGCGGGTCTGAGTTCGTATAGGGGAGAGTGGTTGTAATGTAAAAATTTTTTTCCATTCTTCACTCAACAATGCGTTATACCTGCCGGGGTTCATTTAAGCTCTGTCTATTATCACAGTAAATTCACCCTTAATGTTTTCATCTTGCAATTTTTTAAGAATCTCGTCAACAAAGCCCCGATAAACTCTTTCAAACTTTTTGGTAAGCTCCCGGCCGACAACAAGCTCTCTTTCAGGAACTACACGCTTTAAATCCTTTAAGGTTTTAACTATTCGATAAGGTGCCTCAAAAAGAATGACAGGGCAGTCCGTTTTTGCAATTTTTTCAAAAAAATCTTTTCTTCTTTTCTTTTTCGGAGGGAACCCGACAAATAAAAACTCATCCATCGGAAAGCCGGAAGCGGAAGCAAGAGCGGTAACAGCCGAGGGGCCGGGGATGGGGGATATATTAAGCGCAGGAAGACGCTCCAGGAGCCACTTGATAAGCTTCCCGCCCGGATCCGAAATCCCCGGAGTGCCGGCGTCAGAAACCAATGCCAGGTCTTTGCCCTGCCTTAAAAGATCCAAAATCTTTTCTTTTTTCTTTAATTTGCTGTGCTGATGGTAGCTCTCCATCGGTGTTTCTATTTTGTAGTGGTGCAAAAGTTTATGAGTTCTTCTGGTGTCTTCACACAAAACAACATCAACCTCTTTTAAAGTTTGAAGCGCGCGTGTTGAAATATCATCCAGATTCCCGATTGGTGTTCCTACAATATATAGAGTCATACCGTTTTCTTTTCTTAATTCCTTTCTTATTCGACCTGCCTAACCCTTACTTCGTTTTCAAGCTCGGCATCCAGTCTTTCCCGCCGACGCTCAAGTATCCCCTTCACGAATTCGAACACCACACCCACAAGAGGCACCATAAGAACAGCTCCAAGCACTCCGAAAAGCTTCCCGCCCGCCGTCAAGCTGACCAAGACCAAAACGGGAGAAAGACCGGTAAACTTTTTGAAAAGAAACGGTGCAAGAATGTTGTCTTCGATCTGCTGAAGGAGAAGATAAATAAGTGCCCCCAAGAAGGCCTCGGAAACAGAATCAATGGCCAGCATCAAAAAGATACCAACCACCCCGAGAGCCGGACCAATCATAGGCACAAAGTTAGCCGCCCCGCCCAAAACCGCCAAGGAGACGGGGTTTTCAACACCCATAAAGCGATAGCTGACATAAGAACCGAACCCTAAAAATATACACCCGAGAACAATTCTTAAAAACCAGTATCCCACTTTTTTTTCGGACCGGTTCCAAAGGGAAAAAACAAATTTCCTATCTTTTTTCGGGAAAAATAAAACCAAAACTTTTTCAATCTGGTCGCCCTCCAAAGAAAGGAAAAAAGAAATCGAGATAACATAAATGGTTGAGGCAACTCCGCCAAAAATGGAAAAAAGAACACTAAAAATATTAGAGCTTATAACGCTGGCTACCTGCTCCAGGTATTTCACAAAATTTTCCAAATCCTCAAAGGCCTTAAGTCCCAACCGTCTGAGGGGAGGGGAAACTTTCTCAAAATAAAGAGGGAAAAGTTCAATAAACTGTCTTATCTCCGCCACCAGTGAAGAAGCGGGGAGGTAAATAAGAAAGGAAAGGACTACAAAGGTTGCAAGGTAAAGAAACACCACCGCCATCCAACGGGGCATTCTTCGCGAGAGGGCCCGAGCCGGCGCTTCAAAAAGAATAGTAATCACCAACCCGAAAACGGATAAAATCAAAATATCATGTATCAAAAAAACCACATACAAGGTGAAAAAAGTAAGGATTATCTTAAGAATCGCCTCCCAGGAAACCTCCAAGGTTTGATGTTCTGCAGGCATTTTTAAAAATTATTAATAATTTTTTTAAGGTCATCTTCCATGCTTTTGCCCCCAATCATTGCCAGGTTTAAACTCTCGGGGGTAAAAAGCTCCCGGGCCACTAATTTTACATCTTCTTCCCGGACGGCATCAATTTTTTCAAAAACATCTTCTGGTGTTTTTTCCTTCACTCCAAGTAGTTCTTTCTTCCCTACGAAAAAGGCCAACTTGTTGGACGATTCAAGCTCCAGGGCCAACCCGCCTTTTATGTTCTCTTTTGCCCGCTTTAACTCTTTTTCTCCCGGCCCCTTCCCCCTAATCTCTTTGTATTTTTCAAGGATAACACGAACCGCCTCCTTTGTTTGTTCTTTATTAACCCCGAGAGTAGTGGTTACATAACCTGTGTCCGTATAAGTTTGAGCGAGAGTGTTTAGATAATAAGCCATGCCGCGCTCGTCTCTTATTGCCACGAAAAAACGCGAGCTTCTCATCCCGCCCAAAACGTTAGCCAGCACGCTTTGAGCATATCTTTTCTCATTGTCCAACCCGTAACCCCTGAACCCTAAAGAAAGATGGTTCTGGTCCGTATCTTTTTTTATTACTCGGACTTGAGGCCCGGATTGTCCCTCAGAAACCTTCTCAAACTCAGGTTTCCCCGTTTGCTCTAAATTATTAAAATATTTTCTTACTTTTGAAAAAACGTCGGATGGTTCTGCATTGCCTGCCACAATCACCTTTAGGTTGGGAAGGCCGTAGCGAGCTTTAAAATAGCGGAGAAAATCCTTCCTTCCAAACTTTTTAATATTTTCTTCACTCCCGATAATAAGCTGGCCTAGAGAATTACTCTGCCAGAGAAGCTCTTCCCAAACGTCCCAGATAAAGCGCATCGGGGTATCAAGATACATGTTCCTTTCCTCCAGGATAACACCTTTTTCTTTTTCTATTTTTTCTTCTTCAAGAAGAGAGTTAAACAAAACATCAGCCAGCCATTCCAAGCTGAACCGGAAATGCTTGGGCCTGACCCGCACATAATATCCGGTCCATTCCTTGCCAGTCAAACCGTTGTACTCTCCACCCGTCTGGTCCAAATCATTAAAAACGTCTTTTTCTGTAGGCCTTTTCTTCGTCCCCTTAAAAAGCATGTGTTCCAAAAAATGGGAGATACCGTTCTCCTCCGGTTTTTCGTGACGAGACCCATTGCCGAAAACAACAAGGGAGGTAATACTGCGCATGCTAGAGACAGGGAGGGCCACAACCTCCAACCCCGATTTCAGTTGTTTTTTGTAAATCTTCACTTTTCTACCTTAAATCAAGGCGTCTTTGACGTAAAATATTAACCACTTGGGAGGCCTGTCTTTTCCCTTTTTTGGTAAGAGAAAACCCAGCGTCCGGCTCCCCCTCCACAAAATTCTTTTCACGCAAAAGCCGGAGTGGTCGACCTAGCTTTCTGGCATCAGGCCACTCAGGGCGGTCTTTAAAGTAAAATCTTTCCGGGAAAAGCGTAAAGCATTCTTCTAAAAGACGGCTGAAAGGGATAGGGGTTGCATGTTGAAGATTGTAAAAAGCCGCCAGGATAAGGTCCTGGGTGCCGGCTTCACTGTAAATCTCTTTTGGCCAATCTTCCATGCTCAAGCACTTAATGACAAAGCGGGTCGGATGTTCCCGACTATTCTTTGTAAACCTTATACCCCTCTCTTACCTTTTTTTTGACTTTGAGACCGACTTCGTCTCCCTTTCCTGCTTTTTCTATTTTCTCGTGGTCTACCTCCATTGACTTCACTTTTTGCTCGAAGTCCGTGTCCACACCGCCTACAATTCTTATCGTGTCTCCTTCTTCCAGAACACCCAACAGTTTAATGATAGCCGCCTCGGGATGAGGAAAATAATGAGTCACCTCACCCACCTCTTCCCATTCTCCTAATTTTTTTTCTTCTTGAGACATTTTTAAAAAATTACAGTTTACAACCCTTATAGTTCACGACCTTTTAAGTACCTTTTAACTTCGAAGTAGGTTTCCATCTCTTCTTTTTCCTTGTCCACTTTTTTACAAATTTTTTCCACAAGCTGCTTAGGGTCGGAGTCATATACAATCCGGCCCGGCCCTTTGTTGGCTCGTTTTACAACCTCTCTTATCATGTCGGCGCTCCCTCCTGTGCCTTCCAAAACCCCCACCAGCCGGTCATCCTCAAAACAAATTGTAAACTCGTTAAGAGTACCCATCCGGCCGCAGATAAAAATAACAGCATCCGCCATCCTCATAAGCCACACGTTGCGGGCCGAAAACCCGTACCCCGTATAAAAAATAAGGTCGAATTTATCAGTGGGCATCTTGAACTGTTCATAATGATCTTTTTCAGAGATGGCAGGAGAAACTCCGACCGAGAACCCGCCCGCCTCTTTGGTGCCTATAGCTGCCTCGTAAGGCATCCCCCAGCAAGCTCCCGTAAAAAGAGCTCCGTCATGTTTTGCAATTTGGCGCCCCACCTCTCTTGCTTTTTCGGCCGCTCCTTCGCTGCAATGATCAGTTTTTTCCGCGCCCGAAACCCCTATCTTGTACTTAAAATTAAAATCAGACATCACTTTTTCAATTAAACTGTTAATCTTTCTTTATTATACTTCAAAGCCTTGTTTTCGCAAAGCATTTTTAAAATAAAACCCAGCCGCTTGGTAGCGGCTGGGGAGGGAGTTTTACCCTCGCAAAGTGTAGAGTTTCCGGAATCTCCAGGCGGGCACTGCCCAAAGATATAGCTATCTCTACCCTTTGGAGGGTTCGTTCTGCCCTTGGAGGACAAGAGAGAACATCTCCGCCTCCTCACCCCCTCGCTTTAATTCTATATATTTGCTTTTTAATTGTCAAGAGTTGGTCCCTGTCCTTGTTCTTCCTCACTCAGTCCGGCTTCTCCTCGTTCGTAAGTTTCTCGAGGTTGCTTCAACTCTTCGTCCATTCTTTTTCTCAAAAACCCCACCACCCCCAAAAAGAGCAGAGTAAGGGCTGCTATCTCCGTTGTTTCAGAATAAAAGTTTATAGTGGCAAACACCTGCTCATGGATGGAGGTAAAAATGTCAACGAGTTCCGAAAGCCCCAAAAGAAAAAGCCCGGCAGTAAAAATCTTCCACGCCTCAGATACTCTTCCCGTTTTCCTTTTAGCCCGGATTGCAGCCCCAAGAGCAAAACCAAAGGCCAGAAAGGAAAGCGCTATAATCAAACCGTGTAAAATTACAAGATAAATGACCATTTTAATAAAAATTAACTACCATATTCTCTCTGAATCCTAAACATGGTAATAACAATAATTAAAAACCCGATAACCCTAAGCGACTCCTGTACCGCATAAAGATAAGGGAAAAAGACCAAATAACCAGCCATGGGAATAAGCATACTTTGCCACCAATCAATAATCTCACTAATTAAAAGAGTAAAAAAACCAATCCCGAGCCAAGGGAAAAACGGGTCCTCTCTGGCTGAAGAAACTTTTTTAAGAAGGTACAAAACAACACCAATAAGAATTACGTTGACAAGAATAGTAAAGAGCCCCATTGCCTGACAGGTGCAGCCCACATCAAGAGGCCAAATCCCCCTTAAAACCTGCTGATTAATTTCCACTAAGTATTGAGGCATTTTGCTTACTTGTTACTTCTAATAAGCCAAACAATTCCTCCTATGAAGGTAAAAAGAAGAGAAAAAGCAATATCCCAGAAAATTTGACTCATCACCCAGTAGCTAAGCTTTCCGATTATTATCCAAATTCCAACATTAAAAGCATAAACCAAAGCCCCGAGCCCGAAGGAAAAAACAACTCTTTCCAAAAGAGGCAGTCGGGGGTAAATAGCCGACGCCAGCATAAACCCTGGCAGGAAAAAAAGCAAAGCATATAAAATAACTTGCACAAAAAGCTTAGAAAATGGATAAACATGCAGTTTCCCCGGCTCTCCAACCAAATCTTCCGTTTCCTGGGCTGCACCGCCCACCGCAATAGCCATAAACCCCATAAGAAAAGCAAAACCCGCCAACAGCAGATAAGCAATCATTGGCTTGGAGTTTAATTTAATTTGCCTGTTCATAAATATGCTAGAGAGTTTATCTTTGTAGTATTATACTCCTCTTTGTTTCTCTTAGCAAGCTCCAACCTCTGAACAAGAAAAGTTGTGCGCCCGGGAGGATTCGAACCTCCAGCTCGGCCTCCGGAGGGCCGCGCTTTATCCATTAAGCGACGGGCGCTACTTACGCGCTACAAGGTATATGTTCCTTCCCGCTTCCGTAAACCCTGCTTCTTCCACTTTAAAATCTGCCCTCTTGGCTAAGCTTACCAACTCTTTTTTTCTGAAGCAATGAAGGTAACGCTCCATGACCACCTCTCCCTTGCTGTTTTTCCAAGGGTAAAATATGTCTCCCCGATCAAGCTTTACTTCCCCCGTCAGCTTCAATAAAAAATATTTTAAGTGATACTTTAAAAATTTAACCCTCCACAAATTCCAAACCGTAACAATTAAAACGCCTTCTTTTTTAAGCACCCTTTTTGCTTCTTTTAAAAACTTGAGGCGGAATTTGCTGGAGGGGATATGGTGCAGCGTAGCAACACTAAAAACCACATTAAAAGAACCTTCATCAAAGGGAAGCGCTGTCCCGCTGCCCCTGACAAACTCCACCCGGGGGTCTTTGATGTTTTTGGTTCTTTTTCTGGCTATTCTAATAAGCTCCTCGGAGTTGTCCACCCCCACGTAGCTCACATCCATGTTTTTAAAAAGAGCTGCCAGCCGGCCGTTGCCGCATCCGACATCAAGCACCCTGTCTTCCCGCTTGACATATTTTTTAAAAAGCAAAAGCTCCGGCCACAAGTTGCCCCTTTTACTGGAAAAGTCCTCGGCAATAAGGTTGTAGCCGGAGCGGACTTCGCCCATTAATTTTCTTGCATCTTCTTCCTTCACGGTATTAATATAGAAGAATGAGTAAAGATATTAAAAAAGAAATCATAGAGAGGTTGGTAAAGGTTAAAAAGCGGGACCGAAAAGTTGTGCGGGAGATAAAAAGAGATATTGCCCGGAAATACGGAACCGATTTCCCCAAAAACACCGAACTTCTTTCCACCTACAGGGCAATGGTTAAAAGGGGAAAGCTGGAAAAATCAGAAATGATAGAATGGCTTCTTGTAACAAGGCCGGTGCGCTCTCTTTCCGGCATCGTCAACCTCACTGTTCTTACCAAACCCTGGTCCTGCCCCGGCCAGTGTATTTTTTGCCCCAAAGAAGAGGGGTTCCCTAAAAGCTATCTGGCAGGAGAACCGGCAGCGGACAGAGCTAAAAATTTAAAGTTCAACCCTTACCTTCAGGTTACCACACGGCTTACCGCCCTTAAAGCCCAGGGGCATCCTACCGATAAAATTGAACTAAGAATAGTAGGCGGCAGCTGGAACGCCTACCGCAAGAATTATAGAAAATGGTTCGTAAAAGAATGTTTCCGCGCCGCAAATAATTTTAACTCTTCAAAAGGAAGAAAACAAAAAAAAGATGTCTCCCTAAAAGAAGCGCAAACCAGAAATGAAAAAGCACCCTCAAGAATCGTAGGGCTTTCCGTGGAAACAAGGCCCGACTTTATAACCGAAGAAAACATAAGGGAGATGCGACAACTCGGAGCCACCCTGGTGGAAATGGGCGTGCAAACTATTTGGGACGACATCCATGAAAAATGTAAAACCGGGCTCACGGTCTGCAAAATAACACGGGCTACAAAACTCCTTAAGGATTCGGGGCTTAAAGTGCTTTATCAAATTATGCCCAACCTTCCCGGCTCCCAAATTGAAAAGGACATTGAAATGTTTAGGGTGTTGTTCAACGACCCCCGCTTTAAACCGGACTGGATAAAAATTTATCCCTGTCTCGTTTGTGCCGACACCGGAGTTCACGATTTGTGGGAAAAGGGAAAGTTCACCCCTTACACAAAAAAAGAGCTGACCGAACTCTTAGTAAAGGTAAAAAAAGAACTCCCTCCTTGGGTAAGGGTAGCCCGTATCTTCCGAGACGTCCCCGCGGAGAAAATAATAGCCGGATGCCGCACCTCAAACATTCGAGAAATCGCAGCCCGAGCACTTGCCCAAAAAAATAAAAGCTGCTCATGTGTACGTTGCAGAGAAGTAAAAGAAAACTGGAACCCCGAAGAAAAAACAATACTCACAAAAAGAGAGTACAGGGCCTCAGACGGCAAGGAGGTTTTCCTCTCTTTCGAAAATGAGGAAAAAACAAAACTTTACAGCTTACTCCGCCTCAGGAGACCGCAGAAACCTTTCTTTCAAGCACTTAAAAATACGGGGCTTATAAGAGAGCTCCAGACGTTCGGCCCCGAAATTCCCCTCGGAGAAGAAAAAAAAGGAGCCCAGCACAAAGGGCTGGGCAGCCGTTTAATCAAAGAGGCGGAAAGGATAACAAAAGAGGAGTGGGGGCTCTCCAAAATCGCTGTCATCTCCGGGGTCGGAGCAAGAGAATACTACAGAAAAAAACACCACTACAAATTAGAGGGGACATACATGGTGAAGAATCTCTAGAATATAAGTGCGTCCCCGGCAAAATATCTCTTGGGTTGTGTGCAACACCTGGTATTGCACACAAAATTTGTAATCTTACGTTTAGATGCGGGAGACCCGCGTGAAACCGGAACAAGGGACAACCTCAACCCCCTTTTCTTCCAGCTTATCCATCAAAATATTAATCCCCAAAGAATCGGAAGACATATGCCCTGCGATAACCACGTTGATAAGGGACTTTTTTGCTTCTTCAACATGCTCCTCTCCCATATGCATCCCCACCACGGTACCGATCCCTGCCTGCGCCATCTTCTCGTATAGTTTGGGAGAACCGGCCGTGCCCCCTGTTATTTCGGTCAAAGCGATATTACCACACCTTCTTTCTTCACTGCCTACAAAAACTTTAGGTCCGGCTCCGATTTTTTTAGCCCGCTCATACTCTTCCATCCCGTCAAAAACCTTCATAAGGTCTTTAATCCTTTCCGGCTCCGCTTCTTTTATCTTTTTTCGTAAATACTCGGCTGCCAGGTTGTCACAAGCGGTATGAAGACACATCAAGTTCACATCTAAAAGACGGGCTGCGTCAACCGTGCGCTGGTGGTTAACTCCGTTAAGCCCCCTTGCTACCTCTGAAACTCTTTCTTTTGTCAACCCTTCGGCAATGTTCACCGGCACCCCGTAGTGGGTCAAAACATCAACTTGAAGCTCCATGACATCAGCCAGCCGTGCTAGTCCTTTCCCCAGCGGGTGGTGAGAAATAACAAGGTCAATGTCTTCAAGCTCCCGGGCCAAAAGTATCTCTGCCGGTTCGATGTCTATCCCGACAAGCACTTTTTTAATCTCCCGGTCCTCAGCTACATTTAAAACTATGGAGTCGGGATAAGGGTTGGTGAGGTCTTCTTTGTCGTATTCTTCCTTTTGTTTGCTCTTGAGCTTTTCGTATTTTTCCTTTCTGCGCTCAAGCAACCTTTCCACCCCTTCTTTCCCTCTGAAATCAGCCCTCTCTGCCATTTCAATTGCTAATTTGTGTATTTCTTTTATTTTCATTTTGTCTTTTACTGTTTTAAAAAATAATTAAAAGAGGTTTGCTTGAAGGCATTAAGCACCTTCATCAATCTCTTTTCGAGTTGACAACCTGCGGTAGGTAAAAGCCGCGATAAGATAGGAAAGAGGAGTGGTAACAAGAAGCCCTACACCAAAAAGGAATGCTCCCAACATGTTTATCCCGCCAATAACAAGAAAAAGAAAAAGCAAATTCCATCTGCTTCCCTTGGTAAGGGCAGCGCTTTTTTTAAATGACCCTATGATTCCTGCTTCTTCATCCACAATGAAGTAACTGTAAAAAAAGAATTTCAACGCCCACAAAACTCCGGGCACGATGAAAAGAAAAAGACCAACTGCAACAATGACACCATAAAGCAAAGAGGCGCCGATATATCTTAAAAGCAAATGCGTGCACGAAAAAAGGTCTTTAAAGCTTGCCTCTTCCCCATAAGCAAGCTTAAGCACAATTTTTAACTGTCCAAGAGCCAAAAGCATGCTCAAGACAAACCCCGAAAAGGAAAAAAGAAAAGAAAGGCCGGCCGCTCTCTTCGGCGTTCTTTCTGCCATAAGATTCAATGCGCCTCCCGCAACAATTAAAAACAAGGTGACGCCAACAAGCAGCCAAAAATTGTTCTTGGTTGTCTCCCACCCAAGCCCCACCACTTCACTTATGGAAAAATTATTGTTTTCCAAGGTTTTAAGGTTTAATTATTTTTATTATCTCCCTCTTCTTCTTTTAAAAATCTTCTGTAAAGATTTTTAATAAGTTTTTTTCTTTCCTCCCCGCCAGAAACCTCCCGCCGGATACGGGCTTTTTCTCTGCGAATGTGTTTCCTAATGCTTGGAGGCAGTCGTTTTTTCTCAGTCATATTAGTATTAACCTTTACGCTTTTACTCAAGCTTATAATCGCGCTCCCCGCCCGCCTGCTCCCCCTTAAAAACTCAACCAGCAACCATCAACCTGAAACTGTGGAAAACTGTGTAAAACCTGGTATTGCACAGTGGTGTTGCGCGAGTTGAGGGGCTTACTCGCCCTTTATAACCGCCAAAGGCCTGAGCCGAACAACTCTTTCAGCGAGCCCCGCCCCGTGCACCACCTCCACTACGTCATCAACGTTTTTGTAAGCCAAGGGTGCCTCTTCTGCCACCCCACGCATCGAATAACATTTTACCAAAACTCCTTTCCTTTTTAAATCTTCCACCAACTCCTTGCCGGAAACTCTTTTCTTCGCCTCGGTTCTTGACATGGTTCTCCCCGCCCCGTGGCAGGTGGAATAAAACGTCTCTTCACTTCCTTTCGTGCCAGCAAGTACGTAAGAAGAGGTTCCCATACTGCCCGGGATAAGAACGGGTTGTCCTGTTTTTTGCCAATGAGCCGGCAGCTCCGAATGCCCGGGGGGAAAAGCACGGGTTGCCCCCTTGCGATGGACACAAAGTTCTTCTTTTTCCCCTTCCGCTTCATACTCCTCAACCTTGGCAATATTGTGAGCCACATCATATAAAAGCGGGAGTTTAATTTTTGAACCAAAAACATCCGACCACGCCTTACGCACATAATAAGTAATGGTCTGCCGGTTGCACCAGGCAAAATTACAAGCGCAGCTCAAGGCCTTAAAAAACCTTTGCCCCTCCGAAGAGTTAAAGGGCATACAGGCAAGCTGTCTGTCGGGAAGAGAAATATTGTATTTATTCATCGCCTCACGCGCCACTTTTAAGTAGTCAGTGCAATTCTGGTGGCCGAACCCGCGCGAACCGGTGTGAATCATCACCGTCACCTGGCCTTTTTCCAACCCAAATTTTTCTGCGGTTTCTTCATCAAAAATCTCATCAACAACTTGGATTTCCAAAAAATGATTACCACTGCCCAAGGTCCCGACCTGGTCTCTACCCCGCTTTTTCGCCTTGTCGGAAACGGCGCGGGCATCCGCTTCTTGCATTGCTCCCCCCTGCTCGCAATTTTTTACATCTTCTTTTATCGCATACCCTTGAGCGGCAAGATAGGGAACCCCCTTCTCTAAAATATTCTCCAGAGCCTTCAAAGAAAGCTTCTCGCTTCTCCCTTCGCCTAAACCGGAAGGGACCTCGCTTTGCATTTTACGGGCCAACTGGTCCAATCTTCCTCTTACTTCTTTTTCTTCAAACTTGCTCTTAAGCAGCCGGACTCCGCAGTTCTCGTCATAACCGATCGCGCCGGGAGATATTACACCGCGAGGAAGCTTTGTCGCAATTACCCCGCCAATCGGCATACCGTAACCCTGGTGCATATCGGGCATCGCCAAAGCATGCCTTACAATGCCGGGCAGAGTAGTGGTATTAACCAGCTGGCTCAAGGACTTGTCTTCAAAAGCGTCTTCAAACATTTTTTCCGAACTGTAAAAGCGAGCCGGCACCCGCATATCGTTTCGGAACGACCTGGGGATCTCCCAAAGATAATCATTTATTTTTTTAACGTCCTTTTTACTTATCATATTACACGTTGAATTAATACTTATTTATGTATCAAACACAACACGAGCTTCAAACCCGCCGTCTTCCCTTTTTTTAATCTTTAAATCATGGAAAGTTACATCCTTAATCTGCAGCCCGAAGTGAGTTACCTGCCTGCCGGAAATATCAGCTACTATCTCTCTATCTTTAAATTTTTCAAAAAAGAAAAAGGGGCAAATACCTGCTCTTAGAATTAAGGTTTCAGCTAACTACCCTTCTCTCTTTTCACTAAAACTAATTCCCCAAAGGATCATCCCGAAAGTCAGAACAAAACTAATGTCAGAAATTAAAAGAAATACAGGGGTCCGAAATATGTTTCGGGGAATAGTTACAAAAATAGCAATTAAGAGCCCGCCAACTATCAAAAGACAACGAGTGCGAAGAATGTAATTTTGCCAATTCTGATAAGCTTTATAAGCAAAAAGGGTTAAAGTTCCTAAAAATACCAACAAAAACAATAAAGTGTGGTAGATCCCTGTATATTCCACATTCCTTTGAGTTCCCCACTCAATAATATTCAACTTGGGATTAAAACGAGGGTGGCTTGGTAAAAGAATATTTAAAATAACGTCAGAAGCATAGAGCACCAAAACAGCAATAAATATAGAATTGGCCAATGCTGGGCTAAAGAGAGCCACCGTCCCCAACTTTGCCAAATAGGCTACGGCAGCACCCAAAAATACATGACATAAAATATAAGCTAAGGTCAAAATTAAAGAAAAGCTAATAAACGAAAAACTAACTATTCCTCGAACACCTAAATAAAGAGTGAAGAATAGAAGGGCCTTAAAGAAAGCCTCGCTCACTTGGTTCTCTTTCTCTCTTTCCCAGACCAAAAATGCCCGCCAAGCAATAAAGGCGCTTAAGAGGCTGCTTACACAAAAAGAAATTGCACTGATGTTAAAAGATAAAGACATCTTTGCTAATTATCTCTTTTTAAAATTAAATATCAAATAAAATTGTGGCCTGCCAACCCCCTTTTTCCCGCTCTTTCACCTCCAGTCCGTGGAAGGTAACACCCTTAACCTGAAGACCAAAATGAACAACTTCTTTTCCGTATATGTCTGCCACTATCTCCGTGTCGGAAAATTTAGTAAAGCTCACCCGATTGTAAAGAGCTCTGTTCACCTCGCTCAGGTAATTAATTTCATTTAAAAAATCAACAAGCAGTAGATTCATTTCTTTGGCAAGAATCCGCACCTTCTCTTCCGTAGGGGCCTCCCTGGTTTTAGCCCGCAAAGAGTCAGCCAAGGCAGCCATGGCGTTGGCAAAAAGTTCTTTCTTTGTCGCTCCTCTTACCCTTATTTCCAGGTCCGCCGGATGTTCTAAAATTTCGTATTTTCTACTCATAAACCCTTTCGTATTCTTCCCGTGCCACTTTTCGATCATCCCACGGGATTTTTTCACCGCCCCTTTTAACAATCGACGGCTCCGCCCCCTTGCCTGTTATAACCACTATGTCTTCCCGGTCCGCTATCTCTAAAGCTTTTCTTATCGCTTTTCGCCTATCAAGTATTTCTTCCGCTTCCCCGGCTCCTTTCGCCACTTCTTTTATAATCTCTCTTGGGTCCTCATCATAAGGATCCTCGTTGGTTACAATCACTCTGTCGCAGTATTTGCCTGCCAGTTCTCCCAAAACAGGCCGTTTCCACTTGTCTCTTCCTCCCCCGCAGGCGCCGAGCACGCAGATCATTTTACCTTCTTCTTCTTTAACCGAGGTTTTTAAAAAATCATAAACTTTTTCCAGCGCGTTGGGGGTAAAAGCATAATCCACAACCACCGTCGGATTAGTGCGGACCACCTCCATCCGGCCCGGCACACCCCTTGCCCCTTCAAGAGCCCTGCTTGCGGTTTGAAGGTCTACTCCCTGTGAAAGCCCGACGCAAAGCGCGGCCAAGGCGTTTTTAACATTAAACTCGCCCAAAAGCGCCAGCTTAAAACTAACCTCTTCAACCTCAAAACTTATTCCCTCGCTGTCCGCTTTTATATTTTCGGCCCCTACCACTTTTTCCGGATAACTGCCGGTTCCGTAAAGATACTTCCTCCGGGCCTTAAAACTATCAAAATAGTTAAAATGCTTGTCGTCTCTATTTAAAACATGAATGTTTTTAACCGCTTTGAAAAACCGCCCTTTTGCCTTCTTATAATCCTCAAAAGAACCATGGGACTCTATATGCTCGGGGGAAAGGTTGGTAAAAACCGCCGCATCAAATTGAATAAAACGATGCCTGTGTTGAGCCACTCCCTCTGAGGTAACCTCCACCACTGCATACTCACACCCCGCATCCACAGCTTTTTTCAAAAAGGCCTGAATAAGCCCCCTGCCCGGCATCGTCATCCTCAACTTGTTCTCTTTTTCCTTGTCTTTTATTCTAAACTGCAAAGAAGAAAGGGAAGCAACGGTGTAGCCGGCTTCATTTAAAATCTCGGATATTAAGTTTATGGTAGTTGTCTTGCCGTTTGTCCCTGTCACCCCGATTACTTTAATCTTTCTTGAAGGAAACCCAAAAAGCACCGCTCCAAAAAGAGCTAAGAACCAGTGGTACAAACTCAACGCGAAAGAGGGGATAATGCTTTTAATCTTTTTCTTCATTTTTACCCAGCATCTTTAAGGCCTTTTCCACCACCTCCTCCGGCTCCTCCACGTCTTTAGAAACCTTGAGAACCGCTTCCTTCGCCTGTTCCTTGGGGAAACCAAGGTTGGCCAGGGCCTTCACTGCCTCTTCTCTTTCCGAGATATAACCTTTTTCCAGTTCCTTCACCTTGCCCGTAAGCTCCAGGAGAAGCTGCTTCATCTTTTTGCTCCCCAGCCCTTTTACTTCCTTTGTGAAGGTAGACCCTTTTTCTTCTATCTCTTTTTTAAGTTTTTCCGGAGAACCAAACCGGGCCAAGGTTAAGGCAATTTTAGGACCAATCCCCGATATTTTGGTTAAAAATTTAAAAAAATCAAGCTCTTCCGGGCCCAAGCAGCCGTAAAGCTCTAAAGTATCCTGCCTAAGATAAGTCCAAATGAAAAACTCTTCTTCTCCACCAACCTCTGCTTTTTCCAGCGTGTTTTCCGCAACAAAAACCTCATATCCGACCCCGCCGGCATCAACCACCACTGATTCTTTGTTTTTTCTTATAATTTTCCCTTTAACATACCCGATCATATTTTTCATTATATCATACTTGCCCGGCTGCAAAAATTATTCTATCATAAATCGTAAACCGTCCTATCATAAATCGTAATCAGAAACCATAAATTAATTCACCATGCCTGTCAAAGAATCAGCAAAAAAAGCATTGCGCCAAAGTAAAAAAAGGGAGGGAAGAAACAAAAAAAGAAAAGATACCTATAAAAAGCTGCAAAAAGAAATCTTGGGGTTTTTATCGGAAGGCCAAAAAGAAAAAGCAGAAGAGCTAATGAGCAAGTTTCAAAAAGCGGTGGACAAGGCCGCAAAGACCGGTGCTATCCATGCCAACAAGGCAGCCCGGCTTAAATCCCAGCTAACTAAAAAAGTAAAAGAGTTTACAAATTAACTCTTAACATGCTTTTGTTCTTACACGGAGAGGACACTTTCCGCTCCACAAAAAAATTAAAAGAAATTATCCGGAAATACGAAGAGAAGAACAAAAAGGGGGTTAATGTTTTTAATTTTGACCTCGAAGAAAAAGGGTTCGAAGAACTGCGAGACCAACTTCGCTCTCGCTCCATTTTTAATGAAAAAAGACTAGTAATTCTTAAAAACCCCTTTTCTAACTCTGAATTCAAAAAAAAGTTAGCTAAAAACAAAAACATTTTAAAAACCTCCGACGTTATAGTTTTTCATGAAAAGGGTTCAGTCCCTAAAAAAGACAAGCTTGCAAAGATACTTGTTAAAGAAGGGGAAAGCCAGGAGTTCAAACTCTTAAAGGGCAGCAATCTTAAAAAATGGATTAAAAAATTAGCGCGCAGCTACTGGGCCGATGTTGACTCCTCAGCCCTTAACCTTCTCGCAAACCGCTTCGGCAATGATTTATGGCGGCTCGACAATGAACTGGCTAAAATAGCAAACTGGAAAAATGCTTCCTCAAAAAACAAGGTGCTGATCACAAGAAAAGACGTCGAAAAATTAACAAGACCCCGGTTGGAAAACGACATCTTTAAAACAATAAATGCGGTTGCCGATAAAAAAAGGGGAGAGGCGCTCTCTATGCTTCACTCCCACCTCAAGGAAGGGGACTCCCCCTTGTATCTTCTTTCCATGCTGGGCTGGCAATTCACTCGGCTTTTAGCAGTAAAAGAAAAAGAAGAAGAAGGGGAAAACCCTTACGATCTTAGCTGGCACCCTTACGTTGTTAAAAAAAGTAAACGATTAACCCCCAAGTTCAAGTTTGAAGCTCTAAAAGAAATCCACAACAAGGTGCTTGAAACCGACCTTAAAATAAAAACAGGCCGGATTGAGCCTGAATTGGGGTTGGAGCTGCTGGTAGCAGAAATATAGTTTTCCACAGTTTTTCAACAACCTTTTAAAATTTTGAACCTATTTTTTTTGTGCAATACCAGGTATTGCACATTTTTATTGTTGGCAGTGGGGGCAAAAATGAGCAGAACGGCCGCTTATTTTTTTTCGCTTTATCTCCCTCCCGCAACGGGGGCATTCTTCTCCTTCCCGGCCGTAAACCTTAAGAAGCTTACCAAACCCTCCTTTTTCACCCTCAGGCGTTCTGTAATCCGCAACGCTTGTCCCTTTTTCCTTTAACGCCCTCTTAAACACTTTTTTCATGTTTTTATATATCTTCCTTTTTTCCTTTTCCGAAAGTTCATCTGCTTTTTTAAAAGGGTTAACCCCGGCCCCCCACAAAATTTCATCAGAATAAATGTTCCCCACCCCGACCACAAATTTTTGATTCATAAGTAAACTTTTAATCCTGCCTCTTCTCCCTTTAAAAAGTTTCTTGAACTCTTCAAAAGTAAAACTGGGGAAGAGGGGTTCCGGCCCCAGCTCTTTTAAAACACCTTTCTTTTCAAACTCCACCTTGTCCCACAGCTCAACAGTAGCAAACTTTCTAAGAGAAGAAAGGGCAAGCATCCTGCCGTCATCAAGCTCAAAAAGAAGGTGGATATAAGAGTTCATTTTGTCCCGGAGAGGACCCCCTCTCTCCGGTTTCCATTCTCCTTCTTCTTGCTGGAAGCGGCCTACTAAAAAATGGCCGGTCATTCTTTGGTGAGCAAGTAAAATCTTTCCTCCGGAAAGCTCGAATAAAATATACTTTGCCCTTCTTTTTACTCCTTTGATCGTCCGCCCTTTTATTTTTTCTTTAAACTCCGCAAACTTCTCCGGCTTTTTTACAAGTTTTTCCGCGTCCGTCCACACATCTAAAAAGGTCCTTCCCAGGACCTTTTTTCTTAATAGGCGAGTTGTAGTTTCTACCTCCGGCAGTTCGGGCATCTATCTTATCGTCTGGCTTATCTTTTGAATTATTTCTTCCGGTGTGAAGTGAGCTTTAACCAAATAGTCAACTGCTCCCAGGTTAAGGGCTTTTTCCACGTCCTCTTTTTGCCCCAGGTTGGAAAGAACCAGAATTGGTATCTCTGCCAGGTCTTCATCTTTCCCAACTCGAGAAAGAACTTCAAACCCGTCAATCCCGGGTAAAATCAGGTCGAGAAGAACTATGTCGGGGTTTTCCTCTTTAATGCTTTCCAAGCCCTTTTCCCCGTCCACCGCTTCCAAAATCTCATACCCCTGAGCGCTCAACTTTCGAGCAATCAGCTCTCTTAAGAATCTGTCATCCTCTATAATTAATATTTTTTTGTTGGAGGCCGTCATAAATTATTTAAAATTAACCAGTTTATCGCTTATGAATTGAGGTGCTTTTCAACCTTGTCCAACACCTCCTGAGGGTCAAATTGTGTTTTTATCAACCAGCCCCTGGCTCCCAGCTCTTTTGCCCGGTTCAGCTCAACCGGCTGGCCTGAATTAGAAATAATAACTACCGGAGTACCGTTCACCCTTTCATCTTCCGTCATTTTTTCAAGTACTTCAAAACCGTCCATTTTGGGCATAACAATGTCCAAAAGGATAAGGTCGGGCATGTTCTTTTTCATTTTTTCCAGTCCTTCCTGGCCATCACGGGCAACCTCTACTTCGTACCCCGCTTTTTGAAGCTTCCTTTCCAAAAGGTCAACAATAATTTGCTCATCTTCCACTAGTAAAATTTTAGGAGAGGTCTTAGGGTCGTTTGGCATACTAAGATTTTAATATCTTTTTAACCTCAATTTTTCTTAAAACCACTTCTTGAATATCTAACACCCAAGTTTAGCTCATTATACTCCAATAATACCTAAAAATCAAAACCCCTCCACAAATTTCCTAAACTCTTCCTTGATAGGCAAGCGGAACCAGAAGGTGCTTCCTTCTCCCTCTTTTGAATCAAACCCTATCTTCCCTTCGTGGGCCTCGATAATATTTTTAGTGATAAAAAGCCCCAAGCCGGACCCCACCGTTTCCAACCTTGTAACATTGGCCCCCCTGAAGAATTTTTCAAAAACCCTTTTTTGTTGTTTTTCAGGAATACCGACCCCCGTATCTTCCACTCGGAATTCAATCTCTCCTTCTTCTTCTTTCCTTTCCAGATACACATCCACCCTTCCTCCTTCCAGAGTATATTTAGCAGCGTTGTCCACAAAATTATTAACCGCAATACTTATCTTCTCTTTATCCACGTTAACTTTAGGCAATTCTTTTTCCGGTTTATGGAAAGAAATTTCAACCTCTTTGTCTTTTAGGGCAGAGCGGTTCCGGCTGACAGCATCTTCCACAATTTCAACTAAATCAATCGGGGTTTTCTCATAAACAAACCTCCCCTCCTCAATCCGGGTCACGCTGAGCAGCGAGTTAACAAGAGTAATCATTCTTTCATTGGAGGTATATGTTTTTTCTATTAATTCTCTTTGATCTTTCTTTATCTTGCCGGCGTCTCCCTCAAGAAGCATGTTCAAGCTCCACTTAATGGCGGACAGGGGAGTGCGCAGCTGGTGAGCTGCCAAAGAAACGAACTCTGTTTTCAGCCGTTCCACGGTTTTCTTCCTTGTAATATCGTGGACAATCAATAAGTTACCCAGGTCGCTTTCTTCCTCCATCACCACATTTGAAACCTCCACGATAAGCTCTTCAGAAAGCGTAAGCTCCTCTCTTGAAAACGACTCTTCCAATCTCTCTCCGGCTAGTTTTACCAAAGGGGCAAGTCCGCTTTCTTTGGGAACCCCCTCAAAACTTTGACCTTCAAACTCTTCACCCTTAACCCCAAACATCTCTTCCGCCTTCGGGTTTAAAAGAGAAACATCTTCTTCCTTGTCAAGAACAATAAGCCCGTCACTAAAGTTGGCGATTATTGCCTGCGTTTTTGCCCTTTCCCTTTCTGCTCTTTTACGCGCCTCATCGGTATCTTCCAAAATATTAAGAAGGGCTGTCTGTGCATCCCTCAGCTCCTGTTCTGTATCGTGGACCTCACTGAGGTCAAAAAGCCCCAAAAAATACCCGACCGCTTCTCCATCTTTATTGTATTGAGTTTTGGCAAAAACACGAACAGGCATCTTGCTCTCATCTTTGCGCATAATAAACACCTCTTTTCTCTCAATTGATTTTCTCTCCAAAACCTCCGTTCTGATTTCACTGGCATCAACATTTTCAAAAATCTTCTCTGTTGAAACACCCACCAGTTCCTGGGGCTCGTACCCCGTGATTTTTTCAAAAGAAGAGTTAACCTCCAAAAAAACATTAAGCGGGCTCACAAAAGCAATGGGCAGGGGAGAAAAATCAAAAACATCTCGAGCATAATCCTCAAGAGAAGCAACGTCTTCCAGTAAAAGACGTATCCTCTCTTCTCTTTTCTCTTCCTCTTTCACCGCCTCCGTCATCTCGTTTTCTTCTTGTTCTTTTGCCATGTTACTTTATACTCGTGCCATTTTACTCTTTTATCTTCAAGCGGGCATTTTACCCTCTCTGCCTCGACAGGAGAGTCAATCGTCATCTCCAAGATGGCAGAAAAATACCCCTTGAGGTAAACGCAGAATACAGGGTGGAGGTCTAGTTCTTTAAGCCGAATTATTATCTCCCGCTCCTCTTCTTTAAGGGTTTCTATCTCCAGTTTCCCAGCGGTGTAATGCTTTTCCCATATTTTATCCGCCTGAGAAGCTATCTCCGCAACGGAAAGAAAAAACCGGGCAAAAAGCTTGATAAGCCAGGAGTTTCTGGGCGCCTCCCTCCCCATTTCTTCAATCTGCTTTTCGGAAAGATTGAAAGTGTCCCGGACAGCCAAAAGAGAAACCGCCCTCAGCCCGATTGGGTAAAAAGCTGTAGGTCGGATCTCACGGTAAGCAAGAGAGCCCCCCACTTCTTTTATCTTCTCCTCCACCTTCCCGAGTTCTTTTTCATCAAAATTTTCCTTAACAAAATTTGCATCCGTCGCCAAGGTGACTCCCCGGGCTTCACCCTCTTTGCCTAGTAATCTTTTTGCTAATTTTTTATCAAGCTCCTCCATATTAAAAAGTTGAATTTTCCCCGTTATTTTTTTCTTCTGCTTCTTCCTCGGACTCAATTGAAGAGGGCCCTTCTTTCAACCGCGCTATCTCTTCTTTGAGCTTTACCATTTTTAACTCTCTGCCTATTGCCATTTCTTTAAACTTTTGCAGCTCCTCAACCTGGCGCTCCAACTTTCTTTCCGCTTCTCTTATCCGAGTCAAATCGAAAACGCTTATAAAAACACCAATCGGTTCTCCCTGTTCATCCCTTCTGGCGCGGACAAAAACAGTAACCGGGATCTCCTCACCTTTTTTTGTTTGTAAGAAAAGATCTCTTTCTTCTGTGCTTTTCTCTTCAAGAGCTTTTTTAATAAGTTCTTCCAAATCACTGCCAAATAACACCTCTATATTTTCTCCTATCACCTCCCGCAGTTTGTATCCCGAAACTTCTTCAAAAGCCGGGTTGAACTCCAGGATAACTCCCAGGGAGCTCACAAAGCAAATTGGTATGGGAAGAAAAGTAAAAAGCTCCTTTATATACCTCTCTAAGGAGGAAAGGTCGTCGATAAGCATTTCCATTTTTTTCCCGTTGTTTGATGAGTCAGGCATAATTATTTTTCCTCTATCTTATTCTCGCTCTTTTGGGCTTTTTTTAACCTTTCTCTAAGCTCTTCAATTTCGTTTTTTAGCTGGATCATTCTCTTTTCCCTGCCCACCGTAATCCGGCGAAACCTTTTAAGCTCTTTGACCCTTTCCTGTAATTCTTGCGTTCTTCTTTCAATAATATCCTCTTGTTTTTCAGCCAGCTCACGCAGCTCTTTTGTCCTCGCCCGAACCCTGACCTTTAGTATATTCTCTGTCTCTTTTGATTTAGCAAGAGCTTTTTTTACCTTTTGTCTTTCCCGCTCCACCTCTTTTCTTTTTTTATTCAAAAGTTCGAAAGAAGCACGCATCGCCTCTTCAATGAAAAAGAGTACACCCCCAACCATTAAAAGTTGAGGAATGATATAGTCAACCCTGCGGTAAAGCCCCAATTCAACACCGTAAAGAGAATGGTGAGGCACTAACCCCAAATATTCTAACCAAAGAAGAGCAGCAAAAAATAAAAGGGCTAAAAATGTAATTATAAGCAGCCGCCGCGGGGGGAGCACAAGCCCGCAAAAAGCAATAGTCATCGTAAGAAAAAGCGCCCCAATCCATTCCGCCCCACCCGCAAAATGGATGAGAAGAACAGTTAAAAGAATATCAAGAACGTTAAGGGTAAAGTAAAAATTATATAGAAACTCCGGGGTTTTCACCATTTCTTTTTTAAAAAACAGCCCGACAAGAAGATAAAGCCCCAGCCAACCCGCAAGTATAAAGAAAATTTGAGCGGGGATATCAACCATCCCTGAGACATGAATAAAAACAGTCGCCCCCAAAAACAAAACAAGCATTATCCTTGTAATCCTGGCATCGATCTCAAATTTGGAGAACTCTTCTTCTATTTTTTCTTCTTTTTCCATCCCAGCTTATTCGTATATTATATCACACTCTATTAATAACTTGAGGCAAAAGTAATTAAGCCGGCTTGAAGCCCCCATCCAAGCTTTTAGACCCCCAAACGGCCCTGTGCTCTGCGGTTCCCGGGAAGCCGGGAGATAAGAGTTTTAAACCCAAACTCCCTGAATTTTTCCTCCACCTCTTCCTTATTATAATTTTTAAAGCCACATCTCTCAAGCTCAAACTCCAAAGGAACATCTTTTCTAATCTCAGCAAGCTCTTTAGAAAGAAGCGCTTTTTCCTTGCCTTCAAGAAGAAGTTTCTTCTCGCGGGAAGAAATCTTTTCTTTTTCCTCCCCCGCCGCCCGACCCTTTTTCTCAATTGCTTCATAAACTTCTTCCAACCCCCCAAACCCTTTAAGCAGCTTGGTTGCTGTCTTGGGGCCCACACCTTTCACCCCCGGAATATTGTCCGAAGCATCCCCTTTAAGCCCCCTCCAGTCAGCCAAAAGAGCAGGGGGAAACCCGTATTTTTCTTTAACAGCCCCGATGTCGTAGAGCGCAGCATCTTTAACCCCTCTTTTTAATCCGTAAACCTTGGTGTTTTCGTCCACAAGCTGCAAAAGGTCCAGGTCTCCTGTCACAATAATCGTCTCCAGTTCTTTCTCGTCTAAAAGATGGCATATCGTGGCAATCACGTCGTCCGCCTCAAACCCCGCCTGCTCATATGTCGGTACCCCGAAAACTCCGAGCGCTTCTTTAATAATTGGAATCTGCTCTGCAAGCTCGTCCGGGGTCTTCGGCCTCTGGGCCTTGTAATCTTCAAACTTTTTGTGCCTGAAGGTGGGTTCCGGCCGGTCAAAAGAAGTACACACGTATTGAGGCTGAAACTCAGCTAGGGCTTTAAGAAACACAAGAAAAAACCCGTAAACCGCGTTAACGAGTTCCCCGTCCGGTGCTTTAAGTTTAGGTAAGGCGTGATACCCCCGGTGGACCAGTGCGTTGCCGTCGAATAAAAGAAATTTTTTTCCCATTTTAAGAGTTAATTAGTAGTTAACGAGGCGGGGAAGACCTTGCCCCGGAAGAGGGAGACCTTTCTCTTTTCCTTTTATCTTCTTCATCTTTTCTCTTTCTTCTTTTCGCGAGAAGAAAGAGAAGAAGAAAGAGAAGGAGGAAAAAAGCAAGCTCTTTCTTTTTTCTTTTTAAAAAAAGCAGAAGGCGCAAATAAAAGGGCTGGGGAGGGCGTTTTCTCTCAATAACCTCCAAGAAGAATTCTATTTTTTTAATCGACTGGTTTTTGTAATCAAAAATATGAATTGTCGCCACATAAACCCCTGCTCTTTCAGGTGCATAAATCTCCCCTCCGTAAAAAGTTTTTTCTTCGTTGATCCGCAAAAGAAAAGAAAAACTTCTTTCCCCCTCCTTTAGTGTCACCATTATGGTCTTCAAGTTCTCCGGGAGCACCTCGTAATCAATGGATGTTTCAAGCGGTTCATCCGCAATCACCCTCAACTCCTTTTCTTCAGGAAAAAGCCTCATGCCGTTTTGCCGAAATCTAAAGTCATCCAACCCTATTTCTTGAATAGAGGGCGGAGGAGAAACCCTCTCTTTTACAGAAATCCGCGCTTCACAAGCCCTGCTTTCTATTTTCTCACCGTCTTTTTTAAGAAGCACCAATCGGCTCAAAAAGACACCCGGCTCTTCATAAGTGTGCTTCACCTCAAAAAACCCTTCTTCTACTTCCTCTCTCTTCCCATCACCCCACTCTACATAAATTGACTTTACCTCTGAGTCCGGGTCTTGAATCTCCCCCCGGCCCGTTACCCTGAGGGGGGCTTCACCTTCTTCCGGCTCCACCTCCCATAAAAGACAACCCGCCTCGCTGGGAGGAGGCGCGGGAGGAAGGGGCGCCTCAGGCACCCCGCTTACCACGGCCCCGGAGGAGTAATTCCCCGCCTCGTCATAAGAGAAAACAGTGTAGTAATACCTTTTCCCGTTTAAAAGCCCCTTGTCGGTAAAAGAAGAGGACTCCCCCTTAAAAACCTCCACATCTTCCCCCGGTTCCACAGGGAAAAACTGCTCCGACCTCATCACCTTCACCCCGGAGAAATCACTAATATCCGGGTTGTCCCAGTTAAACCCCATCGAGCCGTCGGAGGCAAGCCCTTCCAGATTCTTCACGCTGGGCGGAGGAGTGGTATCCATGGTGATAGAGTCCTTAATCGGGTCGGAGACGCCTCCCTCCTTGCTTTTAAACTTAACGTAAACCGTTTTTTCCCCCTCCCCAGGCACAAGCACCCATTCTTTTTGAGTGTTGTATTCTTCCCAGGAAACACCGCTAAAATCCGGCTCGTTGCTTACCGCCATCTGGGCTGCATTCTCCGCCGAGATAAAAAGGGAAACCTTTGTCTCATTAGTATAGCTTGCATCATCGTTGATGAAAATAAAGTTGGGTACAGGTCTCTCAGGCGGGATAAAAATACCCCCGCCCTCATCTTCTTCCAGGGGAGGGGTGGTGACCTCAACAGAAATGCTTTTCTTGGACTCAATGCCTTCTCCGGTTACAGAGGTCACCCTGTAAGAATAAGTTGTGCCCGGGTTAAGCCCCGAATCAGTAAAAGAAAGCTCGCTCGTGCTGCCCACATCCACCCCGCCCCGGTAAACATTGTAACTTGAAGCTCCGTCCACCTCACTCCAGCTTACCTCCACCTCATAAGAACTAATCGCCTCCGCGCTTACCGAGCTGGGCGGGGGAGGAGCTACGGATACAGCTGTGCCCGCATCTTCTTCAGCCGCTCCAAAACAAAAAAAGGAAGGAATTAAAATTCCTCCCCCGACAACTAAAAGGATTAAAGTTTTTTTAGCTATGTTTTTTGCCCCGGTTTTATTCTTATTACCTCTTCCTTTTCTTCTTTTTTTTTATCTTTCCCTTCTTGAGGCGAGTGGGGAGAGCCCAGCTCAATCCGCACATGGAGTTTGCCTTTTTTAACAAGCACCGTAAGAACCACAAAAATTAAAACCAAGATAAATGCGGGGATAGAGTAGCGCTTGTTATTCCAAAGAAACATCCAGGCCTTTTCTAAAATATTCGGCTCCCGTTCCACTACATTGAAAACAATCTTGCCCTTTCTTAAAACATTCTCGTTTTTTAGTATTTTAAACTCCGCCCAATAAGTGCCCATTTCAAGTTTAATGGGGACGTTCGCCACAATTGTCTTTGTCTCAAAAGGAGCTATTTCTTCCATCTCCGTAGCACTCCCTTCGGTTATCACCTGTCTGTAGTACTGATCGTAAATTTTAAGCTCCACTTTGTCCGGCTTTGTTGAAACGTTGCCCCTGTTTTCAATTTTCATGTGAAAGGGGATGGGCTTTCTCTCCACCACCTTTTTAATGTTCACGTACCGCACAAGCATGTCCTCCACCTCCCGGTCGCTCACCGTAAGGTCAATGTGGATGCCTGCTGCAAGAGCCACCCCAACTCCTGCTCCTTCTTTTGTAGGGTGGGTTTTAACGGTTATGCTCCCTTGGTAGTTTTTAAGGGCTGCGCTGTCCGGCACCTCAACCACAAAATGGATTGGAATTTGGTTTTCCCCTTTAGGCAAGATGAATTCGTCTCCCTCTTTTACCGAAATCCAACCCTTTAGCTCTTCGGAAAGCTTGCTGTAGTCAATAGTCGCTTTAAGGTCCGTAGTCGGCTTATACCTTGAGATGGTTACCTTCTGCTCGTAAGTAGAACCGGGGATGAGACGGTCGGTTTTTACCCACGGCGGGCTCACCCCAAAGGCCTCACAAGCTGCTGGGCTCCCAGCATAAAAAAGAATAGCAAGCGCTAAAAAGAGAAGGAGCCGTTTAAAGTTATCCGCTAAGCCCATTTTCTTTTAAAAATTAATAAACTTTAATCCGGTGCAGATTCGAATGTGTTAGTCCCGCCATAATCATTATCACTTGGGGTAGCTTCCGGAATCTTAAGCCCCCAGTAAGTAATGTCAATCTCTGTTGAGGGGTGCTCGGTGGGCTTGCTAATAACAAGCTCAACCGAATCCTTAGAGGCCGCTTCCTGAAGAGTGTTGGCTAAAGTAGAATAAACCTCATCACTCAGGTCATATTTTTGCCAGCGGGCTTCAATCGTCCCCCCGCTGCTGTCGCTCGTCATGTCCGTACCTGAAAGAGAACAGTCAACAGCCACATTCCCGCTAGCAGTTACTGCAGCCGGCTGTGTGTTCGTGTCCCCGACCCCAAGAGTCCCGTAATCAATAATGCTTGTTACAAGAAGCGTCTGCAAGGTATCAACGGCAACGGGCGTACCAAGCGTTGCCTCATCGGTGTTACTAGCAGCATCCGTAACCAGTATCGAAGCCGACCAGTTAGTAGCGTTAGCGTGAAACCACATATCAGCTGTACAAGTCACCCCGGCTGAACCAGTGCTGCATGTATTTGTGTTACAAACCACTGTAGCATCGGTCGCCGTGCCACCTCCGTCGTAGTAACAGCTGTTGGAGTCAGCAGAGCAAGGAATACTCAACCCGTCAAGGTAAATAAGGCCGTAAATATCACCCGTGATGTCGCCGCAGCCGTTTGCATCTGAAAGGTCTCCGGTTAAAACCACCTCCTTCACGGTGTTTTCACTGAGAACAATATTGCTTCCTCCGTTTAAAGAAAGATTGTCAATTACGGGCGCAGCGTTTCCCACCTCAACTGAGGTAGCAGCAGTTTCTGAAGTATCGGCTTCCGCCACAGGAATGCGGAACTCAACTTGGGACTTAGGAGTATTAAGGAAAAACCCTCCTACTAAAAAAATTATGGTTAGTAAAGTTACCCCGAGGGAAAGTATTTTATTCATAGTTGACCTTAATTATTTTATCTTTAAGTTATAAGTTCACCTTTTTATCTTTGCAAAAATTATACCAAAAAATCTACTCCAAGGGAAGTAAAAAGCAAGGCACCCCCTTTCTTTTTTAATTATAACAGGTTTTAAGCTTTTTAAAAGGCGCGTTCCTCTTTTTTCCCTTCCTTCACAGATTTTTAAAGATTGCCCTATTATACCAAGCCTTTTTCTTTTTTAAAGGGACCAGCAACGGCTAACAGCAAAGCGGGTGCACGATACCAGATGTTGCACAATTTAATTCGAATGCTCGAGTTTTGCCTGATTCTCAGGCAAAACAAACTCTAAGTTCAATCGAAGTTGATATTATTTAAAATGGAGGGGAAACCC
>CAYNXY010000001.1:0-68870 GCA_964401285.1 uncultured Candidatus Saccharibacteria bacterium | reverse complement strand
TTCGGGGGCTCTGTCGAGGGAGAATTTTTGCAAATCGCCGGGTTGGTGATTTTTTGTTATGGTATAATAACGAGGAATAAATAAATGTTTTTGCGATATGGCTTACAGGTTTCCAAAAAAAATATTTCCCAGCAGAGTTACACCTTTTTTAAGGTGCCCTTTTCAGTTTAAATGTAAAAACGACCCCGAGATTGAGGTGGAATTCGAAGAAACGCCCGCTACCTTTACCGGTAAGGTTATCCATAACGTGTTAGAGGAGTTTTTTGACATCTCTAAGCTGCCGATAGATAAAAGGAAGGATGTTGATATTGCTTCGATGGTGCGGAAGGCCTGGGGGGAGGTAGAGAAGAACGGTGAAAAAAGAGCTTTCACTCGGGAAGAAAGAGAGGAGATTTTTGGTTCCAGGGAGCAGGAAAGAGCTTTTGGGCTAAAGACGATAAATATTATTAACAATTTTTTGGCGGGGGTTGATACTTCGGTAGTTCCTTTGGCACTTGAAGAATGGATGGATGCTGAAGCAGGGGAGTTTACTTTAGCCGGCCGTGTGGACAGAGTGGACCAGGAAAGTAAGGAAACGGTGGCAGTGTGGGATTACAAGTCGGGTAAGCTTCCCTATTATAAAAATATCAAAGATATGATGGAGCATAATTTCCAGATACCGATTTATTCCGTTGTTGCAGCATCGCTTTACCCAGCGGCAAAAAAGATAAGAGCTGGTCTTATTTACGTAAAATATTCGCGGGTTTTCGATATTACCTGGACGAAAGATGAAATAAAAGAAATGAAAGAAGGGTTGGTAAGTAAATTTAAAGAGATCAAAAATACAAAAGAGTTCCCGCCGCGCCCGAACAAGCTTTGTCCTTGGTGTGATTACAAAGATATTTGTCCGGCTTATGATAATAAATCTAAATTATAAAACAATATGAATGTTTACAAAGCGATTAAGAAAAGAAGAAGTGTTCGTTCTTTCAGCGATAAAGAAGTTTCTGAAGAAAAACTTAAAAGAATTTTTAACAAGGGGGCCAGGTTGGCTCCTTCTGCTTCTAATCGCCAGGAGTTTAAATTCGTGCTGGTAAAAGATGAAGAAACGAGGAAAAAGCTGGCTCAAGCTGCGGCCGGGCAAGCTTTTGTCGGTGAGGCGCCGGTTGTTATCGCGGCTATTTCTCTGGCGCCGGAAAGGATGATGAGCTGTGAGGTGCCTACTTATGCAGTTGACCTTGCAATTGCTCTTGACCACGTTACGCTTGCCGCGGTGGAGGAAGGGCTTGGAACCTGCTGGATTGGCGCTTTTTCTCAAGAACAAGTTAAAAACATCTTAGAGGTGCCTGACGAGTATAAAGTTGCGGCGCTTATGCCTCTTGGTTACCCGGCTCGCGAGTCCAGTGGTCCGAAAAGAAGAAAAGAGCTCCAAAAGATAATCTGTGAAAATAAATTCGAGTAAGAGAGGTTTAAAAGGGAAGAGGGGATCTCTTCCCTTTTTTAATTTCCTCCCTTGACACTAGGGGGTTATGGGTATATACTTAAAACAGAAAGGCCGAGAGATTAGTTATTTAACCTAAGATTTACTACCATGCCTAGATTTGATGGGACCGGCCCTTTAGGTCAAGGATCTCTTACCGGGCGCGGTATGGGACCTTGTGGAAGAGGTCTATCGCGCAGATGGGGGAGAGGAAGAGGTTTTGCAAGGTTTTTCGGGTTCAGAAGTGCTCCCCAGAATGAAAAGGAGGCCTTAACTCAAGAAAAAGAATATCTGGAAGAAGAACTTGAAACAGTGCAAAATCGCCTAAAGGAGCTTGGAGAATAAAAAAAGGCCCGTGGTCCGGCCCCAACAAGAGAGGGGCCGGAGAGGCCTTTTTTGAATAATAACACGGACATTTTTTACTTTCAAATGGTAAGACCCAATAAAAAAAGAAGAGTTAGATTTGACCCGGAAGTCACTTATTTTAAACCGAGGGGGTTACCTCTTCGGTCGCTTGAAGCTGTTGAACTTACGAAGGAAGAGGTGGAAACGTTGCGCCTCAAAAACATTGAGGGGTTGACTCAAATTGAGGCGGCAAAGAAGATGGATACTTCTCAAAGCACTTTTCAAAGGATTCTTGCTTCTGCCTACGAGAAGGTGAGCAGGGCTTTAGTAGAGGGCAAAGCGATTAAGATTCTTAAATCCTAGATTTTTAAGTTTGATGAAAAACGTTTATAATTGGTTGAAACCTCAGTTGGTTTTATCTTATAAATTTAATTATTGCAGGTTAGATGGATAATAAATTACTATTCTTTCTTGTATTTCTTACTTTTTTAGGGATCGCGCTTCCGGTGTCAGCTCAGAATGAACCGGTAATCCATTTTTTCTATTCTAAAACTTGTCCTCATTGTGCGGCTGAAGCCAGTTTCTTGGACGGACTTAAAGAAGAATGCGCTTATTTGCAGATTGAAAGGCATCTTATAAGTGACCCTGAGAGCCAGGAACTCATAACTAGTTTTTACGAGGAGCATGGGGTTGAAAAGCAGGAAAGGGGGCTAGTTCCTGCTACTTTTGTGGGTGAGCATTATTTTATTGGGTTCAGTGGAGAAGGAGGAACGGGAGAGCTTATAAGAAAAGCGGCCCACGGTGAGCTGGAAAACGATGAAGAGTGTGCTGATTCTTTACGCGAATCTGTTAATCTGCCTTTTGTGGGTGAGATAGATGTTGGTAAGTATTCTTTGCCGGCCCTTACTGTTCTTATGGGGGTTCTGGATGGCTTTAATGTTTGTTCTTTGGGGGCGCTCGTTCTTATTCTGGGGTTGGTTCTTAACCTTAAATCAAGGGGTAAGATTTTGATTTACGGCGGACTTTTTGTTTTGATAACAGCTGTTATCTACGGCATTTTGATTGTTCTTTGGTATCGCTTATTCTCCTTGCTGTCCAATTATCTTAGAGCGATGGAGGTCTTGATAGGAGCTCTTGCTTTCTTCGGCGGCATTTATTTTTTAAAAGAATTTATGAAATTTAGAAAATACGGACCGGCTTGTGAAAGCAATGGTGCCCAGATCGGTAAGGGCCTTTTGGAGAATGTTAAGGACTCAATTTCTGATGAAAATGTTAATCCTTTAGCTCTTGCCTTTAGTATTTTGCTTTTTGCCGGTGTTCTTACCGTTGTGGAGTTTCCCTGTTCTGCCGCGGTGCCAGTGGTTTATGCCGGGGTTTTAGCGGAGGCGGATTTACCTTCTCTAGCTTTTATTCTTTACATCGCTTTCTTTGTTTTGTTTTATATGCTTGATGAACTTATAGTATTCGGAGTAGCTGTGTGGAAAATGGATATTTGGATGAGTTCTCCGAAGTTTACCACATGGGTGACCCTTGTGCAGTCCATTATTCTTTTTGGTCTAAGCGCCTTTTATCTTATTGGTCTTTAATGAAGGCCCTAAAAGTTAAAAACTTAAATGTTAAAAGAAGAGGAGAGGAGGTGGTAACCGATTTGTCTTTTAGTGTGGACAAGGGAGAGTTTTTAACTATCCTTGGTCCTAACGGGGCGGGGAAAAGCACTCTTCTCCAGGCCCTGCTTAATATTTTGGATTATGAGGGTAAAATTTTTTGGGAGGAAGGCCTCGAGTTGAGTTATCTTCCGGAACAGCTTAAAAGAGAGAATTTTTCCCTTTTCCCTCTTACGGTAAAAGATTTTTTTAATTTAGGCGATATCCCCCCTAAAAAGGCGGAAAAGATACTTACCTCCGTGGGGCTTTCCCCGGAGTTTTTAAAAAGAAACCCCGCTTGTCTTTCTTCCGGAGAATTCAGGAGAATGCTTGTCGGGTGGGCGCTGGCTCCGGAACCGGATGTACTTATTTTTGATGAGCCAATGGGCGGGATTGATGTTGGGGGCCGGGAAACCATTTATTCTCTCCTTTACAAGTTTTGGCAGGAGAGAGAGTTAACAATTATCCTTGTAACCCACGAGATAAACGTTGTTTTCGCTTATTCTACTAACGTGCTCTGCCTCTCTCGAGAAAAATTATGTTATGGGAAACCAAAAGAAATGCTTACCCCCGAAAACTTAAGAGAGATATACGGTCACAAATTAAAATTCTACCAACATTAAACTGTGCAACACCTGGTATTGCACAGTTGCACACAACTCTCTATGAACCTAAAGCGGATGTTCAATCCCTGGTGTTAAACATTTATCCACAGGTTGGCATATATGGAATTTGTAATTAGTTTAATAACGGCGGGGCTTATAGGTGCAACAGCCGGCGGGCTGGGCGCCCTTATGGTTTCTAAGAGAATGTCTCTTATTGGCGGGCCTCTTGGTCATCTTGCTCTTCCTGGAGTAGCTTTAGCTTTGAGTTTTAGTTTTAATATTTTTATCGGCGCCCTTTTAACCATTCTTTGCGGAATGCTTCTTATCTGGATGATAGAACAGAGAACAGACCTTCCTATTGAAACTGTAACTGGATTGGTTTTTGCCGTTGGGGTCGCGCTGGGGTTTCTTTTGCTTCCTTTGGAGCAAGCGGAGGAGGCGGTGGTGGGGAATATAACTCGGGTGGGGGTTGTTGACCTTCTTTTGAGTGCAGGGCTTACCGTTTTGGTGTTTACCGCTCTTCGAAAAATATCAGCGCCTCTCGTGCTTCTTTCTTTGTCAAGAGAGCTTGCCTTAGGTAAAGGTATTAAAGAGAGAAAAATCTCTTTTTTCTACCTTTTACTTATTGCTTTAACGGTTTCTTTAGAAGTAAAACTTTTAGGTATTCTTTTAACTGCTGCGCTTTTTGTCATCCCCGCTGCCTCTTCAAGAAACATTACCAACTCCTTTCGCCCTTATATTCTTTTTAGTGTTCTTTTCGGTTCTCTTTCCTGCATGGGCGGGGTAGTGAGCTATGAATTTACCGGTGCTCCGGCAGGGCCCTTGATGATTGTTTTTGCCGGTTTATTTTTTGCTTCCTGCTTATTAATCAAAGAATTTAGGACAAAGAAGTAGTTTTTGTGCTAGGGTAAAAGCAAGAAAGAGGATGTTTTTATTGTTTTCCAGTTTATGGAATCAGATTTTAAAAAAATAAGAGGCGTAAATTTTTTGTTTTTAAGAGAAAAAGATCCGTATAAGCGGGGTTTTGCTCATGGGTCTTTTTTAAGAGAGGAGATAGAGGACGAAACGGATTTTATCACTCACTATGTTCAGAACAAACTGGGGTGGGCTTCTGCCAAGTTTTTTATGAAGATAGTGTTTAGAAAGACGAATAATCTTAAAAAAGAGTACACTACTGACGAGATAGAAGAAATGAAAGGGATTTCTGAGGGGAGCGGGGTAGCTTTGGAATGGGTATTGCTTTTTAATTCAATTTACGAGATAGCCATTGCCTTCAGGAACACTTTTGTAGGGTGTTCCTTTTTTGCTGCACCGTTTAAAAAAACGGAAAATGTTTTAATCGGAAAAACAACTGACCTTTATTTTGAAAAAAAAGTAACTGAGTTTATAAGTAAAAGAAGATTTATTGCTGTTTATGATAATAATGAGTTGCAAAATAAATTTATTGCTCCTTCTTTGCCGGGTCTTCTCATAACAGATTCCGTTATCACAAAAAAAGGAACTCTTTTTGCGGTTAATGACGGAGGCGGGGCCCACAAGGGGTTTGATTTTGACAACACACCCATTGTTTCTATTGCTTGGGGGCTCACTAAGCTTGCTTCAAACTCCCGCATTTGGCTTAAAGCATTGAAAAAAGTAAGTTCCATCCGTCCCTTTGCCTGTCTCGTCTCAGACGGCGAGAGGCAAAATACTTTTCTTGTGGAGATGTGTCAGGGTGACTATTTTGTGGAAAGAATGAACGGGGTTTTGGTTAACACCAACCACTTTGTTTCTGAGGAGATGAAGAACAAATGGTACGTGAAAAACTATGAAAATCATAAAGAATATAATGCTACTCTTAAAAGGGGGGAAAACATTAAAAAAGAAATAAAAGACGGAGTGAGTTCGACTGAGGAGGCGATAAAAATAATGAAAATCCATGAGAAAACGTTCAGTCCGCGCCGCGGTTCTGTTTCCAATAATGGCACCGTGCAGGGGTTTATTTATATTCCTCAAGAGAGAAAAATCCTTTTTCCCGCAGGCAACAAGGTTCCTGTTACTTTTAATGGGGAATGGCAGGAATTCTTCCTGGATGAGATTTTTAGCACTTCTTGACATTATTATTTTCTTGTAGGATAATGAGAAAAGATATCGTTTAAAATTTAAAAATTGTTAACAAGAGGGGATGACACTTTTACCTACCTTCAAAACTACATTTTGTGAAAGGAGGAAGTTAAGCTATTTTGTTTCACCTAGCATTATTATTTATTGCTTTTAAAACCAACAGAGATGTTGGTTTTTTTATTCTAAAATATGAATGATTTTTTAAACAAAAAGGCAAAGGATATGGATGGGGTGTGGTTGGAAAACTACCCTGAAGGGGCAGGGAGAGAATTGGAACCTGAATCTTATCCACTCCAGGAGGTTTTGTCCGCCTCGGCTAAGGATTATCCGGATAAAGAAGCCCTCGTATTTTACGGACAAACTCATTCTTTTAAGGAGCTTGAAGGAAAGTCGGATCGTTTTGCTTCTGCTCTGCAAAAGATGGGTGTTAAAAAAGGAGATATAGTAACTCTTTTTCTTCCCAACTGCCCGTCTTTCGTTATTGCTTTTTACGGGGCTTTAAAAGTGGGAGCGGTGGTTTCACCTCTTAACCCCCTTTATACTAAAAAAGAATTATTACAAGTCATGAAAGATTCCGGCTCCCGCACGATTGTGGCTCTTAAAATATTTTCGGGTCGCGTGGCTGAGATTCAAGACAAACTGGAAATTGATAATATTATTTTAACGGATATTGGTGCTTATCTGCCTTCTCACCTTGGAGTTTTAAATAGCATTAAGAATTTGCCTAAAAGAGTATTTCAGGCGACTAAAAGAGCTAAACTGAAAAACAACGGCGCCTTGGATTTTGAAGAGCTTATTGAGAACTCTTCTTCGGAGCCCGAGAAGGTTTCTATTGAAGCAAAAAACGATTTGGCTCTTCTGATGTATACCAGTGGTACTACGGGGGATCCCAAGGGTGTTCCACTTACCCATTTTAATGTTACTGCCAACCTTGACCAGATTAGTGCTCTCATAGGTAAGGCAACGTGGCCGGGCAAGGAAGTGCAGTTCGGCGCCTTGCCCTTTTTTCATATTTACGGGCTGACTTTTGTGCTTAACTATTCTATGCGGGAAGGGTGGACTGTGGTTCTTTTCCCCGAATTTCATACTAAACCGGCCTGTGAAGCAATAGAAGAGTATGGGATTACTATTGTGGCAGGGGTGCCTGCTATTTTCTCCGCTATTATGGGGCTTATTGAAAAGGACCCGGAATGTTTTGACATTTCTTCCATTCGTTTCTGTGGAAGCGGTGCTGCTTCCTGCCCGGCTGAAGTTTTAAGAAAGGTAAAAAAAATAACGGGGGAGCCGATAATAGAGGCCTACGGTTTAACTGAAAGCTCTCCCATTACTCACATGAACCCGCCTTTAGGGAAGCAGAAGGTAGGAAGCATCGGTATTCCTCTGCCGGGGACAAAAGTTAAAATCGTACATCCCGAAAGCGGAGAAGAACTGCCGGCTCTACATTCAGGAGAACTTATGATTAAAGGCCCTCAACTTTTTAGAGGGTATTGGAATGAGCCGGGGTTGACAAAAGAAATGTTTGATGAAGACGGTTGGTTTCATACCAAGGATATTGCTTTAATGGATGCAGACGGCTATTTTTACATCCAGGGACGGTTGGATGATATGATAAATATAAGTGGTCAGAAGGTTTGGCCTCGGGAAATAGAAGAGGTTTTGTCCAAGCACCCTGCAGTAAAAGAAGCAGCGGTCATAAAAGTAGAGGATGAAAAAACAGGTGAGGCGCCCAAGGCCTTTGTGGTGAGCAAAAATGGGGTAGAGGAAGAGGAACTTCTTGATTTCTGTCGAAAACACCTTACTTACTATAAACTTCCTAAAAAGATTGAAAAAATCTCCGAAATCCCTAAATCCCACCTGGGTAAAACCTTGCATTACGTTTTAAAAGAAAAAGAATCGGGTTCTGTTAAAGAATAAAAATCTTGTTGCTTAACTAAAAAACGGGCACTTTTGTGCCTGTTTTAAATTTTTAACCGACAAAAGACATTCAGTTTTTACTTGTAGTATTTTAAAACCATCTCGATTATCGCGCCGGCAACATTTTGGGGGGAGCCGGAAGAGGGGAAATGGTGGCCGATGATCCCCGGCAAGCTGTTGAGCTCTAAAACAGCACAAGTTTGTTTTTGCCAGGGAACCGAGATGTCTTCGGCTAAAAAATCAATTCCCACTACCCTTGCTTCAAAAGTTCTGGCTATTTTTTTAAAAAGTTGAATGTTTTCAGGTGCTACTTCTACTTTGTTTGTGGTGGTTCCTCCCAACCTTAGGAAAGGGTCTTTTTGTAGCTTTACGATTTCTTCTTTTTGGGGGACATCTGAAAAAGAGAAACCTTGCTCTTTTAATATCTTTTCTGTTTCCTTGTTTGTTACTAACTTGTAAAAAGGGGTTTTAATGGTACGGGTTTTGCCTCGTTTTGGGTTCTGGTTTTCTTTTTGGATAAGTTGGGAAATAGTATGAGTTCCGTCTCCAATTACTTGGGCGGTAATTCTTTTAAAACAAAAAACTTTTTCAAAATCCACTATTGTTACCCTAAAATCTGAAACGTCAGGTAAAAACTTTTCTATTAAAAAAGCAGGGGAAAACTTGCTTGCTTCTTCTATGGCCGCGTCTACCTCCTCTTGGTTTTTTAAATTGGTAAAAACCTTTTTTCCCAGAGAGCCGGTTCTCGGCTTGACCACCAAGGGAAACCCTAGGCGAGAGCTGAAGTTAAGGGCCTTCTTTTTTTGAAACCACCAGAATGACTCTCCTTTTAGCGTGGGCAGCCCTTTTTCTTCTAACGTTTTTTTAACCTTGTATTTGTCGTCTACCAGCTCGTAGGCGGGCCCGCTTAAAAATTCCGCTCTTGGCAGCCCTTCGATTAAAAAAGATTTTTCGTCGATTTTCATCAAAAAATAACTGGTAAACCCCGCAGGGCTTTTAAGGGCCCTAAAAGTTATTCCTTTTTTTCTCCCCTCCTTTATTAAAACAGCCGTTCTGGGAGGAACCTCGCAAAGCTTGAAATCTTTCACGGGTCTGAGCAGGCCAAAAAAAACAAAGCATTTTTCAATTATTTTTGTTTTTTCCAAAAATCGAGTAAGAAAATGGGGAAAAGGAAAATGCAGGCACCCCGCAAACCCCTTGCTCCAATTTTTAATCTTTAAATGTTTTTCCCTCATAGAATATGATTTTTATTTCAGTCCCTTCTCTAGCATAACAGAATAAAAAGAAGGGAGAAAGAAATCGAATTGAGTGCCTTCAGCCAATTTCTTTTTTTGATTCTGGGGAAAGTTAAGTTAGAATAAGAGTGATAGGTCAAAATAAATCCAAGGGAAATGTTTTCTTTTCAAGAATTTGTCCAGAGTTTGCGCTACGCTTTTAGCGGTTTAAAATACGCTTTTTACGAGGAGCAGAGTTTTCGCATTCAGTTGCTAACAGCTTTATTTGTGACCTTTTTAATGTTTTATTTTGGTATTACCGCTCTGGAAAAAACTATTATTTTAATTATGGTTTTTTTGGTTTTATCTCTCGAGCTTATTAATACCACCGCTGAAAAAATGCTTGATATAGTTGAGCCGGAGTTCCGCCCTCAAGTTCGAGTTGTAAAAGACACAATGGCCGCGGGGGTTTTAGTTGCCGCGTTAGGCGCCTTAATCATTGGTCTCATAATCTTTTTACCGTATTTTTAAAGATAGCAAGGTAATGTTTAGCCCTAAAAAAGGGAAAAATTAAATGTTTTGTTGTATTAAATTTTAACACCTTGAAGGGGAGTGGGAGTTCCCGTCCTCTTTTTGATTTTTAAGGAAATTGAGGTAAAATAGAAGAAATTGTTAAAATGCTTAGTGCAGATTTCTGGAGAAAATATTTTGAAGTTTATGACGTGTTAAATCTTTTGATTCCTTATCAAAAACTTTTAAATACTATTTGTGATGAGTTGGACGTTAAAGAGGGAGATAAGGTTTTAGAAGCTGGTTGTGGTACTTGTAATTTAGCTTTGAAGCTGGAAGAAAGAGGAGCAGAGGTAGTGGGGCTCGATAATTCACAAGCAGCTCTCGATATTTGTAGGAGTAAAAATCCAGTGCTTGAGTTAGTCCTTTCTGACCTAAGAGAAAAGTTACCTTTTCCAAATGAGCACTTTGATAAAATTACCTGTAACAATGTCTTATACGCGATTCCGAAAAAAAAACACAAAGAAGTTTTAAAAGAATTCATAAGAGTGTTAAAACCGAACGGGAAGGTAGTGATAGCTAACCCTAAAAAGGGCTGGAGTCCCTTTAAAATATATTTAGAAGGGTTAAAGCTTAATTTTAAAGAGCAAGGGTTTTTAAAAAGTTTAGTTAAAGTAACTCTTCTTATCAAACCAGCTATAAAGATTCTTTACTACAACCACTTTATCACTCAGGAAAATGAGTACTATTTTTTTGAAAAAGGAGAACAAAAAGTTTTGTTACAAGAAGTAGGCTTTTCTGATGTATCTAACGACTTTTCAGTTTACGCTGATCAGTCGATTTTGAATTCAGGGAGAAAATTGTGAATCATGAAGGCGTATAAGAGCATTAAAATCAATCTCCGTGGGGAATTGAAAACTATATTATTTGGAATGCCTAACAGTGAAGAAGAGCTGGACAAGATGTATGAGCTCAGATATAAGGTTTATGTCAAAAAAGAAGCATATATACCAGACGACGAAAGTTTAGAGGAGAGAGAGATTGACGAATACGATAGAATCAATAAGTGCCATTACTTTATTGCTGAGATTGACGGAAAAATAATTGGTAGCGCCCGCATAATAACAATTTCCCCTCCGCCCACAAGAACAGAGTATTATGAGTTTAAAGAACCTTCAGAGATTAAAAAAATGTCTTCTGATGAAGTCTGTGAGATTGGGAGGCTAATTTCTATTAAATATTCTGAAAAGGTGTATTTACCAAGGCATTTGATTTTATTAGGATTGATTTCTTCTATGCTAGATTTTTCTAGAGAAAACAATATTAAAGCTGGTTATGGTACGATTAAGGGAAAGGCTCTAAAAAGCATACTAGAACTAGGTCTTCCTGTACATGTTATTAATAAGAAAGAGTTAATTTATGATCCAGAAAAATCGCACGATCCTCTTTCTAATTTTTTCAACGACCCGAACAGACCAGTTTATTTAATATATTATCTAAGAGAAGAAGTGGAGAATTATGTCGATTCTATTCTTAATAATAAGCTTTTGTTCAAAAAATTAGGAGAAAATATTTTTTTATTTAAAAACGCAATAGTTGTTAAGTTTATTTATTCTTTGAGAAGGTCTTTGAAGGCAATTAAAGCAAAAATATTGTTATGGCTATAACTTCTGCTATTTTATTAGTGACTATTTTAGTGAATTTAGCTTTGGTCGTTTTTATATATTTTAGTACTAAGATTACGAAATCAATCCTCTTTTATCTATTACTCTTAGGAAGTGTAATATTGTGGTCTGCTCCCTTATTTGTTTATTATTATACTAATATTCCAGAAACAGCCTTGTTATTGAGTAAGGTGGCTTATTCAGCCGCAGCGCTTTCAGCTTTGTTTTTCTTATATTTTTGTCTTTATTTTCCTGAAAATAAGCCTTTCTTCCCAAAGTGGATTAGTTTTATTCTCTGGATACCGTTTTCTCTTTTTGTTTACTTAATACATGCAGACTATATTATTACTGGGTTTAAGGTTTTTAACAAAGAGCGAATAATTTCTTTTGGTTCTTTGTATCCGTTATATTTCTTTTATATTTCTTTCTATTTTTTTCTAGGATTTTGGTTATTAGTTGCCAAGTATAAAAAGGCAAAAAGAAACCTAAAAAGACAGATTAAGTATATACTAGTAGGTTTTTTTGTTACTGTTTTTTTCGCGACCGTATTTAATCTATTATTGCCAACGGTCGGAAATTTTAGATATTATCAAATTGGACCGATGTGGACCTTAGCTATGGTTATTTTTATAGCCTACGCTATTACCAAGCACCATTTGTTTAATATCAGGGTTATAGCTACTGAATTACTTGTTGGATTAGTCAGTTTAGTTCTTTTTATAGAGTTATTGTTGGCGCAGGGAGCAAGCAAGGTTATATTTAAAGGTTTGATTCTCATTGCCTTCATTTACCTCGGATGGACCCTCATTAAGAGTGTATTAAAGGAGATAAAGCGGCGAGAGGAGATGGAAGAGATGGCGGATAATCTCAGGGAGGCATATGATGAACTTAAAAGAATAGATGAAGCAAAAAGTGAGTTTGTGGCTATGGCTTCCCATCAGCTCCGAACGCCTATTACCATTGTTAAGGGGCTTTCTTCGATGATACTTGAAGGTGAATACGGGGAGGTCCCCGAGGACGCTCGCCCTCCGCTTAAAGATATATTTGAATCAAACGAGAGATTGGTGAATGTGGTTAACGATCTTTTAAATATTTCCAAGGCAGATTTAGGGCGGCTTGAACTTGAGCTTGAGGAAACGGATATGGGTGAGGTGGTGGAAAGTGTTGTAAACGAGTTATCCCGTAGAGCAGAGAAGAAGGGTTTAAAGATTAAGTGGCGTAAACCGAAAGATTTTGATAAACTAAGGGTGGACCCGGTTAAGATGAGGCAAGTTGTATTCAACTTACTAGACAATGCTATAAGATATACTAATGAGGGTAGCATAACTATAACCTTAGAATCCGTTGATTCCAAGGTTAGGTTGAAAGTACAAGACACAGGGGAAGGGATGAGCGAGGAAGAGCTTACGAAAATATTCGCTCGTTTTATAAGAGGTGAAGCCGGGGTGAACCGTTTTGTGGAAGGGACCGGGCTTGGTTTGTATCTTAATAAGAAATACGTAGAGCTTCATGGAGGGGAGATATGGGCGAAAAGTAAAGGCAAAGGAAAAGGAAGCACTTTTTATGTGGAAATCCCTAAAAAAGCAGAAAAAAAGACGGAAAACGGAGGAGAAGATAAAAATAATTAATAGTTAATATGGTTGAGGGCTCCGAAAAAAAGATACTTCTTGTTGAAGACGAAAAAAGGATGGTGGAAATGTATCGTCGTGTGTTCCAAAGAGCCGGCTTCGAGGTGGAAGACGTTCTTACCGCTGAAGAGGCCTGGGAGAATGTGCAGGAGAGGGTTCCGGATATAATTCTTCTTGATATTCTCTTGCCTGAAGAAAACGGGCTTAGTTTTCTGCAAAAGGTGAGAGGGGATGAGAAACTTAAAGATATACCGGTGGTGATCCTTTCTAATTACGATGCAGCTGATGAAAAAGTGAGGGCCAATGAATTGGGTGTTGAGGCCTATCTTATGAAAGCTAATTTCACACCCAACGCTTTAGTAGAGGAGGTTGAAAAATATTTGTCCTAACTGGCCTACTGACAAAACTAAGGAAAAATTGTCAGGGGTAGGACAAAAATTTTAGAAGGTAGGACAAATTATGAAGGCAGTTATCCAAAGGGTTAAAAGGGCGTGCGTTTATATTAAAAAAGATCCCCGGGCTAAAATAAAGGAGGGGTTTTTAGTTTTAGTAGGTATAGGACAAAAAGACGGGAGTTCTCAGGCAAAATCGATGGCCGAACAAATCAGCCAGTTGCGTATTATGGAGGATGGAGAAGGGAAGATGAATCTTTCTCTTCTGGAGACAGACGGGGAGGTTCTAGTAGTGCCTCAGTTTACTCTTCACGCTGATACAAGCAAGGGACGGAGACCGAGTTTTAACAAGGCGGCTCAACCGGAAAAAGCCCAGAGGGTGTACGAGAACTTTGTAGAAGAGCTTGAAAGGACCGGGCTGAACGTGGAAACGGGGGAATTCGGTGCTTACATGGAAGTCGAGCTTGTGAATAGTGGACCGGTTACTTTGGTTTTAGAAGAATATTTATTGCAAACTTTTTTAAAAACCCTTATTATTAAAAAATATGGCTAAAAATAAAAAGAAAGAAAAAGCAAAAAAACAGAAGAAGGAGGATTTCCCTATTCATAAAATCAAGGTTAAGGTTGTTGGCGTGGGAGGAGGTGCAGGTTCCATTATCAGGGACATTGCAGCTAAGTATAAACGAACTGATTTTTATATCGCTGACACGGACCAGTCGGCTCTTTCTCAGTTTAGTCGTAAAAAAAGAATTGAGACCATTCGTTTCGGAGAAGAAACTACTCAAGGAATGGGAACGGGGATGGATGTGGAGATGGGTCGAAAAGCAGCAGAAGAAAACAGTGAGAAAATAAAAGAAGCCCTGGAAGGGGCTGATTTGTGTATTTTTGTTTCTTGCCTTGGTGGTGGTACCGGTTCTGGTGCTATGCCTGTTTTTGCTGAGATCGCTCAAGATTTAGAAATGCTAAGTTATGGATTTTTTACTTTACCCTTTGAGTTTGAGAGAGAGAAAAAGTTAAAAACCGCTAAGATGTCTTTGAGCAAACTTCAATTTTTACTTCACGCTTTAGCGGTTATCCCTAATCAAAGAGTGTTTCAGGTTGTGGATGAGAAGGTGCCCATCAAGAAAGCTCTTTCAAGCATAAATTACTCAATAGGGAACAGTTTGGAAGGGTTGATAGAAATGATTCACAGCCCCGGCCTTATAAATATTGATTTTGCCGACTTGGAAACTATTTTACGAGGAGAACGCTCGCTTTCTTACCTTACGAGGGCTCAGGCTGGGGGAAAAGGTAGAGTGAAAGCTGTGCTTAGGAACTTACTTGAAAATCCGCTTTACCCTTACGATATCTCAAGCGCGGACAGAATACTTTTTAATATCAGTGCTCCGGAAAATCTTTCGCTTTCTGAGGTAGCAGAGATTTCGGAGACGATTGCTAAACAAACTAAAGAAGAAGACTCTCGAGTTATCTTTGGAGTGGACCTGGTTCGAGGTAAAAACCAGCTTGATGTTACCCTCTTGTCAGTCGGATGTTGGATGGAGGGATTGTTTTTAGAACCCAGCCAAGGTGAGATAAAAGGTGGTGTTGGGCAAAAAGAAGAAGAAAAAAAAAGAATGTCGGAGAAGAAAGAGCCGGAGAAGAAAGAGCCGGAGAAGAAAAAAGTAAGCGTGGCCCAGAAGAAAAATCAGAAAGAAAAAAAGGAAGAAGAGGAGGATAAGGAAAAAGTAAGAAAAAACGCACTTGAAGTACAAAAAGACCTTAAAGAAATTGAAAAAGAGCTTTTGAAGAGAGAAAAGCGCTGGGAAAGCCCGGCGTTTTTAAGGAAAAAAGAGTAAAACATTAAAAAGTAAGTTAAATTTAGCATGAGTGTTAAAAAAGCGGTGGTTCTTTTGGGGGGATTAGGTACTAGATTTTTGCCTCTGTCAAAAGTTTTACCTAAAGAGTTATGGCCTTTAGTGGATAAGCCGGTTATCCACTATTTGTTGCAAGAGCTTCAGGGAGCGGGGATCGAGGAGGTTATTTTCGTAACCCCTCCCGGGGAAAACTTAACGCTTTCTTATCTTGAGAAAGATGGTTCCTTGGAGGAGATTTTGAAAGAACGGGAGAAGACAGATCTTTTAGGGGAGGTGAAGGAGATAGAGGGGTTGAAAAAAGAATTTTCTTTTACCCGCGTGATTCAAGAAGAGCCGTTAGGCGACGGACATGCGCTTCTTCAGGCCCAGAAAGAGATAGGAGATGAGCCGTTTGCTCTTCTTTTCGGTGACGACCTTATCTACTCTAAAACACCTGCGTTAAAACAGCTTATTGACCTTTTTAAAAGTTCCGAACGTTCTCTTGTAGCTCTTTATTCTGTCCCTCGGGAAGAGATTTCAAGTTTTGGGGTAGTGGAAAAAGAAAACATAGCGAACCGATTTTATAAAATCAAAAAAATAGTGGAGAAACCGGAGCCGGAAGAAGCCCCCTCAAACTTGGCAGTGGTGGGGAAATATGTTTTATTGCCTTCCATATTTGAATTTTTGCAAAATCCGGACGAGATAAGAAAAGCGGGGAAGATGATGGAGGAGACAGGGGAGATAGTTCTTGCCGAGGCGATTGCTGCTGCACTTACAGCCGGTAAAGTGTTTTACGGTTATGAAATGAAGGGGGAGTGGTTGCGCTGCGGCAATAAACTCAACTGGCTCAAATCTCATTTATTTCTCTCCCTTAAAGACCCGCGGTTCGGTCCCGAACTTAAAGATTTCTTGCGGGAGCAGATTTAATGTTTAAGCTGCAAAAGGGAAGAGGTGTAATTTAATAAGTTAAAAACCTCATTATGGAGAAAAAAGAGCTGTTTCAAAAATATTTTAAAAAAAGAGTTGAAGGGGAGTACCACCCTAAATATGATTACGGACTGGTGATGGTTATCGGGGGCGGCCAGTTTTATTCTGGGTCTCCAGCTCTGTCAGCTATGGCAGCTCTGCGGACAGGAGCTGATATGGCGCAGGTTTTTGCGCCTCAGCGGGCGGCTGATATTATTGCCTCTTTCTCACCGGATTTAGCAGCTTATCCGCTTGAGGGAGATTGGTTTACCGAAGACCATGTCCCTTTGCTTTTAGCTCGCACAGAGGCGGGTAAAAAAGTTTCAAAAGGGAATATTTGTGTTGTCATCGGTGGAGGAGCTGGTCGTTCAGAGGAGACAAAAAAGGCTTTGCTTACTTATCTTTCTGAGATGGACGTGAGTGCAGTGATTGATGCGGATGCTATTTATGCACTACAAGGAGGGGAGGATGCTTTTGGCGGGAAAGATTTTTTAATCACTCCTCATGCTTACGAGTTTTATGTTTTAACTGGTGAAAAGGTTGACGGGCTTTCTTTAGAAGAAAAACAAGAGTTGGTGGAAAAGAAAGCGGCAGAGATGAAAGCTAATATTCTACTTAAAGGGAAACCCGACATTATCTCGGACGGGGAAGAAACTGTGTTGACTCAAATGGGGTCTCCTTATATGTCTGTTGCCGGTACGGGTGACAGTTTGGCGGGGGTTTGCGCTGCTCTTATCAGCCGAGGGGTTCCGCCTTTGGAAGCGGGGGAATTGGGGGCTTACATCTTGGGTAAAGCGGGCAGGAGTGCTGCTTCAAGGCTTTATGACGGTCTTGCGGCAACAGATATTATTAGTACTATCCCTGAGGTGATAAAAGAACATGTTTGATCTTATTATTATTGGCGGCGGGCCGGCAGGTATTACTGCAGCGATTTATGCGGCTCGCAAAAAATTGAAAACTTTGCTTCTTACCAAAGATTTTGTCGGACAAGTTGGGAAGGCCTTTGATGTTAGCAACTACCCGGGCTTTAAAAAGATAAGGGGAGTAGAGCTTATCGCCCGCTTCAAGGAACACATGCAAGAATTTGAGGTAGAGGTTGAGGAGCGCAAGGTGAGCCGGGTTCAAAAAGAAGGAGATACGTTTGGGGTGAAAACAGAAGAGGGGGATGAGTTCAAAGCAGGGGCGGTTATTGTTGCTACAGGGCGGGACCCGAGGCCTCTTGAAGTGCCGGGTGAAAAACGTCTTTTGGGCCATGGTGTAGGGTATTGTGTTACTTGTGACGGGCCTCTTTTTTCTGGGAAAAAAGTGGCGGTGGTGGGGGCCGGTAATTCCGGGCTGGAAGCCGCTTTGGAGCTTAGCACTTATTGCGAACATGTTTATGTGCTGGAGATAAGAGAAGAACCGGTGGGGGACGAACTTCTTCAAGGTAAGGTGCGCAAAAGGGAAAACATTGACCTTTTCGTGCAAGCCAAAACAAAAGAGATAAAGGGAGAGGAAAAGGTTTCTTCCATAGTTTATGAAGATTTGGCGGAGGGGGAAGAGAAGGAGCTTGAAGTAGCCGGAGTTTTTATAGGAATTGGTTATACCCCCGCTACCGGGTTTTTGAAAGATTTAGTGGAGTTTAATGATTGGGATGAGGTTGTTATAAACCCCGAGAACAATATGACAAAAACAGAAGGGCTTTTTGCTGCGGGAGATGTAACCGACGTTTCTTATAAACAGATTGTTGTTGCGGCAGGGGAGGGGAGTAAAGCAGCTCTTGCTGCTTATAAGTATTTAAAAGAGGAAGATTAGCATTTTAAAGTAACATTAGTTTTTAATGATTGAGGTTAAAAAGATAAAAGCTAGAAAAATTTTAAACTCCAAGGGTGAATGGACGGTTGAAGTGCGGTTTTTAACGGAAAGCGGAGAATTTGTGGCCAGTTGTCCTTCGGGTACATCCCGGGGAGAAGAAGAAGCAGTGGAAAGAAAGGATGCAGTTGAAAAGGTTAATGAAGAAATAGCTTCAAAATTAGAGAAAGAAAAGATATCGGACCAAGAAGAGGTTGATGAATTTTTGATAGAGCTGGACGGGACAAAAAATAAATCTCGACTTGGAGCTAATGCTCTTTTACCTGTTTCCATGGCTTTTGCTCGAGCTTTTGCCGAGCAGGAAAAAATGGAGCTTTGGCAGTATTTGGCAAAAATAAGTGGAAGTGAGCCGAGGTTTCCTGCTCCCGTTTTACTACTTGTGGAAGGCGGACTTCATGGTGGTGGCGAGGTGGATACGCAAGAGTTTATGGTTGCACCGTCCGGGAAAGATTTTAAGGAGCAGTTGGCAAGAGGGATAAAAATTTATAATGATTTGGCCGACGGGTTAAAAAAAGAATACGGTCCCCGTGCGGTTAATGTGGGGATGGAAGGAGGAATGACGCCGGCGGCTCGAAGCACAGAGGAGTTGTTGGAGGTTATTAATGCCTTTACTCGGAAAGAAGATAAAATTATTTTGGATGTTGCTGCTTCACATTTTTACAAAGGGGAAGGAGTTTACGATTTCGAAGGCCAAAAACTAAAAAGAGAGGAGCTGGCTGATTTTTATAAAGAACTTTCCGTTTGGGCTCTGGAAGACCCTTTTGGGGAAAAAGATGAAGAGGGGTGGAAAGAAGCTTCCGGGGTTTTTAAAATAGGAGATGACTTGACTGTTACAAACCCCGAGAAGATAAGAAAAGCAGCCCGGGGGAAGCTTATTCGGGGAGTTGTGGCGAAGCCCAACCAAATCGGCACTGTAACGGAAACTTTAAAGGCAGTACGGGCGGGTAAAGAAAATGATTTAACTGTTTTTGTCAAGCACCGGTCAGGAGAAACGAACGATGCTTTTATTGCTGATTTAGCGGTCGGAGTCGGAGCAGAATATATTATGAGTGGGGCGCCGGCGAGAGGGGAAAGGGTGGCTAAATATAACCGTCTTCTTGCAGTGAGCTTGAGCTTTGAAGCACCAAGTTAAAGTTTTCCACAACTTTTCCACAAGTGATTTAAAAATTGAACCTAAATAAAATGTGCTTTGGTAGATATTGCACATAAAAAAATGAAAAAGATACTTTTTATTGTTTTGGATGGGTTGGGTGACGAACCTATTCCGGATTTTCAAGGGAATACTCCACTTGAGGAAGCACACACCCCATTTATGAACGATTTGGCAGAGGAGGGCGAGTGCGGGCTTTTGGATGTTTCTTTTAGTGGTGCTTTGCCAACCTCTGAAGAGGGGCATCTTGGTCTTTTTGGGTATGACGCCCAAAAACTAGGTGTGCGCAGAGGGTTTTTTACTGCTCGCGGGGCGGGGATTGAAACAAAAAGAGATGATGTGGCATTACGGGGTAATTTTGGAACGCTTAACGAGAAGGGGGAGGTGGTGGATAGAAGGGCCGGGAGGATAAAAACAAAAGATGCTAAAAAGTTTATTGATGATCTAAGAAAAGTTGAAGTGGAAGGAGCTGAGTTTTTGATTGAAAGTGCTTCCGATCACAGGTTGGGGATTGTGGTACGAGGAGAGGGGCTGAGCCCGCAGGTTTCAGACGGCGACCCTTTTTATTCCAAACTTTCCCAAAAATTTGAAAAGATTGAACCGCTTGAAAACTCTTCTGAAGCGGAAAAGACCGCCCGTGTTCTAAATGAATTTTTGCAAAAAACGGGTAGTTTATTAGAAGACCATTCGCTCAACGAGAAAAGAAAAAAGGAAGGGCTCCCTCCTGCCAATTGTATTTTATTGCGAGGGGCTTCTTCGTGCAGGGAAATAACTTCTTTTAAAGAAAAATGGGGGCTTGATGCTTCCTGTGTGGCGGGGAAAACCCTTTACAAAGAGGTTGCTAATAGTTTGAAGATGGAAGTCTTGGAAGTGACGGGGGCAAACGGACATATTGATACGAATTTAGCGGGGAAGGTGGAAAAGGCTCAAAAGGCCTTGCGGGGAAAAGATTTTGTTTTTCTTCACATTAAAGCTACGGATAGTTTAGCCGAAGACGGTGATTATGAAAGGAAAAGAGATTTTATTGAAAAAATTGATTGGGAGATTAAAAAGTTCAACAACCCTCAAGACATTTTTATTGTTATTACCTGTGATCATTCGACCTGCTCGATTAAGAAAAGGCATTGTGCTCAGCCTTGCCCGGTTCTTTTTTGGGGCGGGCGAAAGGATGAGGTTTCTGTTTTTTCCGAAAAAGCATGCCTGCGCGGAGGATTGGGAAAGTTCCCTCAAATGAAGCTTATGGAAAATATTTTAAAGCGCGCTTGATTAGAGGAAAAATTCCTCTTATAATAGGGGAAACTGTCGTTAATTAATTAGATGTGGATGAAAAGAAATATGAAAAAAATAAAACAGATAGGAGGAGGGGATTGGAAGTTTATCGTGCCTGTAATTTTAATTTTTGTTTCTCTTGTTGCCGGCGGGTGGTTCGCATGGACTAAACTTTCCGCCTCGAATGAGCTCTCAAAAGAGAAAATAAAAGAAAGGGTTCTAGCATACATTGAGGAAACATTGCCTGAAACTCCTGCTTCTGTAAATAGTGTTAAGAAATTAAACAAACAAAGTATATTTGAGCTTGAGTTGGACGTGGGAGGGCAAGAATTCACCTCTTATGTCACCTTGGACGGCCGATTTCTTTTCCCTTCTGGGGTGGACCTTAATGAGTTTGTGACTCAAACTGCGGAGTCGGAGGGGGAGGAAGAAGGAGAAGAAGATGGAGCTTTGTCCGAACTGCCTCAGTCGGAAACTCCGGATGTTAAACTTTTCACGATGTCTTATTGCCCTTATGGACTACAGGTGGAAAAGGCCATGTTGCCTGTTTGGGATCTTTTAGGGGATAAAATGGATATGGGAATTTATTTTGTGGACTATGCGATGCACGAGAAAAAAGAAATCGATGAAAACTTGAGGCAATATTGTATCCAAAAAGAACAATCTGATAAAATAGCTTCTTACCTTGGTTGTTTTGTGCAAGCCGGTGAAAGTGGCCCTTGTTTAGCTTTGGCTGAAGTTGATACGGGTCAATTGGATTCTTGCACGGAAAGCGCTGACCAGGAGTTTCAAGTGACAGAGAATTACGAAAACAAAGAAAAATGGCTGAACGACAGATATCCTCGTTTTCAGGTCCACTCCGAACTTAATGAGCAATTTGACATAAGTGGCTCACCGACCCTGGTGGTCAACGGAGTAAGGGTCGTTTCCAGCAAGGGACAGTGTCCAGATGAAGCTAGTTGTTTCGTCAACCCGGAGTTTAATAGAACTCCTGAATCAATTAAGAATGTACTGTGTTCCGCTTTTGAAGAAGCACCCGATGAATGCGAGGAAGAACTTTCTGATGAGGCACCGGCGCCCTCTTTTGGCGGGGAGAATGCTTCAGGATCTTCGAGCGGGGGAGGTTGTGAAGGATAAGTTAAGTATTTACAAAACAAAACAATGGCTAAAAGGATAATTGTTTATTCTACTGAATTTTGCCCCTATTGTGTAACCCTTAAGAATTTTTTAAAAGAAGAGGGGATAGAATTTGAGGAGGTTGATGTGGGTCGTGATAAAGAAGCGGCACGGGATATGATAGAAAAATCAGGTCAGAGCGGAGTTCCGGTGGTGGATATTGATGGTGAAATTGTAATCGGTTTTGACCGGAAAAAGATTAAAAAGCTTCTTAACTTAAACGAATAAAACATGGTGAAAGTAGCTATTAACGGGTTTGGGCGGATAGGCCGCGCCACCTTGAGAGCAATTTATGAGCATGATTTAGGGGTTCAAGTTGTGGCGATTAATGACTTGGCCGACCCCGGGGTATTGGCTCACCTTTTAAGGTATGATTCTGCTTTTGGACCGTTTGGAAGGAAGGTTGAATTAAAAGATGGTTCTTTTTTAATCGAGGGGGATGAGATAAAACTTTTATCAGAAAAAAATCCGGAAGAACTGCCTTGGGAGAAGATGGGGGTTGATGTTACATTGGAATGCACTGGAGTTTTTAGGCATAAAAAAGATGCAGAAAAACATATCGAGGCCGGCGCAAAACTTGCTGTTATCTCAGCCAACGGGAAGGAAGAAACCATCCCTCATTTTGTGCTGGGTGTCAACGAAAAAGATTTTGACCCGGAAAAAGACAAGGTGAGCGCTATGTGTTCTTGCACTACGAATTGTGCTGTTCCGGTTGTTAGTGTTTTAGATGAGGCCTTTGGTCTGCTTAAGGCCCATATGCTTACTGTGCATGCTGTAACGGCCAGCCAGAATCTAGTGGATGGGGCACACAAGGATTTAAGGCGTGCTCGTTCAGCACTTGTCAATTCTCTTCCTACTACCACCGGGTCTGATAAAGCCGTGGTAAGAATTTTATCCGGACTTCGAGGTCGGATTTCTGCTTCTGCAGTACGAGTTCCTGTAATTTGTGGCTCTATTCTTGAGGTGGTGGCAAGCTTGGAAAAAGAGGTTCCAGCCCGGGAGGTGAATGACGTTTTCCGCAGCGCCTCAAGGGGCACCCTGAAAGGAACTCTCAAGGCAACAGAGGAACCTTTGGTATCAAGCGATATTATTGGTACTACGGAGGGGGCGATAGTTGATCTTCCCTCCACCGAAGCGATAGACCTGCCTGAGGTTAAGGACGAAAACCTGGTTAAGGTGATTGCCTGGTATGATAATGAATACGCTTACGGTTACAGGTTGGCTCGGTTTGCTGAATACATTGGCGGGAGGTTATAAGAAAAGATATCAATGCTAGCTTAAGTAATATTTTATGAAGCGGTCCGTTCGGGCTGCTTTTATTTTAAAGATTATCTTTCCAGGCAAGAGGCATAACAATTAAGATGAAAAAGGTATCTATTTTAGGATTAGGGCGGTTTGGCGGCCTGTGGGCTAGGATTTTAGCCCGGGATTTTGAAGTTAAAGTTTACGATAAGAAAGATTTAGAAGAGAAGGCAGAGGATTTGGGGGCAAGCTGGGTTGACTTTGAAAAGTTATTTGATGCTGATACTTTGTTTTTGTGCGTTCCCATTTCTTCTTTCCCGGAGGTAACTAAAAATATTGCTGCACGTCTTAAAGGGGGGACCTTAGTAGTGGATGTTGCTTCTGTTAAAAAGTTTCCCGCGGGAGAGATGGTTAAAAATTTACCCGAAGACGTGGAAATTATGAATACCCATCCCATGTTCGGCCCGGACAGCGCCAAAGGCGGGCTCGAGGGATTACCGATAGTAATGCATAAAACAAGAGTTTCTTCTGAGAAGTATAATTTTTGGAAAAAGTATTTTTCTGATTTGGGGCTTGAGGTAGTGGAGATGAGCCCGGAAGAGCACGACCGGGAAGCTGCATTTTCCCAGGGCATTACTCACTACGTCGGGCGAGTTTTAGGTGAGCTGGATTTAAAATCCACCCCTATCGGGACTTTAGGATATGAGAAGTTGCTTGAAATCGTGGAACAAACTTGTAATGACACGTGGGAGTTGTTCCGGGACCTTCAGACCTTTAATCCTTTTACGAAAAAAATGCGGGTCGAGGTAGGTAAAGCGCAAAACAGGATTTTTAATAAGCTTCTACCCGAAAGAGTGGACCCTGGTTATCTTACGGTAGGAATCCAAGGCGGGGAAGGAAGTTTTAATGAACAGGCCTTAAGAGAATACTGCGAAGGAGAAAAAATTAAAAACGTAAAAACAAAATACCTTTTTACTTCCAAAAGAGTTCTTGATGAACTTTACAAGGGAGAGATTGATAGGGGACAGTTTGCCGTGGAAAACGCTGCCGGCGGGGTAGTTCAGGAAACAATTGAGGCCCTGAGCGGTTATCGGTGCCGGATTGTTGACCAGTTTAAGATAATTATTGACCACTGTCTTATGGTCCACCCTGAAGTCGAGAAAAAGGATATTAATGCGATTATTTCTCATCCTCAAGCATTGGCTCAGTGCCGAAAAACTCTTGAGCAAAAATACCCGGGGGTTGAAAAAATTTCCGGGGAAGGTGACTTAATTGACCAAGCCAACTGCGCCCGGGCATTGAGTAGGGGGGAGCTTCCGAAAAACTACGCTGTCTTGGCGGCGGAGGTTTGTGCGGATAAATTCAACCTTGAGATTATTGACCGGTCTCTTCAGGACCTGAAGGAAAATTATACCAGTTTTTTGTGGGTAAAAAGACCAGAAGTCGATTGAGGTTACCGTAGCTTGTTCTGTTCTCCAAACTATTTTAAGTTTGGGAATTGACTTCAAATTTAAATTCTTTTCTGTTAGGCTTTATATAGATCTTAAGAATACTCAATATTTGAAAGGGGGATGGTGTGAAGGGGGTAATAGAGGAGCATGTTGTTTTTCCCAATTTTGACGGAAAGAAATTGTGGGGAGTACTGAGTTTACCAGAGGGAGATACAAAGAGTCCTGTTCTGCTGGTCTGCCATGGGTTTAGCGAGAGCAAATCTCGAAGAAAGTTCGTGGAGATGGCCAGATTTTTGGCTAGAGCGGGATTTGCAACCTTTCGTTTCGACTTTTCGGGGTGTGGCGAATCGGAAGGTAGATTGCAAGAGATGAGTATCGAAAGAGAGGTGGCAGACCTGGAGGTCGCCTATAATTTCTTGGTAAAGGAGAGAGGAATCGATGAAACGAGAGTGGCAATTCTAGGTCACAGCCTGGGGGCTCTTATTGGAGTTTTATTCCAGGCAAGATTAAAGAAAGCGAAGGCTTTGGCTTTAGCTTCTCCGGCCTTGGCCCAAAGACGATTAATCAGACAATGGTTTGGAACAAAAGAGCTTCGCCTGTGGAAGAAAGAGGGGTATCTTGATACCCCGAAAGGAAGAGTCGGCCTTCGTTATTTGATTGAGGCCGAAAGTAGAAATTGGTTAGAAGTAGTATCTCGTATCGAAGTGCCAACTTTGGTAATCCACGGAGAAAAGGACGAAGAGATACCTGAGAGGTTTGCCCGGGAAGTATTCCAATTGCTTGGGAGTCCGGATAAGGAGATGAGAATAATTGAAAATGCTTATCATTCTCTTGAAAGTAGGGGGGCTCGGATTGCTCTAACCCTTTTTATATTAGAGTGGCTGAGGAGATATCTCGGGGAGAAGGGCTGATTCTTAGGAGTCAGCCCTTTATTTAAAGGAGAGTTATTTTTCACTAATTTCAGTTTTTGTTTTAGGTTCTCATAAGGTATAATATCTAAATGGAAAGATTAAGCTTTGAAAAAACAAAAAAGCTTTTAAAAAAGTACGGCATTCCTTATGTAAAGAACTTTTTAGTTGACTCTAAAAAAGAGGGTCTTAACAAAGCGGAAAATCTCGGTTGGCCTATCGTTTTAAAAACTGCTTCGCCCGAAGTGCTTCACCGCACTGAAAAAGGCGGGGTGGTGGTTGACATTCGTAACAGACAGGACTTTGAAAAAGGATGGAAAAGTGTTTCAGCTCTCGGCGGGAAAGTTATTGTTCAAAAGCATATTGAAGGGACTGAAATTATAATGGGGATGAAACGGGACGAGCAGTTCGGGCCCGTGATCATGTTCGGACTGGGCGGTATATTTACAGAGGTTCTTAAAGATGTTTCTTTCCGGGTGGCTCCGATCAACAGAAAGGAAGCAGGAAGAATGATGAGGGAGATTAAGAGTTTTAAGGTGCTTCAAGGTTTTAGAGAAAAAGAAGAGGTAAAAATAGAAGAGTTAGTGGATATCCTGGTGAATCTTTCAAGGTTTTCTCTCGAACAAGAAGAGGTTGAGGAGATTGATTTCAACCCTGTCATTGCGAATTCGAAAAAGGCACTTGTAGTAGATGCTAAAATATTAACGAAATAACTTTTTAACCTGCGTGTAACTGTGCATAACTGTGCAATACCAGGTATTGCACAGAGGGGGATTATGGAGAAGATATTTGATCCAAAATCTGTAGCTGTTATTGGAGCAACGGACCGGCCGGGATCGGTTGGTTTGGGGCTTTGCAAAAATCTTTTGGAAGGAGAAAAACAGAGAAAGATTTATTTTGTAAACCCCAATAAAAAAGAGATTTTGGAGAATAAAGCTTACGATAAGATTACTGATATTAAGGGGGAAGTTGATTTAGCAATAATTGCTGTCCCGGCAGAGATTGTGCCTCAGGTGGCAAAAGAGACGGCAGAGAAAAAGGTGGGAGGGGTAATTATTATCTCTGCTGGTTTTTCTGAAACGGGAAAAGAAGGGGCGATGCGGGAGAGAAAGGTGAAAGATGTTTTGGAAAAAGCGGGTATTCCTTTTTTGGGGCCGAATTGTCTGGGAGTTTTGCGTCCTGCAAAAAAACTGAATGCTTCTTTCGCGCCGGCTTCGCCTCAGCCGGGGAATATTGCCTTGATTTCTCAATCAGGCGCCCTTATCGATTCTATCATCGATGCATCTCTTACGGAAAATTACGGATTCTCAAGTATTATTTCTTTGGGAAACTCGGCAGGACTCGGCCTTTCCGATTTTTTAAAATGGCTTGACGGGGACGGGGAAACAAAAAATGCAGCTATTTACCTTGAAGGAGTAAATGACGGCCGGCTCCTTTTAAAAACCTTGAAGAGCCTTTCAAAGCCGGTGGTTGCTCTTAAAGCTGGGAAAACTGAGGCGGGGACAAAAGCTGTTTCTTCTCACACCGGCTCTTTGGCCGGGCAAAGAGAAATATACTCGGCAGTTTTTAAAGAGACGGGTGTTTTTGAAGTAGAAACCATAACAGAACTCTTGAATGTAAGTAAAGCTTTAGCTTGGTGCCCGCGTTTTAAGGGAAAAGTGGGGATTGTTACCAATGCCGGCGGTCCGGGGGCTCTCACGGTTGACTACTGCAGTGAGTTGGGTTTAGAAATGGCTTCCCTTAAAAAAGACACTATTGAAAAGTTAAAAGATTCTCCCGCGCTTCATCCCGCTTCTTCTTTTGCTAATCCTCTTGATGTGGTAGGCGATGCCTCTCCTCAAACTTACGAGGAGGCCTTAAACACACTTTTAAATGACGAAAACGTGGGGGCCCTTATTGTGATCCAAACCCTTCAAATAATGACAAAAGCAGCTCAAAATGCTAAGGTGGTAGCAAAGGCGGGGGAAAGACACCCGGATAAACCCGTTATCGGTTGCTTTATGGGCGGGAAGCTGACTCAAGAATCCGTAAAAATTTTAGAAGAAAATAATATACCTAATTACAGCGAGCCGCGCGAAGCAGCGTTGGCTTTAAAGGCCTTACAAAAAAATGAGTAAGAAAGATAAATACGTTTTAAAATTTGGCGAGGTTGATAAAAAAGACATTCCTCTTGTGGGGGGTAAGAACGCTTCTTTAGGGGAAATGATTGCCGCTCTTTCCAGTAAGGGGGTCTCCGTTCCGGGAGGATTTGCCTTAACCACCAAAGCATACTGGTTTTTTATAAAAGAAAACGAGCTTGCTCCGAAGTTGGAAAAAGTTTTTAAAGATTTTAACCCGGACAGCATAAAAAGTTTGCAGATCGTCGGCAAGAAAGCCCGCCGTCTTATAAGTAAAGCAAAGTTTCCGGAAGAATTAAAAGAGCAGGTGGGAGAATATTATGAAGAGCTGAGTGAAAGATACGGGAAAAAAGAAGTCAGTGTTGCTGTTCGCTCCTCCGGGGTGGCTGAGGATGCTCCCGAGGATTCTTTTGCCGGCCAGTTTGAGACGTTTTTAAATGTTTCGGGCAAAAAAGAGCTTTTGAAAGCTCTTAAAGAATGTCTTGCTTCTTCTTTTGGAGACAGGGTAATAGCTTACAGAGAAGAAAAAGGCATTGACCACTTGGAGTTTGCCCTTTCTATCGGTGTGCAAAAAATGGTTCGTTCGGATCTTGCTTCTTCCGGGGTGATGTTCACGATAGATACGGAAACGGGGTTTAGCAATGTGGTTCTTATTAATTCCATCTGGGGGGTTGGAGAAATGATTGTCAAGGGGAAGATAACGGCGGACGAGTTTTATGTTTTTAAACCCACATTGGAAGAAGGGTATAAAAGTATTATTCGTAAAGATTTGGGTCGCAAAGACAAAAAGCTTGTTTATGCTAAAAAAGGCGGATTGAAAGAAGTGGGGGTGTCGGGGGAGAAAGAAAGAGAGTTTTCATTAACCGACGAAGAGGCCTTAACCTTAGCGCGCTGGGGGATGGCTATTGAAGAGCGTTACGGCCGTCCGCAGGACGTGGAATGGGCGAAGGATGGAGAAACAGGGAAGCTTTTCATCGTTCAGTCAAGACCGGAAACCGTTCACGCCCCCAAAAAGGGAAGGTCCTACAAGGAATACCACCTTCAAACCAGCGAAGACCCGATTTTAGAAGGAATTGCCATCGGCAACAAAATTGGACAGGGTAAGGTGCATGTTATTTCTGACGTTTCCAAGATTTCTCAGTTTAAGAAAGGGGAGGTTTTGGTAACGGAGATGACGGACCCCGACTGGGTACCGGTGATGAGAATGGCTTCGGCTATCATTACGAATGAAGGCAGCAAAACATGCCATGCGGCAATTGTTTCAAGAGAACTGGGTGTTCCCTGCATTGTGGGGACGAGAAAAGGGACAGAGATGCTTAAAACGGGGGACGAAGTAACGGTGGATTGCACTCAGGGGCTTTCCGGTCGGATTTTTAAAGGAGAGGTTTCTTACGAAGTGGAAGAGTATAATTTGGAAAAAATTCCAGAGCTTGAGACAAAAATTATGGTTAATATCGGGGCCCCCGAGGTTGCTTTCCACACCTCTTTTCTGCCTGTAAGCGGGGTAGGGTTGGCCCGCGAGGAGTTTATAATCGCAGAAAAGATAAGGGTTCACCCCTTGGCGCTTTACCATTACGAAGAACTTGAGGACCAGGAAGTAAAAGAAAAAATAAAAGAGCTAACCGTAGAGCATAAGGACAAGAAAGAATATTTTGTTAAAGAACTGGCTGAAGGAATGGCTCAGATTGGAGCCGCCTTTTACCCGCGCGAGGTGATTGTTCGTTTTTCCGATTTCAAAACTAATGAGTATGAAAACTTGATAGGTGGAGAGCTTTTTGAAGACCAGGAATCCAACCCCATGTTGGGGTTTAGGGGTGCTGCACGCTATCTTGATGAAAGTTTTCAACCCGCTTTTGAAATGGAATGTGAGGCGATTAAAAGGGCTCGTGATGTTTTCGGGTTAAAGAATATATCGGTAATGATTCCTTTTTGTCGTACGGTGGAAGAGGGGAGAGAGGTTTTGGAACTTATGGCAGGTTTTGGTTTGAAACGGGGTGAAAATGAGTTGAATGTTTATTTGATGTGTGAAATCCCTTCCAATGTGGAGTCGGCAGCTCGTTTTTTAGAGACATTTGACGGTTATTCCATCGGGTCCAATGATTTGACGCAGTTGACGCTGGGGATAGACAGGGATAATACCAAACTGGCCGAGAAAGCGGACGAGAGAAACGAGGCAGTAAAAAAAATGGTGGCAAGGGCGGTGCAGGAATGTAAAAAAAGAGGAAAATATTCGGGCATCTGCGGGCAGGCGCCGAGTGATTTCCCCGAATTCGCCCGGTTTCTAGTGAAAGAGGGGATTGATTCTATTTCTCTTAATCCTGACGTAGTGATGAAAACCATCGTGGCGTTATCTGAGGAGCAAGAAGAGGGTTGACAAAAAAATGGAAGTGGATTACAATAGTAAGCGTATTCAGATTAAGAATTTCAATTGAAGAGGACCTTACACCCTGACCGCATGGAGAGGGCGGGTTTTATTTAGGGTATCTTTTTTTTATAAATCTCTAAAACTTATTTTGGCATCTCGGCATGAGAATTAAAGATTTTTCTAAAAGCAAATATAATTTGCCAGTAGGGAACCTTTTGACTCTACAAAAAAGGAGTTGGGAAAAGTTTTGGGAGCAGGACATGGGTGCTCTTTTCCAAGAGTTTTCACCAATAAAGGACTACACCGGCAAAAAGCTGGAGCTTCACATCCTTGATTATTATTTGGATGAACCCAAATACAAGAGCAGGGAAGAGGCGCGGCAGAATAACGCTTCCTACGAAGCTCCTCTTAAGATAAAAACCAAACTAGTCAACCTTAAAACAGGAAAGGAAAGGAAACAGGATGTTCGTTTGGCTAACTTCCCCCTTCTTACAGAGAGGGGAACTTTTATTATTGAAGGCGTGGAAAGGGTTGCTATTTCTCAATTGATACGCTCTCCGGGCGTATTTTTTACAGCAAGGAAAGTGAGGGGTAAGCAGGTTTTTGGAGCCAAAATAATCCCGGATCGAGGCGCCTGGCTTCGGTTCTTGACTCACTGGAGTGGTTCTCTTGCGGTGAAAATAAATAGAAGGCGCAATGTCCCGGTTACTACCTTGCTGCGGGCTTTGGGTATGGGGAAGGAGGAAGAGATTAAGGAATACTACAAGGAAGTTATAAGCCAGGGAGAGGAGGATTATATTGAAAAAACATTGAAGAAAGACCCTACAGGGAACAAAAAAGAGGCCTTTCTTGAAATCTACAGCCGCTTAAGGCCCGGAGAAAGAGGAACGGTAGAGGTGGCTCAAGAGTTTGTGGAAGACATGTTTTTTAATCCCAAACGTTATGACTTTGGTGATGTGGGCCGTTGGAAAATATGGCAGCGTCTTCCTAAAACAGCTCCCAAAGGAGACAACTTAATTGAAAAAATAGAAAGAGAAGACAGGGCTTTAAAGCCCGAGGATGTTTTTGCTGTTACGGAGGAAATTATTCGTCTCAACAACACCCCGGGGGCTAAACCGGACAAGATTGACCACTTGGGGAACAGAAGAGTGCGTGTTTTCACGGAACTTCTTCTTAACTCGCTGCGAGTGGGGATGAGAAGATTGGAAAGAGTTGCCAAGGATAGAATGGCTTCCCGTGATATTACTGACATTAGAGCTTCTGACATCATAAACCCGCGAGTTTATGAAGCCCGCGTGCAATCCTTTTTTGCTACCGGCCAAATGAGCCAGTTTATGGACAACGAGAATCCGGTGGCTGAGATTGAACACAAAAGAGAATTGACAGCCAAGGGGCCGCAGGGATTGACCAGTGAAAGAGCTGGTTTTGAGGTAAGAGACGTGCAACCGTCTCATTACGGCCGGGTTTGTCCTATCCAAACACCCGAAGGACAAAATGTCGGTCTTATTGTGCATCTTTCTCTTTATGCCCGTGTAAATGAGCTTGGTTTTATAGAAACCCCTTACTTTCGTGTTGAAAACGGGCGTGTTACCGACGAAATTGTTTATCTTAATGCTTTTGAAGAAGAAGAAAAGATTATCGGCTCCGGGCTCATAGAAACCAATAAAAAAGGAAAAATTTTAGAAAAAGAAGTAGAGGCACGGATCAATGGAGAGCCGGGTATTGCAGATAGAGAGGAGCTTGACTTCGTAGATGTTTCCCCGGAGCAGATATTATCTGTTGCTCCCGCATCAGTTCCTTTCCAGCAAAATAATGACGCCAACAGGGCTCTTATGGGCTCCAACATGCAGAGACAGTCGCTTCCTTTGATCCAGCCCGATGTTCCTCTTGTTTTGAGTGGGTTGGAAGAAAGAGTGGCCCGCGATTCCGGGCTTCAAATCAGAGCTGGAAAGAAAGGTAAAGTAATAGAGGTTGACGGAGAACATGTCAAGCTGGAAGTTGAAGGTGCTAAGGGCAAAAAAGTAGAAAAGAATTATCCGTTAAGAACTTTTGCTCAGACCAATAAAAACTCTTGTTTTCATCAAAAGCCAGTTGTGGAAAAAGGACAGGAGGTCGAAAAAGGAGAAGTTTTGGCTGAGGGAGGAGCCATAAAAGACGGCAAGGTCTCAATAGGAAAGAATATGCTGGTTGCCATCATGTCCTGGGGTGGAGCTAATTACGAGGATGCCATTCTTGTTTCCGAACGCCTTTTAAAAGACGACGATCTCAGTTCAATAAGGGTTAGAAGTTTTTCTTGTCAGGTGAGAGACACTAAAGTGGGGCCGGAGCAAACTACATACGATATCCCCAATGTGAGCAAGGAGAAACTTTCCAATCTTGATGAAGAGGGGGTAATAAGAATTGGTTCCAGGGTGGACTCCAATGATATTTTGGTGGGCAAGGTTTCCCCGCGGGAGAAAGAAACTCTCACAGCCGAAGAACGTCTTTTGAAGGCCATTTTTGGTGAAAAAGCAAAACAGGTGAAGAATACCTCGCTTACTCTTAAACACGGAGAGAGGGGGACGGTGATGGATATTAAGACATTTTCCCGGGAAAAGGGGCACCGTCTTGATGCTGGTGTTATTAAGCAGATTGACGTCGAGGTGGCCCAAATCAGGAAATTAACAGTAGGTGATAAACTTGCTAACAGACACGGGAACAAGGGTGTTATTACTAAAATTTTACCCGAAGAGGATATGCCTTTTTTGGAGGACGGGACCCCGATTGATGTTATTCTCAACCCTACAGGGATTATTAAGAGAATGAACATCGGTCAGGTTTTGGAGGCGCATTTGGGTTTCGCCGCCTCTAAACTCGGATATCGGGCTTTGAGCCCTTCGTTTTCCGGGGCGACAACGACTGAGATTAAGGAAGAACTTAAAAAGGCTGATCTCCCGGAAGATGGGAAAATGAAACTCTATGACGGTCGGACAGGAGAACCGTTTTACGACAAGGTGGCGGTGGGATATATGTATATGTTAAAACTCGACCACATGGCTGAAGACAAGCTGCACATGAGGTCAATTGGGCCTTATTCTCTTATCACCCAGCAGCCCTTGGGTGGGAAAGCTCAATTTGGAGGACAGCGATTTGGTGAGATGGAGGTTTGGTCTTTGGAAGGGTATGGCGCTGCTTATAGCTTGCAGGAGATGTTAACCATTAAATCAGACGATGTTGTGGGTCGTGCTCAGGCCTATAAATCCATTCTTCAGGGGAAAAAGATCAAGACACCGACCATACCTGCTTCTTTCACACTTTTAGTAAACGAAATGAAGTCATTGGGACTCAACATAATAATCGAGGAAGATTAAATTCTTATATTTTTATGGAAATAAAAGACTTTGAAAGTATTCGTATCAAGCTTGCCTCTCCTGAGGAAATCTTTTCCTGGTCTCACGGGGAGGTGTTGGAGCCGGAAACTATAAACTACCGCACTCTCAAGCCGGAAAAAGACGGTTTGTTCTGCGAAAAAATATTTGGTCCGACTAAGGATTACCAATGCTATTGCGGAAAATACAGAGGCCGTCAGTACAAAGGAATCGTATGTGACAGGTGCGGGGTGGAGGTGACAAGCAGTAAAGTAAGAAGGGAGAGGATGGGCCATATTGATTTGGCAGCGCCGGTAGCTCATATTTGGTTTTTACGCGGCATCCCGTCAAGAATGGGAATGGTGCTTGGTGTTTCCCGGCGTGACCTTTCTAACGTTGTTTATTTTGTTTCTTATATAATCACCTCCGTATCGGACGAAGGGAAGGAAAGGGTGTTGGAGGAAATAGATGAGGAGTACAAAAACGAAGTGAAGCAAAAGAAAAGTGAAATAGAGGACGAGGAAAAGCTTAAAAATGCTTTGCGGGAACTACGTCTTGCCCGGAGTAAGGCGGTTGATCAGCTTTCAATGATAAAAAGACACAATGTTATCTCTGAGATTGAATACAGGCGTCTTAGTTTGAAATACGGAGAAGTTTTTGAAGCAAAAACAGGAGCGGAGGCTCTCTATGAAATATTTGAAAGCATTGATGTTGAAGAAGAGATTGAGAAACTCCGTCATGAATACGAAGAGGCACCTTCCTCGAGGAGAAAAAAAGTTCTGCGCCGTTTAAAGTTTTTTGAAGGGCTGGAAAGAGCTGACGTGCGTCCGGAATGGATGTTTTTTAAGGTTTTACCTGTTCTCCCTCCCGGGCTCAGACCGATGGTCCAGTTGGATGGAGGGAGATACGCTTCTTCTGATCTTAATGATCTTTACCGGCGGGTGATAAACCGCAACAACCGGCTTAAATACCTTCTTGAGATTTCAGCTCCGGAAGTTATTGTCCGGAATGAAAAACGAATGCTTCAGGAAGCGGTTGATGCTTTGGTGGACAATGGTATGCGCTCCAGCACAGTTACTCGCCCAGCTGCCGGCGGGAGAAGACCGCTTAAAAGTTTAGCCGATATGCTTAAGGGTAAAAAGGGTCGATTCAGAAGGAATCTTTTAGGAAAAAGAGTTGATTATTCAGGCCGGGCGGTAATTGTTGTCGGCCCAGATCTGCCCCTTCATAAGGCGGGGATTCCTAAGGAGATGGCCCTTGAAGTTTTTAAACCGTTTGTAATCAAAGAGCTTTTAGAAAAAGAAGAGGCCTACAATGTACGCAGCGCAAAAGAGATGATTGACCAAAAAACGGATGAGGTTTGGGCTGCCTTGGAAGATGTAGTGGAGGGACAATATGTTCTTTTGAACAGAGCTCCCACTCTGCACCGGCTTTCTATCCAGGCCTTTGAACCAACCCTTATAGAAGGAAAGGCAATTCAGATACCGCCTCTTGTCTGCCCTGCTTACAATGCTGACTTTGATGGTGACCAGATGGCGATGCACCTCCCGCTTTCCGAGGAAGCACAAAAAGAAGCAAAAGAGATAATGCTTTCTAGTTTGAATCTACTCAAGCCGGCTCACGGGAAACCAATTATCAACCCTTCTCAGGATATGATTATGGGTTCCTATTGGCTTACCACTCTGAGAGAAGGAGTTTCCGGTGAAGGGAAAACCTTTTCCAGCCCGCGTGAAGCCCTGGCTGCTTTTGAGAGGGGATTGGTTCATGTCCAGGCGAAAATAAAAGTGAGAGGAGTGAAGGAGTCAAAGAAGGATAAGCTTACTGAAACTTCAGTAGGAAGGATTATGTTTAATGATATTTTACCGGACCGTTTTCCTTATTATAATGAACGGCTTGATTCCGGTCGGTTGGAAGATATAACCTGGAGAATTATAGAAGAGTATGGTTCTCGAAAAGCGGCAGAATATGTGAGCCGCATCAAAGATATTGGGTTTTTATGGGCCACCAAAAGCGGTATCTCTCTCGGTGTGGATGATTTTATTATTCTTGAAGAAAAGCAGGAGATTTTAGAAGAAGCAGAAAAAGAGACGGATGAAGTAAGAGGGCTTTATGAAAAGGGTTTACTTTCAGAAGAGGAAAAAAGCGAAAGAACCATCAAGGCCTGGACTGAAGCGAAAAACAAAGTGGAGGAGATTGTTCCGCAAAAGCTTTCCCAGCATGACCCTGTTTTCATTATGGCCGACTCCGGTTGTAGAGGTTCTTGGAGTCAGCCGATTCAGATTGGAGGAATGAGGGGGCTTATGGTTGACCCCTCCGGACGTGTTGTAGAGTTGCCGGTCAAAAGTAGTTTCAAAGAAGGGCTTAGTGTGCTTGAGTACTTCATCTCCACGCACGGCTCTCGGAAAGGTATTTCGGACAAGGCATTAGGTACTGCTGAGGCAGGATATCTTACCCGGCGTTTAGCGGACGCAGCTCATGACGTAATGGTAGTGGAGGAAGATTGCGGTGATGAGGAGGGGGTGGATGTTTACTTCAAAGACGCTGAGGATTTAGGCCAGGATTGGGGTCAGAAGGTTGCCGGTCGTATTTCTTTAGAAGAGGTTAAAGGAGAGAACGGCAAGGTAATTGTTAAAAAGGGTGAAATGATAGGTTGGAAAAAAGCAAATAAAATGGAGGAGGCAGGGATAGAGAAAGTTAAAATCCGCTCACCTCTTACGTGTAAGAGTTTATGGGGGGTTTGCCGGAAGTGTTATGGTTGGGATTTGGGTTATAACAAATTGGTTGATGTGGGTCAGGCGGTTGGTATAATGGCTGCTCAAAGTATTGGAGAGCCGGGGACTCAGCTTACGATGAGGACATTCCACACAGGCGGGGTTGCAGGCGAGGCGGACATCACCCGTGGTCTGCCGCGCGCTGAAGAGCTTTTTGAAATAAGAAAACCGAAAGGAAAAGCAGTTGTTTCCAAAGTATTCGGGAAAGTGGTTGCTGTTAAAAACGATGTTGTGAAGATAAGACCAAAGCCCACTTCCAAGAAAAAGGCAACCAAACCCGATATTAAAGAGTATAAGATTAAACAAAGCCAGCCAATATTGGTTAAAAAAGGCGATGAAGTAGAAAAAGGACAGCGTCTTTGTGAAGGAAGCATTGATTTGAATGAGCTTTTTCGACTGCGCGGTAAAAAGTATACTCAGCGCTATTTCCTTTCCGAACTGCAAAGAATATATGTTTCTCAAGGAGTTAAAATCCATGATAAGAACTTCGAGGTTATTATCAATAGAATGTTTTCCCGGGTGAAGGTGACTACTCCGGGGGATACTCCTTTTCTTCCCGGCGAGACTGTTACTCGGGATAGGTTTTTAGAAGAAAACAGAAAAGTTAAGGATTCTGGAGGGAAAGAGGCGGAGGCTGAACGGCTACTGCTTGGTATTTCCAAAGTTTCTCTCAGTGCGGACAGTTTTCTTTCTGCTGCATCTTTCCAGCGAACCTCCAAGGTGCTCATTGAAGCGGCCCTCCGGAACCAGAAAGATCCTTTACGCGGCCTGAAAGAAAACGTAATTGTAGGAAAGTTAGTCCCGGCAGGTACAGGGTTCCAAAAAAATGAGGGGTAAAAAAATATGGGACGCAAAAAAAAGAAAAATAGTATTCTCTCTGTAGCTTTTAAAGGAGCGAAGGTTTTGATCTCCAATTTTTTTCAAGCTCTTTTAAATATTCCCGGGCGTATTAAAAGGAACATTATAAGTTCCTTTTTATTCCTTTTGGCTCTTATTGTGTTTTTAGGGTTTTTTAATCTAGCGGGGAAAGGAGGGGAAAGATTAAATACTTTTTTATTCCGACAATTCGGTTACGGCTCATATCTTTTGCCCCTTCTTCTTGCTGTGTGGGGGTTGTTTTTTCTTTGGTCTCCCAAACGGTTTTTATGGCTTGCTGTTCTTTTCGGGTTTGTTTTTATCAGCAGTATTTCCGCGATTATAACTATTATGAGAGCTCCGGGCATTACTGGAGGAGAGTTTGGTGAGATGATATCGGAACCGGTAGTTGTCTTTTTTGGAGAGCTTGTTGCCTTTCTTTCTTTTCTTATTGGACTTTTCTTATGTGTGGCTGTTCTTTGGTATGTTTTTGAAATTTCACTTTTTGAGGAAGAAGAGGTAAAAGGTTTCAGGGAAAGATTCAAGGGGGTTTTCTCTCCTTCTAAATTCAAAGTGCTTGAGGTAGAACCTAAAAAGCATAAAGCTGAAAGAAAAAAAGAAAGAAAAGAGAAAAAAAGGAAAAAGGAGGAAGAAGAAGTTAAGGTTTCTACCGGAAGCTTACAACCTTCACTCCCACCTTTGGATTTATTGGATGAAAGAAAACAAGAGCCTGATTCAGGGGATATTGAAAAGGGGCGGAAAACAATTAAGAAAACGTTTGACAACTTTGAAATCGACGTTAAAATGGTGGGGGTTAATATAGGGCCGACGGTTACTCAGTATACCCTCAAGCCTCCAAAAGGAGTGCGCCTTTCAAAAATTACGGGTCTTTCCAATAATCTAGCTTTGGCTTTAGCTGCCCACCCCGTTCGTATTGAAGCTCCCATTCCGGGTCGTTCTCTTGTTGGTGTGGAGGTACCCAATAAAAAGAGGGGATTGGTGCGGCTTAGAGGACTTTTAGCGGAGAAAGAATTTAAAGAGGGAGGTTATAATTTGGGGTTTCCTCTGGGAGAAGACGTGGCCGGCCGGCCGGTTTTTAATGATTTGGCACGACTTCCTCATCTTTTGGTGGCCGGAGCAACCGGAACAGGGAAAACAGTTTTTCTCAATTCTTTTATTGTATCGCTTTTGTACCAAAGCGGCCCTGATAAACTTCGTTTTATTCTGGTAGACCCCAAGAGAGTAGAGTTTTCGGTTTTTAAGGGGCTGCCTCATCTTTTGTGTCCGGTTATATCCGATGCGGAGGAGACGGTCGGCACTTTGACTTGGCTGGTGGAGGAGATGGAACGACGGTTTAAGATTCTTTCTACCAATGGCTCACGTAATATATATTCTTATAATGAGAAAGTGAGGGGCTCCGAAGAAGAAAAACCGATCCCTTATATTGTTCTTGTTATCGACGAGTTGGCTGACCTTATGGTTGCTCGAGGAAAAGAATTGGAAAATAAAATTGTGCGTATCGCTCAGATGGCCAGAGCAGTGGGCATCCATCTGGTAGTAGCGACTCAAAGGCCTTCGGTGGAGGTTATTACGGGGCTTATCAAAGCCAACATTACCACCAGGATTAGTTTTCAGCTTCCTACTCAGACGGACTCAAGAACAGTTTTAGACATGTCCGGTGCGGAAAAACTCTTGGGGGCGGGGGATATGCTTTTTATCTCTCCAAGAAGAGTTAAACCCAGAAGAATCCAGGGTGCTTTTGTATCTGAAGGGGAAGTGGAAGGAGTAGCCGGATGGATAGAAAAGGAAATGGCAGAATCGATTCCCAGCGGAGATGATATTTCACTGCGACTTAAAGAATTTTTGGAAGATACGGAAAGCGGAGTGGAAACAATAGACGGGATGAAAAAAGACCCCCTTTACGAAAAAGCAAGAAAGATAGTGCTTCGCAATCAAAAGGGCTCTGCTTCTCTTCTCCAGCGTCGCTTGAGGATTGGGTATGTTAGAGCAGCCCGTATCCTTGATATGTTAGAAGCTGAGGGTATTGTAGGGCCTTCTCGTGATTCAAAGGCGCGCAGGGTGTTAGCGGATGAAGAAGAGCTCGATGACTTGAGTGATATTGATGACCCTCGCACTTACGATCCTCCTGACAACAACGAATAAAAATATGCAAAGATGTGCAACACCTGGTATTGCACATCTCGTTTAGGTTCAAAAATTTATTGGGGTTGTGGAAAACCTGTGGAAAAATACTTGGGAGAAAAAGGAGTATAGATATAAAGAAGAGATTGTGTTAAAATGAAATAACATGGCTAAGAAAAAGAAGACGGAAAAAGACGAAAAACTCAAGGAAACAATTGACCAGATAAAGGAAAGGTTCGGAGAGGGAGCTATAATGAAACTTAAGGAAGCCAGAGCTTCTGATGTTGATGCAATTTCTACCGGTTCTATCTCGCTGGACCTTGCTTTAGGAGTTGGAGGGGTGCCTCGCGGGAGAGTGATAGAAATTTATGGCCCGGAAGCAACGGGAAAAACTACATTGGCACTTCATATTGTGGCAGAGGCACAAAAAGAAGGCGGTACAGCCGCTTTTGTGGACGCAGAACACGCCTTAGACCCTGCTTATGCTAAAAAGATAGGGGTTAATGTAGATGATCTTTTTATTTCCCAACCGAGCTCAGGAGACGAAGCGCTCCAGATTGTAGAAACCTTGACCAAATCGGGCGGGGTGGATGTTATAGCAATTGACTCGGTGGCGGCTCTAACCCCCAAGGGGGAGATAGAAGGGGAAATAGGTAATTTCCAAATTGGTCTTCAAGCAAGAATGATGAGCCAGGCGCTGCGTAAACTAGCCAGTATTGTTTCTAAGCAAAACACCTCTGTTATTTTTCTTAACCAAACCCGGATGAAAGTTTCCTCTTATGGTAACCCAGAAACAACTTCAGGTGGAGTTGCTCTTAAATTTTATTCTTCGGTAAGAATCAGATTAGGCAGGAGAGCCAAGATCAAGTCGAAAGATAGAATTATCGGCAATAGAGTAAAAGCCAAAGTTGTTAAAAACAAGGTTGCTGCCCCTTTTAAAACAGCTGAGTTTGATATTTATTACAATGAAGGTATTTCTGAAGAAGCGGACCTTATAAGAGCGGGGGCGGACCAGGGGGTAGTGGAGAGAAAAGGTGCTTGGTATTACTTCGGTGAAGAAAAACTGGGTCAAGGCATGGAAAAAGCAAAAAATAAATTAAGAAAGAATGAAAAGATGCGAAAGACCATAAGAAAGAAGATAATGGAGGAAGTAAAAGAAAAAGAAAAAAGAGAAGACGAAGAAGACGAAGAAGACGAAGAAGATTAAACCTTTTTATTTGGAAAACCCGTTTAGGACGGGTTTTTAAAGATAAAAGCGAGAGCAATACGCTATTAAATAAAAATAAAAAAACCGCCGGACGGCGGATTTTTTAATTCTTTATTCTTCCGGGTACTTTGAAGTAGGGGAGAGGAGCCCCATGTGCCGGGCTCTCTTTATAGCTTTGCTTGCTCGGCGTTGATGTTTGGCGCAAAGCCCTGTTTTTTCCCTTTTTCTGATTTTACCCAAGCTGGTAATAAACCTGCGTAACAGGTCTACATTTTCCCAGTCGACTTCATTTATGTTTCTTTTGCAAAAATAACAATCCATTCTTTTTCCACTTCGCTTAAGAACTACGGATGATGCCTTGAAAATAATTGAGCATAAAAAAGAATCTCCTCCGTAGTTTTAGCGAAAGAGGGTAGTTTATTTTAATTAAATACTTCCAAGCGTTAGCTAGAAAGGTATATCTTCCACTTTTATTTCCTCTTCATCTCCTTCTTCAATTTCTTCTTCTTCGATAACCGGGATGTCTTGTTCCCGCGTGCTTTTTTGCCGTTGTGGTTTCCGGGTTGGCCGGGCTTTACCCTGATTCATGTTTTTAGGCGGAAGCTGTATGTTTTCTGCTACGATTTCAGTTGTTTTTCTTTGGTTGCCTGAAGAGTCCTCCCAACTTCTTGTTTGCAGCCGGCCTTCTACCAATATCAAGGAACCTTTTTTAAGGTAACGAGAAACTATTTCTGCTAAGTTACGCCAGGCGACTACATTGTGAAACTCGGTGCTTCTTTCTTGTTCACCGCTTTCTCTGTCTTTCCAGACCCTGTTGGTGGCTACTCCGAAAGAGCAGACAGGAGTACCGGAAGAAGTATTCCGCAGTTCCGGCTCTTGAGTAAGACGCCCTAAAATGATGACCTTATTGAAATTCATATTAATCTTCTTCGTCGAGTATTTGGTCTAGTTTTTCTTCTATTTTTTTCAACTCGACCTTTGCTTTACTTTCTTCTTTTTTAGTTGGAGTAGTCTTTTTCTTGAAAGATTTTCTTTTTTTCCTGGTTTTTCTTGTTTTTGCTTTTTCTAGCATTACTCTTAAAACATCAGGCATTTCTTCTACTTTTTCACGGATAGAATTTACAGCCTTCGGGTCTATTTGGAATTTAAGGGTAAAAAGAAGAGCATCCTTCTTTTCTTCAATCGGTTGTCCTAAATTTATTTTTTCTTTTTTCCTTTCCTGGGTAAGAATCCCGCCCTGCTCCTGGATGAGTGACTCAATTTCTAAGGATAACTGTTGTACCTTTTTGGTTTTTAAACTGGATGGCGCTAGATAGTTTAGTTTGTATAGTTTCATATTTTAAATTCTATTATGTCTCCGTCTTTTACAATATAATCCCGACCGGCAGTTTTAATCTGACCTTCATTTTTTGCTTCTGTCCACCCGCCGAGCGCTATTAACTTTTCTCCACTTATAACCTCGGCCCGTATGAAGTTTTCTTTAAAGTCAGAATGAACCTTATCCGCGGCCTCAATTACTGTTTGTCCCTTTTTTAGAGGCCAAGCTCGTGCTTCTTCCCCTCCTTTTATCGTGTAAAATGTTATCAAATCTAATACTTTGTGGCAAGAGGTAATGAGTTTGGGCAAAATACTTTTAAGCCCCAGTTCTTCCTTTTCTTTTGGAGAAAGCTCTGTCATTTCTGCTTCAATCTGCAAATTGGCTCGAAGAACTGGAGATACCTTTTTTCTAAAAACCGCGTTTTCATCGTCAGTGTTTAAAAGATAGACAATCGGTTTTTGAGTAAGGAATTGATATTCTTTTATAAGCTCTTTGTTTTCAATCTTTATCTCGGAAATACTTTTTCCTCTCTCTAAGGTGTTTTGGATTTTTTTAAGAATGGCTTTTCTTTCTGGATTTTTTTTATTGCTTTTTTCGTTCTCTATTTTGGATAAAGCGTTGTTTACGGTTTGTAAGTCCTTCATGACAAGTTCAGTTTTTATGATTTCCAGGTCTCTTTCGGGGTCAACGCTTGTTTCAACGTGGGCTACGTTTTTGCTTTCAAAACATCTTATAACTTCTACCAAAGCGGAACAGTTTCTTATTTGAGCAAGGAACTGGTTTCCCAACCCTTCGCCTTTGTGCGCTTCTTTTACCAAGCCGGCAATATCCCAAAATTCTATTGTGGCCGGGGTTTTCTTCCCCGGGTTTACGATTTTTGTAATTCTTTCAAAACGCTCGTCCGGTACGGGGACAACCCCGACGTTTGGCTCCACTGTACTAAAAGGCCGAGGTTCAATGCGGACCTCTCTTTTGGTGAGCGCTTTAAATAAAGTGGACTTTCCAGCATTTGGAAAGCCAATTAAACCAACTGAAAAAGCCATTAAATTATGCTATAATAAACTTGTTACTAATTCAAGTAGAAATGAGAATAAATCCGGATATATTTAAAAAATACGATGTAAGAGGGCATTTTCCTCAAGACATAAATGAAAGAACGGTTTATCTTGTGGCCCGTGCTTTCGGTTTGTTTTACAAAGATAAGAAAAAGATAGTTGTAGGAAGGGATGCCCGATCTTCTTCCTCTGGCCTTAAAGAGTCCCTGGTGCGGGGGCTTAAGGAAACCGGAAAGAAGGTTATTGATATTGACCTTGCTTCAACCCCCGCTTTTTATTTTTCTGTTGTTCATTTTAAATGTGACGGTGGAATTTTTGTTACTGCTTCTCATCTTTCTGAAGAGTATAACGGATTAAAGATTGTAGGCGAGAAGGCAGTTCCTCTTGGCAGAAAAGAGGTACTCGATAAGATTAAAGAAATGATCGAAAACGGAAAGGTTGATTTCCGCAAAGAGGAAGGGGAGGTAGTCGAGAAAGAAGTCCGTGCTCCTTACATCAAAGAGCTTAAAGGTAAAGTAAACGTATTGCCCGACGTGAAGGTGGTGATGGACGCAGGTAATGGTATGACGGGGCTTTATCTTGAAGAAATTTTTAAGGATAGTGAAATTAAAAAAATACCTCTTTTTTGGGAAACGGATTGCTCTTTCCCGAACCACGAAGCAAACCCGAAGATTAAAGAAAATAGAAGGTTTGCTGTAGCCAGTGTTAAAGAGGAAAAGGCAGACCTTGGGTTTTTATGGGATGGTGATGGAGACCGGTTTTATGCCCTGGACAGCAAAGGTGAGGTGATCGACCCCAGTTTTATTTCTCTTATCATTGGGAAGCATCTTTTAAAAAAGAAGAAAGAGAAAAGGATTGTGGTAGATATAAGAACATCGGGGGTTGTTGATGACGAGATTAAAAAAGCGGGAGGAGAGGTAGTGAAGTCGAAAACATGGCACCCCGAGATCAAAAAGAAGATGAAAGAGGTGGATGCTGTATTTGGAAGTGAAACCTCCGGCCACTACGTGTTCAGGGACTTTTATTATCTTGACGACGGCCTCTTGGCTTCTCTTTACTTTTTAGAAGCGATAGAAGAGATGGAGGAGCCGCTGGAAGAATATTTAGACAGGTTGAGAAAAGAATATTGTATTCTTCCTGAAACTAACTTCGAGATTGATGGGAAAAAAGAAGCTAAAGTTATTCTAGGGGCGGTGGAAGATTTTTATAAAAATAAGGACTGCAAAATAGAAAAAATAGACGGGTTAAGCGTCTCCTTCCCGAAGTGGCACTTTAATCTTCGTCCCTCCCAATCTGAGCCGTTGCTTCGTCTGAATATGGAAGCCAAATCTCAAGAATTACTAGAAGAGAAAAAAGAAGAAGTAAGTACTCTTATTAAGAAGGCCAAGTAAGCCCCATTTTACCCTTTACTTCCCTCATTTTATTTTGGGCTAGAGTGCGAGCTTTTTTGCCACCCTTTCTGAGGGTGTTTTTTATTTCTTCCGTTGTTGTTTCTTCTTTTATTTTTCTGAATTTGGCAAGAGAATCAACAAGAAGAGTGTTTAAGCTTTCTTTGAATTCAGAGTAGTTTGCTTTTTGGAATTTTTTCTCCACCCCTTCAATTTTTTCATTATTGAATAGGGCATAGATTGTAATTAGGTTGGAGATGCCCGGTTTTTTCTCTGGGTTGTATTTTATTTCCCGCCCGGGGTCTGTTACTGCACTCATAACTTTTTCTTTGATGGAGTCGGGTTTTTCAAAAAGACCGATGCAGCCCTTAGGGTCACCGCTTTTGGACATCTTTTTTTCAGGGTTCGAAAGAGACATAATCCTTGCTCCTATTTCGGGAGTGAGCGCCTTGGGGACTCTAAGTGTTTTCCCGAACCTACTGTTGAACTTGCGGGCCAGAGTTCTAGTCAGTTCTACGTGTTGAACCTGGTCTTCTCCAACAGGTACTCCTTCCGCGTCGTAGAGAAGAATGTCAGCCGCCATGAGAACGGGGTAATTCAGAAGCCCTGCTTTCGGGCTTTCAAGTTCTTCTGATTTCTCTTTGTACTGAGTCATTCTTGTAAGTTCCCCAACAGGAGTGATCGTGCCTAAAAGCCAAGTGAGCTCTAAATGTTCTTTAACTTGGGATTGAAGGAAAAAGATGCTTTTTTCAGGGTTGATCCCGGCTCCCAGATAAGCCAGGGCTGTCTCTTCGATATAATCGTCCAGTTTTTCCGGGTCGTAGGGGGTCGTAAGAGCATGCCAATCAACAATGCAAAATACACAGTCGTGTTTTTTTTGAAGCTCAACCCAGTTTTTTATGGCCCCAAGGTAATTTCCGATGTGTATATTACCTGTGGGCCGGACTCCGCTGAAAACTTTCATACTTAAAGAAGTTAAGTGTAATAATGGATATTTACACTGTTATTATAACAGGTAAAACCATTGGCCTTCTTTTTGTTTTAGAGTAAAGGTAGCTTGCGATTTTTTCTCTCATCTCTTTTTTCAAGGCATCTTCGTCAATTACTCGCCCCTTGGAAGATCCTCTTACTATGTTTTTTACTTTTTTCCTTGTTTCCGCTAATAGGTTTTTTGATTCACGCAGATAAACAAACCCCCTGGATATGATGTCCGGTGAGTTTTGAATTTTACCTGTTTTTTTGTCAATCACGGCAATTACAACAAAAATTCCATCTTCCGCTAATCTTTCCCGGTCTCTTAGGACAATTTTCCCCACATCTCCCACTCCTAATCCGTCTACCAATACATAGCCGGTTTTAGCACCATCCTTTTTAAGGGAAAAACTATTTTCGGATAAGTTTATAATATCCCCGTCTTCTCCGAGAATGATGTTTTCTTCGGGAATGCCTTCTTCCTGAGCAATTTTACTGTGAGCTACTCTCATTGAGTACTCACCTTCAATAGGCAGGAAGAAGCGAGGTTTTATAAGGTTTATCATCTGCCTCAACTCTTCCGGTTTGGCATGCCCGCCGGCATGGATATCCATCATTTCATAGTGGTAAATATTTTTTGTTTTCTTAAGAATGGCGTCTTTGAGTTGCTGCACGCTTCGTTCGTTTCCCGGTACGATGGAAGAAGAAAAAATAACGGTGTCGTTGGGCTTAAGATGCAGATGTCTATGTTCGTTGCTTGCCACACGGGAGAGAGCGGCTTTTTCTTCGCCCTGGGCTCCGGTGCAGATTACTGTTACTTTATCGTCGGAGTATCTGTGGATATGTTTAGTTTTTATCCGGGTTCCTTTTTTAATCTTTAAGTAGCCCAGTTTTTGAGCAATCTCAACATTTGTTTCCATTGAACGACCGTTAATAGCAACTTTTCGTCCGTGTTTTTCGGAAAGTACGATAAGCTGCTGTACACGGTTTAAGAGCGAGGCGAAAGTGGAAGCAATGATTCTGCCTTTTGCGCTCTGGAAAACCTTATCCAGGTTTTCCATAATTTCCTTTTCGGAAAGGGAATGACCGCTTTCCTCAGCTCGTGTGGAGTCGGACATAAGAAGAAGAACTCCCTCTTCTCCGATTTTTTTAATGTGGTCAAGATCGATTGGTTCGTCAAAAACGGGAGTGGGGTCAATTTTAAAGTCTCCGGTGTGAAAGATGTTCCCTATCGGGGTTTTAATCTTTACCCCGAAACTATCCGGAATGTTGTGGTTGACCCTTACAAATTCTAGCTCGAAAGGTCCTATTTTTTCTTTTTGGCCGTCTACCACTGTTTTGATGTCCAGTTTTTCTTTTTGAGGGAACTCTTTTTGACGGTTGATAATGATTTCTTTAGCTAGCTCTCCCGTGTAAAAAGGGAAAGAATAACCCAGCTTGCTTGTAAGATAGGGGATAGCACCGATATGGTCATAATGGCCGTGTGTTATCACCGCTCCTGATATATTTTTTTCCTTGCCTTCAAGGTAGGAGACATTGGGGATGATAAAATCAATACCCGGGGTTGTCTCTTCCGGGAACATAAGCCCCATGTCCACAATTAAAATCTGCCCCTTGTATTCAAACAGGGTCATATTAATTCCTACTTCTTCCAATCCTCCGAGAGGAATGATTTTCAACTTTTCTTTGTTACTCATATTTAATATTATTTGTTAATTAATGTGCCGCGGGAGGGATTTGAACCCTCATGAGCCAAAGCTCATAGCGCTCTGAACGCTACGTGTCTGCCGGTTCCACCACCGCGGCCTAAATTTATTTTCCAATACCTCCTCTTAAGAAATCGAGTGATTCCGGTCTATTATCCAGCGCTCCCTCGGTTCTTAGTTCCGGAATTTTTTCATAATTTTTGTTTTTTACCCAACCGTCTTTTGTGTAGAAATAACATTGTCCACCCATTTTTTCCAATTCCTTGTATTTATTTTCTGTTTTATTGGAAACCCAGTTCCCTGTTTCCAAAGTTTTTTCTCGAGAAGGGTTGATGAGAACTACCCAATAATAGGGAGGGATAATAACCCATTGTCCTTCCTTTACTTTGACAGCCAGGGCGTCTTCTACTTTTTTATTTTTGAATTTTTGCAAGAAAAATATCGCTTCTCCTTCAAGCACGGTGTATAATTCTTGGAATCCTTCGGTGTTGCAGTTTCCTTTGGTTCTTACGAATTCTTCTCCGAGCATTTGGGGTTTCACGATCGTTATATCGTAGCGCAAGTTGCCGTCTTTTTTCAAGTTTCGATAAACTTCATAAAGCTTAAGATTTTTATTCTTGCCCGCAAAACTTTTATCGTAAACAACTTTTTTCATCTCTTTTAGCAACCTCACACTTGGTTTTTTTGTTTTTTGCTTCATATTATTTGAAACTTCTTTTTGTGTTAATGTACCACTCTTCAATATTGTGGAATCGTTGGGTAGGTCCTGCAACGATGTTGAGGTCCACTCCTTTTATTCGGTTGTCGACTGCATAGGAAAGTTCAGGGCTGAAAAGCAGGATGGCCGGTCTGTCTTTTGTGAACTGTTCTTGGAATTTAAATAGTTGTTCTCTGAATTTCTCATAGTTATCAGCTGCTCGTGCTTCCTCTAAAAATTTGTCTGTTTCTTCGTTTTTATAAAGTGAAAGGTTAAGCCCCGAATTAGAAATGTTTGAAGAGTGCCAAAAGGAGAAGGGGTCCGGGATCATGCCGAGCATTTCTCCAAAAAGAAGAATTTCATAATCTCTTTCGTTTATCACCTCCAGTGTTAGCTGGCTGAACTTATACTTTTCAACTTCTACTTCAACCCCAAACTCTTCCCATTGGCTTTTTATGGCCTCAGCTGTTTTTACCAAGAAATCCTGGTTTAGGGTCTTGATGGTGAATTTAACAGGAGTACCTTTTTCCTCGTTGCAGAGCTCGTTGAGTTTTTCGCGGGTCGTCTCCGAAACAATTCCTGTTCCTTCCGTAAAATCCCAGGGAGCTAGAATGTCTTCCTTATATTTTTCCTGGAATTTAATCACCGCCTCTTCCGTTTTGCTGCCAAAGTAACCGGTGACTTCTTTGTCGGGGTAGACATCTTCCCATTTACCGAGACATTTTTGTAAGGACTCTACTTCCTCTCCTTCATCTCCCTTTTCTAAACGGTTTTCAAAAATAAATTCAGGTTCGGGTTTTACGACCCATTTTTCTTCTTCTTTAGTAAGCCCTGCTTCTTCCAGTAGAGCTATTGCATCTTCTGCCTCCTCTTGCGCCGGCAGGTCAAATTCGTAAAGAGTAGGGAGGATTGGGGAAAGCACTGTTTCCCCCCAACCATCGATTGCTTGTTCTTTTACTGCTTTTTTGTCAAGAACGGAGAAGAGCGCTTTTCTTACTCCCTCTTTTTTAAGAAGCTCATTGTTTTCCAAATTAAAGAATATTCCGAAGTAACGAGGAGAACGAGCCGTATGGATAGTCAATCCTTTTTTAGTTATTTCTTTATTTTTACTGGGGTCGGTGATAAGAAAACTTTCTATTACCCCTTTGTTAAGAGCATCCCAGGCCTCTTTTTCTTCATCAAAAAAGGAAAGATGAATCTTGTCTAGATAGGGGTCCTTCCCATAAAACTTTTTGTTTTTAACAAGCACCAATTCGGTTATCTTCCCTTTTTCATCTTGTTCAATATGGCTGATAACAAAGGGGCCGGAGCAAATCACCTGCTGTAAATTGTAAGGGGAAAGAGCAAACTCTTTTGCTGTTACGTTTTCAAAAATGTGCTTAGGTATTATTTTTAGCGTTAGCCGTTCTTTAAAGGGGAAATAGGGTTTTTGAAGTTCAAACCTTATTCTTTTATCAGAAAGCGCTTTTACGTTTACGCCAATCCAGTTTGTTCTTTCCGGGCTTTTATAAGATGAGTTTTTAATGGTTTCAACGGTGAAAACCACGTCGTGAGCGGTTATTGGCTGCCCGTCACTCCAGAAAATATCTTTTCGAAGTGTAACGTCGTATATCCCTTTCTCTTCTTGGGGATAATATTCTTCTATTAGATCTTCTACGATTTCTCCCTTCTCATTGTATTTCATCAGACCGGAAAAGGTGAGCTGCACCAGGTCACGGTCGGGGTCGCTTGAGGCAAGTATTGGATTTATAAAACGGGGATGGCCGACTATTCCCTCTTCAAGTGTCCCGCCTTTGGCCGGGCCGATGGTTGTTCTTGCAAGATAAAAAGAGCGGAGGAGAAAAGAGGCAGAGGAAAGAAAAACTAAAAAAAGAATAAAGAATATTATTTTTTCTCCTCTTGAGAGTACTCGAGGCAACCGCAGCCACTGATTAAAAGTTGGTAGTTTTTGGAACCAACTTTTAGCCCCTCTCGTACCGTTAAGCATTTTTTTTAGATTTTTACTCACTTTTTAGAAAGCGGGGTTAAAGAACGAGGTTTAAGACCCCCAGCCCGATAAACAAAAAACCAAGAAAAGCAGTGGCCCAAAAGACCTTTTTTTCTGCTCCCCGCAAACTTCTGTAAAAACGACCGGTTTCTCCTATGAGTTGTCCGCTTCCTTTTCCTTTCTGAAGAAGAATCAATCCGATAAGAAAGGGCGAAACGACAAGTTGTGCGATGGAAAGTAATTGTTGTGTCTCCATAAATTTATTAGGAAAAGTTTTTATGAAAGAGAAATGTAGAAAGAGCAAGTATTAAACCAGTTATAAAAAGCGGAACTAACCCGCTTATAACAAGCTCCGGGAATATAATATCTACAAACTCTAGAATAATCATATTTATTACAAAGTTGAAAAGCCCCAAAGTAAGGATCCTTAACGGCCAGGTTATCTTTTTCAAAATTGGCTTAAGCAGCGTGTTAAGTACTCCCAGCACGAAACCTGCCAGAACAAGTATTTTAAAAGGCCCGTTGAAGCTTACCCCTTTGATGAATTTGTCGCTCAAGTAAAGGACTAAAGTCCCAGCTAAAGTGCAAAAAAAAAGATGAATAATCATAATTGCATATGTTGCTTCCTTTCACATAACATATCAGAAAGAGCGCTTTTCGTCAATCTTTTGAGAGTGCAGCTGGGTTTTAAGAGGAATACATCTTGTTTATTCTTCCTGCAGCCAGAATAGTAGAATTTTTCCCCAAAAAAGAAGCCGGCCTTAAAGATTTTTTGAAAAGAACCGGCAGGAGTAACTGATGCTTATCAAACTCAAGGGCCGTCTAAATTTAGGTGGCTTTTTTAGTCCAGAAAATTCTAAAAAATGGGGTTGACAAGGAGTGCTCCTGTCCTTACAATAGAATTAGCAATTAAAAGGTCCGAGTGCTAATTAACAAAATAATTAATTTAAATTAATTCTAAAAATTTATATGGAAATTAAACCAATATCAGACCACATTCTGATAGAACCGGTTGAAGAGGAAGAGAAAACGGAAAGTGGTATTTTTCTTCCCCAAACCGCCAAAAAGAAAGAACCAGAGCAGGGAAAGGTTGTGGCTGTCGGTCCGGGTCAAAGAACAAAAGAGGGTAAGGTTCTCCCCATGGAAGTTAAAGAGGGAGACACGGTTCTTTTTAATAAATACGGACCAACGGAAATCGAAGTTGATAATAAAGAATATCTAATTGCTCGTCAAAATGATATTTTGGCGATTATTGAGTAACTATGGCTAAACAGATAATCTATTCAGAGGAAGCAAGAAAAAAGTTAAAGGCCGGTGCTGATAAACTGGCCAATGCTGTAAAAGCTACCTTGGGCCCCAAGGGCCGCAATGTAGTTTTAGGTTCAAGCTTCGGCGCTCCCACCATCACAAATGATGGTGTCTCAATTGCCGAAGAGATAGATCTCCCGGATGAAGTGGAAAATATGGGAGCTCAAATTTTAAAGGAGGTTGCTTCAAGGACAAATGATGCGGCTGGAGACGGTACTACTACTGCTACGGTGTTAGCCCAAGCAATTCTTGATGCAGGGCTCAAAAACGTGGCAGCGGGAGCCAACCCCTTGGCTATCCAAAGAGGTATTGAAAAGGCAGCTAGAAGTGTAATTGAAGAATTAAAAAGCACTGCCAAAAAATTAAAGACCAACGAAGAGATAACTCAGGTAGCCACCAACTCAGCTGAAGACGAAGAAATCGGCAAAATGATAGCTGAAGTAATGGACGAAGTGGGGGAGGACGGAGTGATAACCACGGAAGAATCAAAAGGGTTTGGTCTGGAAAAAGAGATTGTCCGCGGAATGCGTTTTGACGAAGGATACATTTCTCCTTATATGGTGACGGATTCGGAAAGAATGGAAGCGGTCTATGAAGATCCGCATATTTTACTCACCGACAGAAAAATTTCTGCTTTGTCTGACATTTTGCCTTTACTCGAGAGCTTAGCTAATGAAGGGAGTAAAAAACTCGTAATTATTGCAGACGAGGTGGAGGGTGAAGCCCTGGCAACACTTGTTATTAACAAGCTACGGGGAAGTTTCAACGCTTTAGCGCTTGAGGCGCCTGGTTTTGGAGACCGCAAAAAAGAAATGCTTGAAGACATAGCGGTGCTTACCGGGGCGCAGGTTATTTCCGAAGATAAGGGAATGAAGCTGGAAGATGCTCAACTTAATATGTTGGGTAAAGCCCGCAAGGTGGTTTCTACCAAAGAGCACACTACTATTATTGAAGGAGAGGGTTCACAGGAAAAAGTTCAAAAAAGAGCCAACCAGGTTAGAAAAAGGATAGAGCGAAGCGATTCTGACTTTGACAGAGAGCGCTTGAGAAAAAGATTAGGGAAGCTTACGGGCGGCGTTGCCATTATTAAGGTTGGTGCTCCCACCGAAGTGCAGCAAAAAGCAAGGATGGATAAAACAGAAGATGCACTTAACGCTACTAAAGCCGCAGTAGAAGAAGGTATTGTTGTCGGTGGAGGCGTTGCACTTTTAAGAGCAGCTTCTGTTCTGGAAGAGTTGGAGATGAAAGAGGATGAAGAGACGGGGGCAAAGATTCTTAAAAGAGCTCTTGAAGAACCGGTGAGAAGGATTGCAGAAAACGCAGGACTTGATGGAGGGGTAGTGGCTGCTAAAATTAGAGGCAAAAAAGGATCTTTCGGATTCAATGCAGAAACGATGAAGTTTGAAGACCTTATGAAAGCGGGGATTGTTGACCCGGTTAAGGTTGTTCGCTCTGCACTGGAAAATGCTGCTTCGGCTGCTTCAATGTTTCTTACAACCGAAGTGCTTGTAGCTGACCTGCCGGAAGAGGACGACGGCGGCAATAAAGGTGGAGGAGGAATGCCGAGAGGTGGAATGCCGGCCGGAATGGGCGGAGGAATGGGTGGGATGGGCGGTCTCTAAAAATCCTCCTCTTTAAACGAACAAAAGCCCCGGCTTCGGGGCTTTTGTTTTAGAAAGGGTTTTGGTAAGATTAAAAAAGAGGGGAGGGGTGCCAGAGTGGCCGATTGGGACGGCTTGGAGTGCCGTGACGCTTTGCGTCTCGTGGGTTCGAATCCCACCCCCTCCGCCAAAAATAGTTTTGTGTTAATAACAAAAAACTTACTTGAAAATGAAGATTTTGATTTCTAACCCTGAAAAAGTAGAGTATTTAAAATCTGAAATTGCAAGTGCTACTTACAAAAATCTTTATATCCTCTCCGATTTTGACAGAACTCTTACTTATGGGGTAAGAGACGGGGTTAAAACCCCTTCTCTTATTTCTATATTAAGAAACGGAGAATATTTAACTGACGGCTATGCAGAAAAAGCTCATGCTTTATTTGATAAATTCCACCCCATTGAGATAGATCCGAAGATCCCTCTCCCGAAAAAGAAAAAAGAAATGCAGAATTGGTGGGAATCTCATAACGAGCTTTTGATTAAATCAGGGTTGTCTAAGAAGGACATAAAAGACATTGTGGAAAACGGAAATGTTGAGTTCAGGAAGGGAGTTCTCAAATTTTTGGATTTTCTTAATGAAAAAAATATTCCGTTAGTGATACTTTCTGCAAGTGGATGCGGAGAAGCGATCCCGCTTTTCTTTAAAAAAGAGGGGAGAGATTATCCAAATATTTATTATTTGATAAATAGGTTCAATTGGGACGAAGAGGGGAAGGCGGTTTCTATCCGCGGCTCTGTTATCCATTCTCTTAATAAAGATGAAACTTCTCTTAAGAAAAACCCTGAGGCCCGTCGGGCAATAAAAAAAAGAAAAAACGTTATTCTTTTAGGGGACGCTTTGGATGATCTGGCAATGGCTGAGGGCTTCCCCCATAAACATCTATTGACGATTGGATTTTTAAACTTTGACGAGGATGAGTTGAGGAAAAGGTACCAAGAAAGATTTGACATTGTGCTGGAAGGAGACGGAGATTTCAAGTTTGTAAGCGACTTGATTAAAAATTTTAGCTAATTATTCTTAATTTTTTTAAGCTTGTATATATGCTTTTTATTAGTTTAGCGGGTCAGGGGAGAAACCATGTTTAAAAATGGTGGCAAGAAGCAGCTGCCGGCTTATGGCATTATAATTCTTCGTTTTATTCAGGCACCATTTGTAATCCGTGCTCCCGTTTTAATGGTAATTGCTTCTGTTCTTCTAGACATAATTGACGGTTTAATATTTGCCACCGCCGGTTTTAATATCAAGAAATATCAATACTGGGATAAATGGGCTGACTTATTCTGGTACTCTTTTGTTTTGATATATGTTTTTTATTCTTACCCCAACAAGCTTTTGCTAGTAATTTTTTCCTTACTTTACGTTTTGCGATTAGTCGGGCACACCCTTTTTTTTCTTACTCGCAACAGACGGTTCTTTTTTTACTGCCCGAATGTTTTTGAGGCGTTTTTTTGGTTTTATCTTTTAGCTTTAAAAACCAACCCTGAGTTATTAAAATTACCTACTGTGATTTATGCCTTGATTATTGCCGCCGGTTTAAAACTAATTCAGGAATATCACATCCACGTCAGAGAACTTATATTTATCCGGAAAGCTCTTCTTTTTATCGGGCCGGCTTTACTGCCGTGGCAAGGTAAAGATTAAAAAAACATGAGAGCTGCTAAAAAAATAAGCCCCAAAGGGGATTATAAAAAAATAAGGCGTTTTCTTGCCCTTTTCTTTTCCGTTTTTGTTACTGGTTTGATTTTGTATTATCGCAAAACCCTGGTTGGCTTTGCCGGTTGGAGTTATCTAGGAATATTTTTATTAAATTTTTTAAGTAGTGCTACGATTATTTTCCCTGTCCCCGGGATACTTTCTGTTGTGGCAGTTGCTGCGGTGTTGCAGCCGCTTCCAACTGGACTTTTGGCCGGCCTTGGTTCAGCTTTGGGTGAGGTTACCGGTTATTTGAGTGGTTACGGTGGCCAACTGCTTTCTTCTGAAAGCAACAAGTTAGTTAAAATAAGGCAGATGATAAAAAATAACGGGTTTTTGTTTTTTGTTTTCTTTTCCTTTTTACCCAACCCTGTTTTTGACCTGGCGGGCATTGTCGCCGGGTTAACCAATTATTCATTCATTAAATTTTTAACCGCCTGCCTGGTTGGGAGAATAAGCCGCTATGTCTTGCTGGCTTATTTCGGTTCCGCCTTACTTTTTTGAGTTAATCTTTTATCTTTTTTGAATAAAATTATAAACGGCACGTTCACGATGGAGTTCGGGGTCGATGCCTCTTTAGGGGAAGTTTCGATATAATATTTTAATAGAAATTAAAGAAAAAGCCACTCGCGCTGCGAGTGGCTTCTAAATAAATTGCTATCCCATACCAAAACCTTCACCTCCTCCACGAGTTCTAGCCCACTCTCCTTCTTCACCACCGCCGCTATAGCTCTCTTCTCTACCAGTCCGATTTAATAGCTCGGCTCCCCAAACGAGAAACTTTTCTGCAAGGAAAGATATAATAAGTGCCATTAGCCAGAATAAAGCGTTTTCTCCTGGCCATGGAGGTTTTATCTTACCTTGGAAAAAAGTTAAAAGGGAGAAGGTTATATCGAGGAGATTAGATATCCCGAAATATATTAGAAACCACGGAATTTTGTCTGCCGAGGTGTCCAATGGGAAACCAAATTCCATTTTAACCCAAAAGGCAAGTTGAACTATTGGGAAACTTGCAGCTACGCAGAAAAAAGGTAGTTTAACAACCAATCGGTAATATGGGTCCATGTCTCGGACTCCTAACCCTCCTATTACCCCTCTGGCGTCAGCCCAAAGATCAAATAAAATTAATATTGTCCCCAGGACAACAAATCCCCATCCTGCTATTTGGGCGGGGCTTTTTTTATATTCCATTCCTGCATCCATGGTTCCTCCTCCTTAAAAGCGTAAAAGATACAATGAACTTAAAGATAAAGTAGCACAAATTAGTGTTTAAGTCAAGTATTTGATCTGTGGGCAAGTTGGTTTAAGAATAATCTTAATAATATATAATGTATATAGCAGATAAAGGTCTTCAATTAAGAATAAGGAAAATTTGATGGAAATTCATTATGGAAAATAAAATATTTTTAAACTTATTAATCTTTCTTTTGACTTGTGGGATTTTTCTTGGGTTTTTCCCTTTGGAAGTGGCCGCTCTTGCTAACCCGGCGGCAACTTATTGCGAGGAAATGGGGTATGAGCACAAGATAAAAGAAGGGCCGGAGGGAGGAGAGCAGGGGGTATGTGTTTTTCCGGACGGGGCGAGTTGTGAAGCTTGGGCTTTTTATAGAGGAGGGTGCGGGAAAGAATATCGAAAAGAACTCCCCTGTAAAAAAGCGGGGGAGGAGGTGCAGGTTTCAAAGTGCTGCCCCGGCCTTACTGAGTTGCTGCCTGCTTCGGTTTATGATAAAGATTGTGAAGTTAAAGTGGTTGGCCGGCCTTCAATTTGCTCTGACTGTGGTAATGGTGATTGCGAGTCCTGGGAGAACAAGTGTAATTGTCCCAAGGATTGCAAAAAAGAAAAAGTTTCAGAGGAGGTTGTTGCAGGGAGGGCCAGAAGAGCAGGTGTGGGGGAAATAAAAAAGATTGAGCTTGTAGGTGCGAGCAGCTTGGAAGAAGAGATGTTATACATTGTTGAGGGGAGTAGAAGAGCTAAGCTCTTTTTTATTTTTCCGATGGAGATGAAGATGAAAGTAAAAATTAACGCTCAAAACGGGAAGGTGGTTTCGGTTGGAAGCCCCTGGTGGAGTTTTTTAATATTTTAGTTGTAAGTGTAATTCTTAGCGGGTCCGTTTGTTTTGAAAATTCGGGGAAAAATGCTAGAATTAGATAGAGTAAAATAGTTAAAAAATATGTTTGATATTTTATTGAGTAAAAAATATTGCGAGGTATTAACGAGCTGGATTCTTACTTCAGGAGTAAAAGTAGTAAGCATTCTTATTGCTTCTTTAATTGCGCAAAAACTGGGGGAGAGGTTATTAAGGCGTTTGCTGGAGAAGACATTCGAATTAAGAAATAGGGTGGCAAAGACGAACGAAAAACGAAAAGAAACCCTTTACGGGGTTCTTTCCAGTATTTTTACTACTTTGGTGTGGGGGTTTGCTTTTTTGACTATTCTCCCTGAATTTGGAATTAATATCCAGGCGCTTCTTGCCGGTGGTGCGCTGGTGGCGTTTGCGATTGGCAGAGCTTCAAAAAAGGCGATAGAAGATTATGTTTCAGGAATTTTTATACTTTTTTCCGGCCAGTACAAGGTAGGAGACAAGGTTTCTGTTGGTGGGGAAGAAGGGACTGTGACAGATATTAATCTCAGAAGAACTATCTTAAAAAACGGTGAAGGAAAGACCTATTTTATTCCTCATCACAAGATAGATATCATTACGAGAATCCCCGAGTAAGCTGTCAGTACAAATTATTTTTAAGCTGCCTCACGTTTTGGAGGCAAGTTTATTTATTGAAATCTTTTCTTTTTTGACAAATCGGGGGTTGATGTTAAACTAAAAACAAAGAATGGACCAGGTTGAGGAAATTAAAAACAGATTGGACATAGTAGATGTCATTAAGGATTATATCAAGCTGGAAAAAGCAGGAGCCAATTATAGAGCTCGTTGTCCTTTTCATTCCGATAAAAAACCTTCTCTTTTTGTTTCTCCCAGTAAGCAGATTTGGAAATGCTTCGGGTGTGACAAAGGAGGGGATGTGTACGGATTTGTGAAAGAAATTGAAGGGGTGGAATTTAGAGAAGCACTTGAAATCTTGGCCCGGAAGGCCGGGGTTGAGTTAAAGAAAGTTAGCCACAAGGCAAGAAGTAAGAAGAAACGGCTTTATGAAATTTGTGATTTAGCAAGCCGTTTTTTTGAAAAGCAGCTCCAAAAAAGTAAAGCTGGTCAGCTTGCAAACAAGTATTTGATTGAAGAAAGAGGGATAAATAAGGATTCAATTCGCAAGTGGCGGCTGGGTTATTCTCCCGATAAATGGCGTTCTTTGTCTCGTTTTTTAACTTCCCGCGGTTTTACAAAGGAAGAGATAAGAAAAACAGGGCTTTCCGTTTTAAATAAAAAAGGTAATTATTACGATCGTTTTAGGGGCAGGATTATGTTTCCTGTTTTTGACCTGCACGGACGAGTAATCGGGTTTGGCGGTAGGGTTTTTAAGAGAATGGGGGAGAGCACGGCTAAGTATGTTAATACTTCAAACACACCTCTTTACAATAAAAGCAAAGTGCTTTATGGGCTTAATAAAGCCAAAGTTGCGGTGAGAGAAAAAGATGCTTGTATTGTAACCGAAGGGTATACGGATGTTATCCTTTCTTCCCAAGTCGGGATTGAAAACATTGTTGCTTCTTCGGGTACGGCGCTGACATCTTATCAACTTCGTATCCTTAAAAGATATACAGATCGTCTTCAATTTTCTTTTGATGCAGACAGCGCGGGTAGTGCGGCTACGAGAAGAGGTATTGCACTTGCTCAAAAGAAAGGTTTTGAAACGGAGGTGATTCTTATGTCGGGGAATCATGACCCGGCTGACGTGATTAAAGAAAAACCGGGGAAATGGAAAGAGTTAGTGGAAGAAGCTAAGGGTGTTTTAGAGTATTATTTTCAAACCGCTTTTGAGAAGTTTGACCCGGACAAAGCACAAGAGAAGAAAAAGATAGCAAAAACATTACTTCCGGTTATAAAAAGAGTTCCCAACGAGATAGTGCGGTTCCACTGGATTCAAAAGATAGCGGAAGGGCTTAAGGTGAGCGAGGAAAGTATAGAAAGGGAGCTTAAAAAAGTAAAAATAAAAGAGGAGACCCCCACTTTTAAACAAGAAGTAGAATCGGGAGACGAAGACAGGCAAGAAAGACAAAAAAGTAAAGAAGAGATGATGGAGGATGAGTTGCTTTACTTTTTGATTCAAGACCCGGAAGCAGCAGAGTATATCAAAAAAGAAGATATGGAGTTTTTTTCTCCGGAAGCAGTTGAGCTTTTCACCGTTTTTAGAAAGGAGGCTCTTGATCCGAAGAAGCTTGAAGAAGAACTTTCTCAAGCTCTGTTCCAAAAAGTGCAAATGGCTCTTTTAAGAAAAGAGGTTATGGGTGAGGTGGAAAATGTTAAAGATGAAGTTAAAAAATGTATTGCTGTTATTAAAAACATCAGGAGAAAAGAAGAACTCAAGGCACTTTCGAAAAGATTGAAAGAAGCGGAAAGGATGGGGGATGAGTCAAAAGTTAAATTGTTAACAGAAAACTTTAATAAACTTTCAAAACAAATTGAAAATATCAATGAATAAAAAGAATTTGGAAGAAAAAAAGTCAATCACAGTAACGGAGCTCGGCCTCTCCACTCGGACGGAAAATGCTTTGCGGGGCAACAATATTAAAACAGTGGCCGGACTTTTAAGAAGAAAAGAAGAAACCCTTCTTGAGAAAGAAGGGATTGGTGAAAAATCGGTGCAGGAGATAAAAGAAGCGCTGGGAGAGCTGGATTTAACTTTGCCGGGTAGTTCGATGCCCAAATCTAAAGTTTTTAGAAAAGAAAAAGTGGAAGATTTCGTGGAAAGAGGAAGGGCCAGGGGGTTTGTAACCGAGGCGGAGATTTTGAATACCTTTTCTTATTTGGAAAAAGACATTGAAGGCCTGGAGAAGCTTTACAGCCGGTTGGCTGAAGAAGGAGTGGAAATAAAAGAAAAAAGAGGATTTTTAGAAATGGAAGAAGAAGAGGGTCCGATTGAGAAGAGGAGAAAGGTGGACCCGGTTCAGATGTATCTTAAGGAAATCGGGCGCACCCCGCTTCTTTCTCGCAAGGAAGAGGTAGAACTTGCAAAAAAAATAAATAATGGCGATAGGGCGGAAAAAGAAGCGGCCAGAAAGAAAATGATTCAAGCGAACTTGAGGCTGGTTGTTTCCATTGCTAAAAGATATATTGGTCGTTCTCCCTATCTTAGCTTTTTAGACCTTATTCAAGAAGGGAACAGGGGCCTGTTTCGTGCAGTTGAAAAGTTTGACTGGAAAAAGGGTTACAAATTTTCAACTTATGCTACCTGGTGGATAAGACAGGCGATTACCAGAGCCTTGGCTGACTATTCGAGGACCATAAGAATTCCTGTTCATATGGTGGAAACACTTTCCAAATATACAAAAGAACAAAGAAGGTTGAGAAAACAGTTAGGGAGAGAGCCTCTACCCGAAGAGATGGCTGCCGAGATGGGCTTAAGCTTATCTAAGGTAAGAAAAATAAGAAAGATAATAAAGGGTACTATCTCGCTTGAAACACCGGTTGGAGAAGACCAGGACACCCTTTTGCAAGAGTTCATCGAGGATACGGAAAGCACAACCCCTCTCCAGGAAGCAACTCGTGCTCTTTTAAAAGAGCGGCTCTCAGACCTTATGAAAGATCTAACCCCGCGCGAGCAAAAGATTCTTGAGATGCGTTTTGGCCTGGAAGACGGGGTGAAGCACACCTTGGAGGAGGTGGGCCAGGAATTCGGGGTGACAAGAGAAAGAATACGTCAGATTGCAGCTCGCGCCCTGAAAAAACTGCGCGAGCATGAGGAGGCAGATAAGCTCAAGGAGTTTTAAGTTACTCTTTTTTTAAGAAAACTTCTACTTTATGCCGTTTGCCGTCGTTTTGGAAGGCGATTCTTTCGCCTTCTATTTTTTTATTGTCCAGTTTTATTCTTTTTCCTTTGCCCTCTTCTTTCGAATTTTGAACTGTAATCTCGTAAGTATCAGAACCATGCCTGAGGGTCATTTTGTATCCCGGCCAAGAAGAAGGTAGGCAGGGTTCAACCATAAAGTATTCTCCTCGTATCTTTAAACCTAATATGAACTCAGCTGTTATTCTCCAGACCCAAGCAGCGGTGCCTGTATACCAACTCCATCCTCCTGCTCCGGGAGATAGAGAAGCATAAATGTCGCTGGGCAAGATGTAGGGTTCAACTTTGTATTTTTCAACTTGTTTCGAGGTAGAACTTCTTTTTATTGGGTTGAACCAGCTGAAAAGCTCCCAAGCTCTGTCTTTTTTCTTTTGATTGATGAGGCCTAAAATATAAAACATTGCTGCGTGCAGGTAGCAAGCTCCATTTTCTCTAACGCCTGGTGGATAGTTTTTAATGTAGCCGGGGTCGCGCTCGGGGTTTTTAAAAGGAGGCCAGAGCAGGTTAATTAATTTTTCATTTTCATCTACCAGGTACTTTTCGCAAGAAACTTGAGCTGCTTCGAGTCGCTTTTTATCTTTACCGCCGGAGATAAACGCCCAGGCCTGAGGGGTAAGAGTGATCTTACATTCTCTGTTTTCTTTTGAGCCCAAAGGTGTGCCATCGTCAAAATAAGCTCGTCTGTACCATTCTCCGTCCCAACCGGTTCTTTCCACTTCTTTTTTGAGTTTCTTTATTTTGGAGTTTAGTTCTCTCCAAGCTTCTTTTTCTCCTTTTTTCTTTGCTGCCTCGGAGAACTCTTCCAACACTTTTATTTCAAACCAAGCCAGCCAAATACTTTCTCCCTGTCCTTCTACTCCTACTTTATTCATTCCGTCATTCCAGTCACCCCCTTTCATTTTTGGCAGACCGTGTGCTCCAAGGTCAAAGGTTTTTTCTATTGCTCTCATGCAATGTTCAAATAAGCTTGCTTTATCGGAAGATAGCGTGGCAGTTTCCATTGTTTCGCTTTCGGGGTAGCCCTCTTTGGTGCTTTCCAAAAATGGGAGACTTCTATCTAGAAACTCGTAATCTCCTGTGAGCTGAACATAGTAGGAGACAATGTAGACCAGCCAAAGCGGATCGTCAGTGTAAGAACTTCTCAGGCCTAAATTGCTCACTGGTTTCCACCAATGTTGAACCCCGCCGTCTCTGTATTGTCTTTTTGCCGCTCTGATTATGTGTTTTTTAAGGATTTCAGGGTGGTTTATCCCAAGCCCCATCGCGTCTTGCAGCTGGTCGCGGAAACCGTAAGCACCTCCGGGTTGGTAAAAAGATGATCTAGCCCACACTCTGCAGCTTAATATTTGGTAAGGAAGCCAGCTTGACAACACGTTCAATGCCTTATCCGGGGTTTCAACCTCTAGGGTTGAGGTAGTTTTTTCCCAATAGCTCTTCACTTCTTTCAGCGAGTTTTCTATATTGTCGTGATTTTTGTATTTCTCAATCAGTGCTTGGATTTCTTTTTTGCTTTTTACTTCTCCCAAAAGAAACACTATTTCTTTTTCCTCATCGGGTTTTAGATTGAGGCGTCTTTGAACCCCCGCTCCTGGGTCAAACCCTGCCCCGACTTTTCCTGAGAGAGTTTCTTTGTCCAGGCCTGCCGGGGTGCTCCAACCTCTTCCCGGGCCGAGAATTTCTTTTCTGTCTCCCGTTAAGCTTGTCGGGTTTTCTCCCCAAAGAAAAGCTTTTCTTTCCGAAAAACTTTCACTTAACGGGTTGAGGGCAATTATTGCTTTACTTTTTTCGTCAATTTCTGTAACGATGTGGGGCCAAGTTTTACTTCTTAGTTCTCCCAACACCCATTCCAAGAAATAATAGATGGAAACTTTTCTTTCTTTTGAAGAAGTATTTTTAACTTTAAAGCGTACAATTTTTACCGGGTCTCTGCGGGGGACAAATAGCGTAAGGTCTGAACTTATTTCTTCACATTTGTGTTTGAATTTCACATACCCTTTACCGTGTCGAATAAGATAAGGGTTTTTATCTCTTTTAGGCCAGGCTAGGGGGGACCAGCTCTTTCCTGTTTCTTCATCTTTCACGAATAGCGCTTCGCCAGCATTATCCAGAACGGGGTCTCCAAACCAGGGTGTGAGCCGGTTATCCCTGCTGTTTTCACAAAAGGTGAATTGAGAACCCGACTCGGAAACAACAAAGCCGAAATTGGGGTTAGATATTACGTTTGTCCAGGGAACAGGAGTTTTTTGGTCTGGACGCAGTGTTATGACGTATTCTTCTTTTTCTTCGTCGAACCCGCCGAAGTTGTTGTAAAAAGCTAGTTCGTCGGTATTTACTAGTTCTTTTAATTCTACTTTTGCCTCAATTTGCTTTTGATGTGGAGAAAAAAGCGGAATTTTGCTCTCTTCTTCTTTTTGTTCCAGTTGTTCTTTTAGGGACCCCTTGTTCCCCTCAAGTACGACGGAGGCCATTGCTTCAAGAAGGTTTTGGTTTTCCTCCGGTATAAAATCGGATCCTAGGATAAAAATACCGCCTCGCTCTTCTCCCCATACGCCTGACATTTTGTCTCCGCCTAAAGCCCCTATTCTTTCTTCCAGTTCTTTTTTATACCCCCCACTTTCTTTATTTAAGACAACAAGGTCAAATATAAAACCTTTTCTTTGCAGGAACTTCTGAGCTCTTATGGTTTGGCGGATTAAAGGAAGGTAATCCAAATCGTTTAAGCTCGAAGTTGTGATGAGAAGAATGGGGTGGTCTCCGGAAATGGAATACCCCCAAAGGTCTTCCTTTTTCTTTTTATTTTTTCTAATTTTTTCCGTGTTTCTTAATTTTTCCCCGGGCCACAGTAGTTTAGAAGCAAGTTTTTGGAAGATTAAGCTTTCCTCGGGAGAAAAGGTAAGCTGTCTCATCTCCAGTTGCCCGTAGTTTTCTCCCAGCCGCATAGTTCTCTCAACAGTGCTTAGTTTTGAATATTTATCTGCTAAAGAAAGAACCTCTTCCTTACGAAAAGAGAGAGCAGTGGTAAACCCCAATGATTTCTTTTCCCCGGGTGCAAGCTTAACAGTAGTCCTCAAACTCATTATAGGGTCAAGAGTGTAACCAGAAGAACCAGAGAGTTTTTGCTCTAAGGCCTTTGGGTTTTCAAGTGTTCTGCCCCTTCCAATGAAACTTTTTCGGTCAGCAGAAAATTCAATCGGTTCTTCTTGTTCAGTTATAATGTGGGTCGCCCAAAGAGGGGTGTCCTGGTCAGCCTCCGGCCGGCAGAAAAGCAAAGCGTTCTTTTCAGAGAGAAACTCGGAAGAAACAAGCATATCGGAAAATACGGGGTGTGTGAGGTCCTGCCCCATTCCATTTATAACTATCTTGCCGTAACTTGTAATCTCTAACTCTTTTTCTTTTGAGCTTTGGTTTGTTAGGGTCACCCTCCTTATTTCAGCATTTTCACGGGGGGCTACAACTATTTCTGTTCTGGTTTCTATCCCTCCATCTTTTCTTGTAAATTCCACCTTGTTTTCGTGCTGAAGTATTTTATAATTCTTAGGTGGCTTTTTGGTGGGCTGAAAAGTAGAAGACCAAATATCTTTCGTGTCCAGATCTTTAATATAAAAGAATGTTCCTGATTCTCTTCTTGTGGGGTCTTTTCTGAATCTTGTTACGAAAAAATCTTGGAATTTAGAAAATCCGCTTCCTGACTCATCTATCATTACTTGATATTTGCCGTTGGAAAGAAAATAAGAACTCGGGTTTTCTTGACATGGTTCGGTGATATAGGTGGTGGAAAACCCAAATCTTTCCTCCGTTATTCTTGGTTTTCTTGATTTTTTGAACTTATGAAGTTCAAGGGTTGGTGTTTCCCTTGGAGTTTTTTCTTCCAAGAAATGTTCTACGGATTTTATACGTGAATCGCGGAAAAGATACTTGGAAAAAGGATTGTCATTAAGAGAAGCGGTAAGCGCCATTAAGCTTGCACCTTTATGGTGGGCATAATAAGTGGGGATAACCACCCCTCGTTTCCCGGCAGGCATTCTTTGAGGAGTGTAATCTATTGCGTCGTAAAAACCATACTCGCCTTCAAGCCCTTCCTTTTTAAGTGTTTTTAAATTTTTAATTGCTTTTTTAGGAAAGCGGGGGAGAGCAAGCATGGTGGAATAAGGGCTTACTACTGGTTCCTTGCCCAGAGAAAATTTAACTCCCAAGTCCGGCACCCCGAACGCCTTGTAATGATAAAAACCCTCCTTGTTTTGGGCATTATAGGCGCTTTCGGAAAGCCCCCAGGGGATTCCTTTTCTTTCTCCGTATTGGATTTGTTTTTTAACAGCTACCTCGATTGTTTCATGAAGTAAAGTTTCGGGATAATTTTTTAAAAATAGGTTGGGGAGGAGGTATTCGTAAAGAGATCCTCCCCAGGAAATTACTGCTTTTTTGTTTTTCAGTTTGGTTAAGGTTCTTTCCATCCCAAACCAATGTTTGGCAGGGAGATCGCCTTTAGCTATAGCAACAAAACTAGCCAGGCGTGATTCTGAGCCAAGAAAATTATAATAAATATTATCCAGTTCGTTTTTATCTACCCTGAAACCTAAAGAAAAGAGCTTTTTATCCGGGTTGTATAAAAAGCTAAAGTCCATTTCTTCTGTGAGTTTGTCAAATCTTTGGGAGAGGTTTTCACATCTTCTTGCAGCGCTTTCTGTTGCTTTTTTAGGGTCTTTTGTGAAACCATTTCTTTCATAATAGAAATCATCCGTATGGGAGCTTAATTTTTCCAGCCAATAATAAATCTCTTTTATTTTCCTTGCCCCTTCTGTATCAGCTGTTTCCATTTCCCGGGTTAAGAAACTTCGAAAGGAAATAATTTCTTGTTTTACGTTTCTTAAGTATTCTTGCCAAGAAGAGTCGGATGTTTTGTTGATTGATGAACTCAAACGCTCTAAATGTTTTTTGTAAGTTTTTTTCCGGTTTTCAATCTTTTCAATTTTTTCTTTAAGAAGTTGAAACTCATCTTTCAAGCCGGGTAGTATTTTATTTGTCGAGAAAGGGGACTCCATGAGCTCTTCAAGCATGTTTTTAACGACAATAAAAGAAGCACATAGGTTCCCGCTATCAACGCTTGATATATAATGAGGAGCCAGGATTTTGAGGTTTTTAATATTGTACCAATTGTAAAGGTGCCCTTTGTATTTTTGAAGCTTTTCCAGGGCAAAAAGTGTTTTTTCCAAAAGATTTAAGAATTTAAGAGTGGAAATGTATCCGAGATTATGGGCGGAAATAGCGGAAAGAAGATAGAGTCCGATATTTGTAGGAGATGTTTTCCACGCTATTTTCTTTTGCGGAGTATTTTGGAAAGTGTCGAGAGGTAAAAAGTTGGTTTCCGCTCCAACGAGATCATCAAAAAATCTCCAATTCTTCCGCGCCAAACGGCGAAGTTTAATTTTATCTTTTCGTCTAAGTTTAGTTTTTTCTTGCCGAGGTCTGCTTGCCCACCAGGCAAAAACAGGGGAAAAAATCCACATCGAGGAAAAAACAACAGGAACCATCCCTCTCCTCCTGCTTAGTGCTGCCACCGAACAAATTATTCCTAAAATGATTCCCGATTTCATAAACCAAAAGAGTGTGGAGAACGAGTTCTCGTTTAACTTTTCCGCAGAAGAGGCAGTAGTCCACTGGAGTAATTTTCTTTTAGTTATGTGTTTTCGAATTAGAGCTTGCAGTGCGCCTTCAAGCATGAGAAATGCCTGATGAGCTAGAAATGTGAATTCTAAAATTACTTTTTTCAAGCTGATTGAAAAGTTTTTAGCCCAGTCAATGCTTGCTGAAAGATTTTCAAGACACCCTTTCCAACCATCTTTAATATTAGTGAAAACTGATTGGCCAATAATCTCTTGGGTGAGGGCTGTAATGGTAAAGAATCCCATTTCAAATAAAACAAGTGCTGTCCAGACTAATGGATTTTGAGGGAATAAGAACCACCCCCCGATAAGAAAGAAAAAATTGAATATAGGGAGTAGATGCTTTCTTAGGTTATTAAGAAGCACCCACCGGCCAATGATTGGCAAAGGGTTTTTAACGACATCTCCCTTTTTGTTTTTTATCTTTTTCCCGAGCCAGTTTAAAAGTTGAAAATCACCTCTTTCCCATCGGTTTTTTCGCATGCAAAAAGAGTGGTAGGTGGTGGGGAAGTCTTCAAAGGCCTCCAAGTTGCTTGCGAACCCGGTCCGTGCTAAAAATCCTTCCACGTGGTCGTGGGAAAGAAAAAGGTTTTCTTGAAATTTTTCTCCAAGCACTCTTTCAAAAGCATTAACGTCATAAATCCCTTTCCCCATATACCTTCCCTCTCCAAAGAGGTCCTGGTAGATATCTGAAACCAGGCCGGTGTAAGGGTCCAACCCTTTTGGTCCGGAAAAGAGCTGGGAAAGTGTTGATTTTTGCGCTTCCTTTATGGAGGTAACTAGGCGGGGTTGAAGAATTCCGTATCCTTTTTCTACTCTTGTTTTTTCAGAGTTTAGAACTGGCCGGTTTAAGGGATGAGCCATCGTCCCGATTAACTTTCCAGCTTCGTTTTTGGGAAGCCGAGTATCCCGGTCCAGGGTAATAACATATTTAACATCGGAAAATACTTTTTTGTTGCCGCCAAATATTGAAAAGGTATCTTTTTCATTACCAAGAAGAAATCTATTGAACTCTCTTAATTTTCCTCTTTTTCTTTCCCATCCCATCCAAATCTTTTCCTTGGGATTCCACTTTCTTTCCCGGATTAAAATAAAGAATTCTGCAGGATATTTTTCATTAAGCTCTCTTATTTTTCCCCTGGCTGTCTCTAAGAATTTTTTATCAGAAGGAAGATGTTCTTTGACAGCATCTTTGTAATCTAAAAGAAGAGCGAAGTTTAGGTTTTCGAGATTGTTGGCCAGGAAATGTACTTCCAAGCGCTGAATAAGGTCTTCAATTTCCTTTTTATCGCTTAAAAGAGCAGGTATGACAAGCATTGTTGAATGCTTTTGGGGGACCTTTTTCTTAAATTCAAGCTTGGGCAAGAGTTTTGGAGAAAGGAAAGCTCCACCTCCAAGGTGGGTAATACTTATGGCTATTTCGCTACAAGGGATTAGTCCTAAAAAACCGATTGCTGCCAGCTCTTTCCATCCCCCTCCCAGAGCCCAACCAAGAGTTAAAAGCCCGCCCATAAAAAGTGTGGTAAGTGTGGTCAGCACACCGAAATAAACTTTTGCAGGATGACGGGAAAGAAAACGAGATAATTTTTCCTTCCAGGTCGGCTTGTAATTTATCTTTTTTTCAAAAAGCTCAACCCCTTCTCCTACTAAGTAGTATCCCACATGTTTTTTACGCGGGTCTTTTTCTTTTGATGTTAAGTTGATTAGCTGTTTTGCTACTTCTCTTTCTCCCAAATTGGTATTGTCAGCCAACTCTTGAACTTTAGTGCGGTATGCGTTTCTTGATTTAAAGTCCATTTTGGGATAAAAACCGGCCGGGTCTCCTCTTAAAATTTCTTCCAGATGGCTCAGCTTTTCAACTATCTTATTCCATTCTAACTTTAGTATTTCTCTCATGCTGTCAATAGTGTTTGTCACCGATATCTGGTCGGCCGCCTGTCGGTTGCGCTCCTTAGAAATAGCGGAGCGGACAGTCAAACCTTTTTCGTTGAGCCCTCTTTCAAACCATTTTAGTAAAGGAACAATATTTTCTCCCTGGTTGTACAACCTTTCCAGAAGTTGCAGGGCAAAAGCAGGGGAGGGGTCAGGGTGGGCAGAAGTTAGCTCTTTAAATGTCTGCCCTTGTTTTTTATTGGGCAGGTTTTTTTCTTTTAAGATGCGTGCGGCCCAGTAATTTGCTTTTTCTTGTTTTTCTTGAACTCTTTTTACGTCTTCTCCTAATCTTCTCAAGTTCTCGATAAAAGCAAGCCGTAACATCATGGGGAGCATCCAGAGCTCTTTTGTGGTTAAACCGTCTTGTGATTGGTATCCTTTGATGAATTCGTAAAAATCATCCAGGTCGAATTTTGCATCACAGTGAGCTAGGAATTTTTCGGCTATCCCATAAATTCTAGGGTATCCTTCCCTTTTACCTCCAAGAAGTTTGGGCAGACCTGGATATCCTTTTTGGGGTAAATTCACGTCGCAATCTTTCAGGTGTTCTCTAATAACGTAAAAGTTGTCTATAAACCACTCTGCTGCCGGTAAAAAAGAATAATCCTCTTGTGAGGATTCAATAAACGAATGATTGAGCTCTATGAGATATTTATAGTTTTCTTTAAATCGTGAAACAAGCTGGGACGGTTTTTGAAACCCCATTCCAAATTTCTGGGTTTTTGCGAGTTGTTGACCCAGTTCGAACAATTCTTCCGTGGAGAGAGATTCGCCTCGAAAGCGCTTCTTAGCGGGGTTAAATTGAAAAGATTTATTCATAAATAAAAACCCTGTAGGGGTTTATTATTTTTTATACCTTTCAAAATTCAAAGCTGCTTTCGGGTCTTGGGGTCTTAAGAGCTCCAACACTCTTTTCCTTATTGCGGAAGATTGAACAATTTTATTGGTGGCTGCCTTGATCAGCCATTCTTCTACTTCTGAAGTTATTGATTCGGCAGCCTCCGGCGAAGCGCCTGCTGCTTCCATACTCTCTATTGTTTTTTCTCTTTTAAACGGCTCTAAACTGCCGTCTCTTTTTCTAACTTTTATTTTATCCATTGGGTTAGAATACAAAATTTTTTCTGGTTTTCAAGATTTTTAAGAAATATTTATTTTTTTACCACCTTCTCCTTAATAAAAAAACGATTGACTTATCAATCTTGTCGTGTTTTAACCTGAGTTCTCTTTATTTTTATAAATTATATCTTAGGCGAACAACAATCGCAAGTTTTCTCTCTTGAAAGAGTTTAAACTTCAAGTTATAATTGAAAAGCTGAAGAATTTAAATTTGCACGGTCCGGGGTAGCTCAGTGGTAGAGCGGGTGCCTGTTAAGCACTAGGTCGTGGGTCCGAATCCCACCCCCGGAGCC